>NZ_CP016503.1:637916-956874 GCF_001693335.1 Helicobacter enhydrae | reverse complement strand
CATTGATTGCTGCAAGAATGCAGTTTGATGTCAGCGGCATAGCATCAAGCCTCAAAAGAGGAGAGGCATTTGTGTTTCAGGCATTGAATGGCGGGGGCGAAAAGTTTGTATTGCCACAATCTTGCTCTAGCAATCAGATCATTTTGCCCAAAAATCATTCTTTGCCCATCATAGACAAAATCTTTGTGTGTGGCAATGGAGGGTGCCACACAATGCGTATTTTGCAAAATATTGGTGGAGTGGTGCAGGTTGATGGTGTCGGGTTGAAGGAGTGCAAGATAGCGTTTGCTGTGCAGGATGTGACTCTTGGGCTAGAAAATGATGGGAGGCTTTTGCTTGATGGAGAGTTGATCGCTTCAGGGATACATACTTTGCAGACACAACGCATTGAAGAGGGGTTGTATCAAATCTTGATCTGCCGCAAACAATGCTTTTATAGGGATTTTAGGGCTGGAAATATTTATGAAAAACTCTAATGCCTTTTTCGCATTGCCCATTTTGGCTTTGTTGTTTTTGATTGTATGGGGGATTTATTCTAATTATTTAAGTTTGGGACACAATGTCGCACTCAAGACTTTTTTGCACATCAATAATCAAATGCAAAGATATGAGCAGTCTTTGTTTGACATTGTCGCAAAATGCCTCAAAAACGATACTTATAAGCAGTGTAAGCAATTGAGTTTCCAACTCAAGGGAGGGTATCGAGGTGTTGTGGTGGTCAAGGAGTTGGCTAGTGATTTGCTCAAGATTGATGTGATGATAGAGTATGGTCACCCTTTAAGTGCTCAATACATACGCCACTTCAAAACACAATTCCTAGAAAAGCTTAAATGAAGTGCTGATGATGGCAAAAAGATAGACAAACAATAATAAAGTTTTGTGCGTTTTTGAAGTGATTCTAGAGGCAATAGTTAGCCCAAGCAAAACCCCAATCGCAGAGCATAGTCCGATGATGATTCCTGTTTGCAAATGCACAAAACCTGAATGATACAAGCTTAATGCTCCAGAAATTGAGGATAGAGCAATAAAAAACAGACTGAGTGGCACGGCTTTTTTGGAATCAAGACCAAGAAAATAGCCAAGAATTGGCACAAGTATCAATCCTCCACCAATCCCAAGACTTGAAGAAAACATGCCTGTGAGAATACCTGCCAACCACAAGATGAGCAGTTGTGTTGGTTGGGACACTCTAGCGGTGGATGTGTGTTTGGGTTGTGTGAAAAAATATTTATAAAACGAAATAAAAGTGCAACACAAAAAAGCGATATTGAGCCAAAGAGAGCCGAGAAATTGCACGATAGGACCGCTTAGGCTTGAGCCAATCATTCCACCAAAACCCAAAATGATTCCATTGCGTAAAGGGATCAAGCCTTTTTTGTAATTGATGTATGATCCCACAAAACTTGCAAAAATCATTTGTACCATTGAAATGCCAATGGCATATTGAATGTCATAACCCATCAGCATTAGTGTGGGAAGAATGATTGTGCCACCACCTATGCCAAAAAGACCAGAGCCAATGCCTGAAACAATGCCTAAAGCAATCCAAACTAAGAACATAGCACTTGCTAGGATCTTCTAATTTTTGTGAGCAAAAATGCCCAACGCCCAAGTCCATAAATCACATAGCCACTCATAAAAAAGGTGAGGAACTCTATCGGACGATAGATGAGAATCCCACATAGCAAGAGAAGCACTATGAAGGTTTTGAGATTCCAAGTCATCGCTTTGAAAGATGGGTATCTAATATTGCTTACCATCAAAACCCCTACAAGCAAAACACAGCTTAGCGAAATGTAGCCCAGTGCATTGGGATTGCCAATGAGGATGTCGAGGCTATTATCCAAAGCATTATGCACGACTTTGGGTTGTTCAAAGATAGTGTAATCTTGATTGAACAAAATCCAAGTTACCAAAATCACAGCAGCAGAAGGAATGGGCAGTCCGATAAAAAAGTTTGGCTCTGAATGCGTTGTGATATTGAAACGGGCAAGACGGATCGCTCCAAAGATGACAAACAAAGCACAGACAACTAGTCCAAAACGCCCATAATATTGACCTATATAAAAATAAACTAGCATTGCAGGTGCAACACCAAAAGCCACAATGTCAGCCAAAGAATCAAACTCTACTCCAAACTTACTTGAAGTATTGGTGAGTCGTGCTACACGCCCATCAAGTCCATCCAAAATCATCGAGGCAACAATTGCCCAACACGCCAATGTAAAATCCTCTTTGGCTGAGGAGATAATACTAATAATGGCTAAAAAAATGCTCCCAGCAGTGAAGGCATTGGGCAAAACATAAAGGGGGTTAATTTTCATTGATGTATCCTAAAATGCTTTCTCCACCTCTAATTTTGTCACCAATATTGACTTGAATCTTGAGGTTTTTGACGCTAATGGTGCTAATCCCACATTTCAAAAACCCAATCCTCTCATTGCGTTCAAGTGTCGGCATTATTGGATCAAAGGGGATTGTGGATAGTAGCTCTTGTTGGACATCGATAGAAAAATTTGGAGTTTTGAGATAAAAGTGCGGAGCTAGGTGGTGTTTGGAAGTGGAAAAATAAAGTGGTATGCCATTGGTCTTGTTGATCTCATAGGTGTCAGAAGTATATGGTGCACGCACAACTCCTGCATCCAATATGCCAGTTTTGACCACAATGATTGTTTCTTGATTTTGACTCAAAATGTTTTCAATGATTCCATCGATGGGTGCAAGAAAAGCATCTTGTGAAATATGCTTATCAGAGCGTTCGGGGTTTCTAAAAATAAACAAACAAAACACAAGACATGTTGTAATCAAAAAAGCCAAGATATTGTATTCAAATAACAATGTCAATAATAGCGCAAAGAGAAGGGTGATGCAGATTTTGAAGCCACTTTGCGTAATGTAAAATGTCTGCAGATTCATTAGATCTCCTAGCTATTTTTCTTCAAGTATAACAAGTCTTGTGGGCAAAGAATATTTTTCTTCATAAGTTTTGAGAATTTCCCTCACCCTAG
Organism: Helicobacter enhydrae; assembly: GCF_001693335.1. Taxonomy (NCBI): domain Bacteria; kingdom Pseudomonadati; phylum Campylobacterota; class Epsilonproteobacteria; order Campylobacterales; family Helicobacteraceae; genus Helicobacter; species Helicobacter enhydrae. The sequence continues at coordinate 953,866 of NZ_CP016503.1, read as the reverse complement.
CACCATCAATCACCTCTTTTTCTAGCAATTCCTCAGTCATTATTTGAATCGCCTCTTTATAATCTCTCAATGTTTGCTTGACACTCTCAAAGCGTTCGTTGAGTGTTGTTTGGATAAAGTGATCGAGTTTTTCTGCAGTTTGCTCACTATATTCACTCTCGCCTCTTCCGCCACCCAAAAATTGATTCCTTGATTTTTCTAGCACCATTAGACCGCTCACATCAGTCATCCCATAATAGCTTGCCATTCTACGCAAAATATCTGTAGCGCGTTCCAAATCATTACTTGCACCTGTGCTAATCTCCTCAAGAAACACTTCTTCAGCCGCTCTGCCCCCCAAAAGCACATCAACTTCAGCCATCAGCTCGTGTTTTTGGTGTAGGTATTTGTTCTCATCTTGCGGAAAGTTGAGTGTATATCCAAGAGCCGCCATTCCTCGCGGAATGATTGATACTTTATTGACTTGATCTGCTCCCTTTGTGAGTGCTGCAATCACTGCGTGCCCACTCTCGTGATAGGCTACAATCTCTTTTTCTTTTTTATTGACGCGTCTAGATTTTTTCTCAAGACCTGCGATCCCTCTTTCTACAGCTTCTTTGAGTTCTTTTTGAGAGACTTCTGTTTTGTTCATTCTTCCTGCTAGAAGTGCTGCCTCATTGATGATGTTTGCCAAATCTGCTCCAGCAAGTCCAACGGTCATTTTGGCAATTTCATTGAGATCCACATCTCTTGCAGGTTTGATCGCTTTGATATGCACTTTGAGGATTTCGATCCTTCCTTTGTAATCGGGTCGATCCACAAGGACTTGGCGATCAAATCTTCCCGGACGCAAGAGTGCAGGATCTAGGATCTCAGGACGATTGGTGGCGGCTAGGACTATCACGGGTGCTGATTCGCTACCAAAGCCATCCATTTCTGCCAATAATTGATTGAGGGTTTGCTCTCTCTCATCATTTCCGCTCACAATGCCCCCCGCTGCACGACTTTTCCCAATCGCATCAATCTCATCAATAAATATAATGCTTGGTGCATCTTTTTTTGCCATCGCAAACAAATCACGCACACGACTTGCTCCCATTCCCACAAACATTTCAATGAAGCTACTCCCACTCATCGAGAAAAATGGCACATTGGCTTCACCTGCAACAGCCTTTGCCAAAAGCGTTTTGCCCGTTCCGGGAGGTCCCACAAGCAAAACACCTCTTGGGATCTTGGCACCCAAAAGCGTGTAGCGATCGGGATGTTTGAGAAAATCTACAATCTCCACCACTTCTTCTTTTGCCTCTTCATTTCCTGCCATATCATCAAATTTCACATTTGGCTTCTCTGCATTGACAAGTTTTCTAGCACTTCCCATATTGAAGATTCCATTGCCCATGCTTTTTTGCATACGACTTGAAATAAACATCCAAAACAAGATGAGCAACAAAAATGGCATCACCCAGCTCAATACATCACTGAATATATTTTCCTCGCTGAAGCCACTATAGGGAATGTGGTTTTCATCAAGGAGTCCTACTAGTGAGCTGTCTGCAACTTTTTTGGCGACATAGAGCGTTTTGGTTTGGCTAGATGCGGCTTTGATTAGGGTTTGACCAATGCTTACAGCATCCACCTCTTTGTTTTTGATCATCTGCTTAAGCTCAGAATAATCGACATCTTTTGTGGTTGTGATTTGCCCCACTTTGTCTGTCAATGCTCCATTGCTTGGAGAAAGATAGCGGAACACAATCATTGCAACTAGTGTAAGGATTGCAACTACAATGATGGGGTTTTTGCTCAAAGGTTTTTTGTCATTTGGTTGTTTTTGATTCATATCTATTTCCTTTGCTTTGTTTGTAAGTTAAGTGTGTTATCTTACTTAACTTTGGCAAGTTTTAAGGTTACCCACTCTTGTTTTTGTAGAATTTCTTGTATCTCAAAGTTACGAAAACATTCTAATACATTTTGTTTGTATTTGTCCAAAATCCCAGATAGTATCAAAATGCCTCCTATTTTGAGGTGTTGGTTGAAATCATCATAGAGATTGATGAGAATTTCTGCAACAATATTTGCAACAATGCAATCATAGCTTTTGGTGCTTTGAGAAATTGAACCCACCCAAGCGTGTGGAGGAGTTTGGGCGTTTAGCTTGAAATTTTTGAAACTTTCTTCAATGGCAAAGGGGTCTGTATCACAGATCTCAACTTCTGCTCCTAGCATACTTGCAGCAAGGCTCAAGATACCACTCCCACAACCAACATCAAGGAGAGATTGATCTGCTATATTCATTGTAGAGAGAAGCTCAAGGCACATTGAAGTACTTGCGTGATGACCAGATCCAAAAGCCAAAGCAGGATCAATCAGCATATCTTTTAGATCCAAGCCAAGCTCCTCTGCACTTTTGTGCCAAGATGGATGGATATAAAATGCACCTACACTCACCGGATCGACGCTTTGTTGGTATGCTCTAATCCAGTCCTGATCTCTGCACTTTTTGAATCCAAATCCAAAATCAATCTTTTCTCCCACTCTCTCTGATGTGAGTGTGCAGAAATTTTGCAAGGTTTTGAGAATGGATTGAGGATCTTGTGTGGTTCGTATGAGGATTTGGGTGAATTGTTGCTCTTGTGGAGCAAAAAAAGTAGCAAGATTAAATGAGGAAATATCCTCGTTTTGACTTACCAAGTGGTAAGGTGTTGCAAGTTGCTCAACACAATCTTGAATATGTTCGACGATAAAATCTACAAATATATCTTCAAAGCTATAAGGCTCAACTAGGATCTCAAAATAAAATGAGGAAGAGTTATGCTTCATTGATACCTAGAACTGCTTCTAGCTTTTCTTTCAAAACCTGTGGTGTGAATGGTTTTACAATGTAGTTATTAACCCCTGCTTTGATAGCAATAATCACTTCTGCTTTCCCACCTTCTGTTGTAATCATAATGATAGGAATGTCTGTGAATCTAGAATCTGCTCTTGTTTTTTTAACTAACTCTAGTCCGTTCATTTCTGGCATATTCCAATCTGTAATCAAAACATTAACAGACGGATTTTTATCCAAAAGATCCCAAGCCTCTACGCCGTTTTCTGCTTCCAAAATATCTTCGTAGCCCAATCTCTGCAAGGTGTTCTTGATGATTCTTCTCATTGTTGAGCTGTCATCTACTACAAGTAATTTCAATATTAACTCCTAATAAAAATCTCAAAATGAACTTCAAGTAGTTTTGGCACTGAAATCATAGCACAAACTATTCCAAACAATCAGAAATCTACCAGAGAGAACAACCATTCTTGATTGTTTTGGATTTCTTTGCCATTCCTAGCTAGCAGGCTTTCATAGATTGCGCCTAGAGTGTTCAAATCCAAATGAGCCACAATCTCTGGCGAGATGACACTTTGATGGGTATCATCGAATTGGTTGAGGAGGCGATGGATCCTTTCAACTAGCACATCTTGAGTGAGGATTTCACCATTAGAATCAATGTATTCTAAGCTAGACATCGCTCTATCTCATTTTGGATTTTTGTGATGAATATTTGCGAATAACCCTTGTCTTGCGGTAGCTTTTCTAGCCATAATTGCAAAATGTTTATGTAGTCTGCTAGTGTTAGGTTTCCTTTGAGGATTTCGTATTTCAAATAAATCCAATAAGTGTTGAGCACATCGCTTTGGCAATATTCGTCAATTTTTTGTAGTGCATTTTGCTGATAATAGAGATCATAAACATCCCCACCGCAGATGTCATATTTGCCGGGCAAACCACATAGAGAGGCAACATCATCGAGTTTCAAGCCCCTCACACTGCCATAGTGTCCTAGAGAATCTAGTAGATCTGTGTGGAATCTCTCGCTGTATCTTTGGCGATAATTTTCCCACTTGCTTTTGTTGTGCGTTGGATTGTCCTGCTCAAAATAAGCTAGAGATTCTAGGTTGTATTTCATTGCACGGAGCATTAGCGTGGGGATGTCGAAGTTTCTCCCATTGAAGCTCACTAGTTTGGGGTTGGCTTTGTTGAACCATTTCAAAAACTCTCCCAATGTAACCTTTTCGATATTTTCTTCGGTGATTTGGTGTTTGCGTCCAAAGACACCGATTTTTTCAAATTTGCCATAATCATCACAAAAGACTGCAGCAATGCTGATGATTTTGTGGAATGCGATGGGCAGAAATGTGCTACCTGTCCTCTCTTCTTGCTGTGCAAAAGCTTGATTGCAGATTTCTATGGGTGAGCCTTGAAATCCGAACTGCTCTTGGAGTAATTGAATGTCTGGAATAGTCTCAATATCAAAAACGCAAATCATTTTGCCTCCCTTCAAATCATTTCCCAATCTTTTTCTAGTGAATTTGAGTAGAATTGATTTTGTATCTTATCGTGATTGTGCAGGATTTGCAAAATTGCCTAAGAGATCGAATCAAATACAAGGAGTTACAAAGTGAATAAACTTTTGTGTGCGTTTGCATTGATTGCCAATCTGTGTTTGGCAGGTAGTTTGGATATGAGTGGGGCAAAGATTGAGTGGAAAGGGTTTAAGTTTGCCAACAAAACCGCTGTAAAGGGGAGCTTCTCCAATGTGAGCTTTGTGTTTCCAAAAAATGGTGCAACTCTCAAAGATGCGTTGGTGGGGGCAACGGCAAAAATCAATCTAAAGAATGTGGTAACAGGCAATCCTGCCTCTGAGAAAAATCTCACCGAAGCGTTCTTTTTGAAGTTTGAAGGTGCCAATATCACAGCAAAGATTGAAGATGTGATGGAGGGAGAGAAACAAGGCACATTGCTTTTGAAAGTCAGAATGAACAAAGCAACGCAATTTGTCCCAATGCAATATGTTTTGACAGATGATGGATTTGTGGCAAATGGTGTGATTGAGCTAAAAAACTTCAAGCTTCAGAAAGCTTTTGAGAGTTTGCAAGAAGCGTGTGGGGCAATGCACAAAAACTTCACTTGGTCACAAGTTGAGATTTCTCTAGTGATTCCCAACAAATAGACACATCGCACTTACTGGGAGATTTTCTCCCAGATTGTTGCAGTGGGGGTGTCTGATAGAATAATCCCTTGATTTTTTAATCGCTCACGAATCTCATCAGCAAGAGCGTAATTTTTGTTTGCTTTTGCTTCCTGTCGGAGTTGGATTTGTGTGGCAATCCATTCTTGTTGTTCTTGTGAGACCCCTAGTTGGAAATAGGCATCAGCTTGAAGTGTGCCAATCCCAATAACAAGTCCAATGAGTTCTAAGTTTGCCAATATGGTTGATTTGAGTTGGTTGTTTTTTGGGTTTTGATCTAGTGCGTCGTTGCTTTCTTTGATCATTTGTTCTATGAGGCTAAGAGCTTGAGAGATGTTCAAATCATCGCAGAGTGCAAGAAGCAAGGATTTACTAAAGTGTTCATCAGTCTTTGATGGCACAGAATCTTTGAGGCGTTTTTTGAGACGATAGATTTTGTCAAGTCTTTTTTTGCTTTGCAGTAAGTCATCACCATCAAAATCAAAATGCGCACGATAGTGAGTCCCTAGCAAATAATTACGCACAACTTCGCCGTGATGTAGCTTGAGGATGTCTTTGAGAAAAAAGCTATTGCCTAGACTTTTGCTCATTTTTTCTCCACTGATTCTAACAAAACCATTGTGTAGCCAATATTTGGCTAGTTCTCTTTTGGTCGCACAGCGTGTTTGTGAGGCTTCGTTTTCGTGATGAGGAAATAGCAAGTCCGCCCCCCCTCCGTGAATATCGATCCCATATTCTCCGATAGAGTATGCAAGATGTTCTTCAATCATCGCAGAGCATTCGATATGCCAACCGGGTCTTCCTTTGCCAAATGGGCTAGGATAACCAATATCTGTTGCGCCTTTGTAGCTTTTCCACAAAACAAAATCGCGTTCAGAGCGTTTGTGTGTGTCCGTTTGTAATCTTGATATGTTTTCAAGCTCTTGTGTGCGATGGCTGAGCGATCCATAAGAATCATCTTTGCTACTATCTAAATAAATATCTCCATTTTCTGTTTGGTAGGCATAGCCTTGATCAAGAAGGGTTTGTATCATTTTTTGCATCGCATCGAGATTTTGTGTCGCTTTGGGCTCAAGATCTGGAGGCAAAACGCCTATTTGTTGCATATCATCAAGGTATCTTTGGATGTAGTGGGATGTGATTTCTTGGACGCTTTGTTTGCTCTCAAGGTGTTTTTTGATGATTTTGTCATCAATGTCTGTGAAATTCCTAGCAAAAATGACTTTGTAGCCCATCGCCAAAAACAATCTACGCCACAAATCAAACACAATAGCACTCCTTGCGTGTCCCAAATGACTATCATCATAAACCGTTGGACCACACACATACATTTTGACTTGATCGGGCATTATGGGCTGGAAAGGGAGTTTTGTTTTTTTGACACTATCAAAAATCTTTATCATTGAATATATCCTTGAATGAGGAGCTTAAAACCATAGAGAATCAAACCTTCTAACAATAAAATTATGGGCAAAATCATCAGGGCTTTTTTGTGTGCGATTATACTCAAAAAGTTTTCTTTGCCAATGGCTTTGGCATTGAGAAACAAAAGTATAAAACCTGCACAAGAGCTAGAAAACGCGATCCCCAAAACCCCAAAGGTTTGGTATGAGGCAATCGCGATAGCCGTGCCAGAAGCCAATGCAATCACAGAAAATTTGGCAGCCTTGCCTTGTAGGTGGTGCGAATAGAGCCAAAGTGAGAATATCCTACTAAGCCCAAAGGGTAGCAGTCCGATGAGGTAACAGGCAAACACATTGGCAACGATTTGGGTGTCTTGTTTGCCAAATGATCCTCGCTCAAAAAGAAGCCAAATGATTTCATCTTTGAGCATAATGCCCCCCAAAGTGCAGACACAAAGCGTGATACATAAAAACCAAAAAGCATTTTTCATTGCTTTGAGTGCTTGAGTTTGCTCTTGATTTTTGATGGCTTTGGCGACAAGTGGAAAAAGTGCCGTTGAAATAGCGATCGCAAACAGGGCTAGAGGAAGCTGAAAAATACGATTGGCATAATACAAATATGAAATGCTCCCTGCCCCAAGTTGAGAGGCGATCGTGGTTTCAATGAATGAGAGGATTGGGATTGTGGAGCCTCCAATGATTGCGGGGATAAACTGCTTGAAAAAATGGCGTATCTCTTGTCTATAGGCTGCTGCTTGTGTTCTTGAAAATAGGATCTTGCTTTTTTTGAATCCAAGAGCAAGGAGTCTCAAAAGTCCGTGTGCGTAGAGTGGATAAAAATGCAATGCTATTTGTGCAACCCCACCGATTAGCACTCCATAGCTCAAAGTATAAATGATCATCAAATCCTCTTCATCTCTTGCATAAAACAAAGCCAAAATCATTGCAAGATTTAGCAAGGCACTGCTATATGAGCCGACCCAAAAGATATGTTTGTATTGCAAAATCACACTAAAAAAAGTCGCACAAAAAATCAAAATCAGATACCAAAAATTGATCGCAACAATGGGTGTGGCAATCGCAATCTCTGTATCGCTGAAACCTGAGGCAAGCAATTTGGTGATTGTTGGCGTGAAAACCATCACAATGAGGGAGAGAATCATAATGATTCCGCAGAAAATGACAAAAATTCCTGCGAGAAACACCCCCTTGTGTTTGGAGGATACAAAAGAAGGAAAAAAGCTTTGAGTGAATGCCCCTTCTGCAAAAACCCTGCGAAAAAGATTTGGAAGTCTTGAGGCTGTGGTAAAAATATCTGTATAGATTCCAGCACCAAGAATATATGCCATCATAATATCGCGTAAAAACCCCAATATTCTAGAGAGTAAAATCCCACTGCTATTTGTCAAAAATGCTTTTTTCAGCAAAAAGTATCCCTTAATTTGTGTAAAATTTAGTCTAATTTTACCTAAACAAACTTAGGCATTCAAAATGAAAGAATTAGAAATCAAAATCAGCAAGACCCTAGATATTGTGCGAGAGCTTGAAAAGGCAAGCATTTTGCATCAAATTGATGTCAAAAAACTAACTTTTGAAATCTTGGAAGTTTATACTTTCCTCGAAGAGGACGGGGTGAAAAGAGAGCTAACGGCTCAACAGGCTCAAGATTTTTTTCATTCCAAAGAATACGAAGAGAGCGAAAGTCGCGTTTTTCAAGCCTATGATATTTTGATACAAAAAATCTCCCCTGAGGAGGAAGAGCTTCAAATCGAGTTGCGTTTGGAGAGAGAAAAAAGCCAGTTGTTTTTGATTTGTCATCAAGATGTGTTGGCGAAGTTTCGAGAGCATTTGGGGCTTTTACATAAGAAGATCAATGCAGAAAAAGGAATCTTGAGGATTATTTTTGAAGATTTTTCACTAGGATTTAATAATGCCACCCTTCAAAAAATGATCAAATCGGCAACGGATGCTTATGGGGGATATCGAAAGATTTTGCTTGCACAAAGTGCATTTTATCGTCCTGTGCGTGATGCGGAGTTTGTTTTTATCCTCAAAGATCGTTGGGAGTTTGAAAATCAGACTTCTTTGGAAAATTCTTCATTTGCAGCCAAAGAAAACGAAGAGGTGGGACGACTCTATTGTGTTGATGATGGGAGTCGCGGCAGAAATCTTTTGGGCGAAATGGTGCGTCCAGAGAAACGCGAAACAATCCCTATTAGTTTTTCTATCTTAGAAGAAGATTTTACAATCAAAGAAGACAAAGAGTTTATCTCGTATATTGCCAACAAAGAGGGCTATGTGGGGATGAACAATAGTGGATTGTTTTTGATCAAAGAGTTGAATCTTGGAGAAGCAAATCATCGCAATATTGGCAATCTTTTGGGTGGATTGGAAAGCAATCTGTGCATTAGCATTATCTATGACAACGAGCAAAAAGATGCTGTTGGGGCAGGAATGGTGCTAGAGGCTCAAAAAATTGAGATCAAAGGCAGTGTGGATCAAGGGGTTGTCTTGCGTGCCAAGGAATGCAATATCCAAGGGGCGATCCATCAGGGAGCAGAAGTGTATGCAGATGTGGCACAGCTTGGGAATCATAAGGGCAAATTTGAAGGAGATCGCGTCATAATCAAATCTTTGGAGGGTGGAGTGGTGTTTTGTGAAGATGGGGAGTTTGGTGATGTGATTGGGGGCGAGGTGTATGGCAAAACAATCAACATCGCAAGATTGCACGCCAATGCTAAGATTTGTATCTCCAACCACCTCAAAATCGGTGAAATGATTGCTGGGGATAATTGTTTGAGGGTGGATAGTTCGGCATTTTGGAAATACCAAAAAGACATTGATGCGATTTTGCTGAAGTGCCAAAAGTATCAAGACAAAATCGATGTGTTGGAGGGAATGTATAAGGCAGGGCTTCTGAAAGCAAGAAAAATCAAGCCGATGGTGGATCAATTTCGAGTCATTTATGCACAAAATAATCAAAAGGGGATCAAAACTCAAGATTATATTTTGAACACGATGAGCGAATATTTGAAACTTTCCAATCGCATCAAGGCAATCCGCACAAAAATCCAACAGCTTCAGCAAGAAAAATCCGCAGTCAAAAAAGAGCTTGAGCCGATTGCAGACTTGACGCTTGGGGCAAGGATTGAGTGCGAGGGGCATTGGACATCACAAAATCAGGTAGAGTATATTAATGTTGCCAGAGAGATCAAAGAAAGTATGGTGATTGATGAAGGCGAGAGGGTTTCGATTCTGATTGATCCTCAAAAAATGAAAATTACAAAAACAAGGCGATAGCAATGATTGTTGGTTTGCGTGGTCGTATTGAGCAGATTGAGGGGGGAATGGTGGAGCTAGAAGTTGGTGGGGTTTTTTATGGTGTTTGCGTCTCTTTGTTGGTTGGATTGGAATTGCAGAGAAATCAAGAAGTGCGTTTTTTGATCAGTGAGATTATTCGCGAAGATGCTCATCTGCTCTTTGGCTTTTTGCATAAAAATGAGCAAAATATCTTTGAACGCTTGATCAAAATCAGTGGTGTGGGACCAAAGGTGGCGATGGCGATTTTGAGCACTTATTCTGCTCAAGAGTTTGCACAAGTGATTGAGGGCAAAAATCTCACTGCCTTGCAAAAAGTCCCCGGGATTGGTGCAAGAGGTGCGAGTAAGATTATGGTGGATTTGGCTGGATTTTTTGAGATGGATACCAAGAAAAATACTCCAGAGCAAAGTGAAGCGGTTTTGGCTCTAGAGAGTTTGGGATTCAAAAAAACAGACATTCAAAATGTGCTCAAAAAGATCAAAGCCACCAATACGGCAGACATCATCAAAGAGGCGTTGCAATACTTTAGGTAAAACTTCAGCTTTTTTTGCTAGAATTGCAAGCTTATTTCAAAAAAATATTAAGGATTGCTCTATGAAAAAAGGTATTCACCCAGAATATGTTCCTTGCAAAGTCACTTGTGTGACAAGTGGAAAAACTATCGAAGTGATGAGTAACAAAAGTGAAATGAGAATCGATATTTCAAGCTTTTGCCACCCATTTTATACAGGAAGCGACAAGATCGCTGATGCAACAGGACGCGTCGAGAAGTTTAGACAAAAATACAATATGAAATAATCGTGCTATACCTCCTCCCAAGCCCACTTGGCAACCTTTCGGATACGACTTTTAGGGTTTTGGAGGTTTTGCAAAAAAGCACGATTTTGCTTTGTGAAGACACAAGGATCACTCACAAGCTCATCTCTCTTTTTGAGCAAAGAGGTTGGCTCAAGCCCTTTGAGCGTGAATATATCAGCCTCCATTCTCACAATCAAGATGCTTTTTTGGATTCTATCACCCCGGATTTTTTTCAAAACGAAGTTGCTTTTTTGAGCGATGCAGGGATGCCTTGTATCAGTGATCCCGGCAGTGCTTTGGTGCGTTATGCGTTGCAACATCAGATTGAATATGAGGTGTTGCCCGCAGGCAGTGCAAGTGCTTTGGCTTATAGTTATAGTGGCTTTTCTGATGATGGGTTTGTTTTTGATGGATTTTTGCCTCACAAAAGTCGCGAACGCAAGGAGCGTTTGGCGTTTTGGAAACGAGTGCTTGCTGAAGCTAAGCGTGTGTTGGTGGTGTTTGAAAGTCCGCATCGTATCGTTGAGAGCGTGGAGGACTTGCAAGAAGTTGATTCTACTTGCAATGTTTTTTTGATCAAAGAAATGACAAAAATGCATCAAAAATCTTTTCGTGGCTGCGTTGCCAAAGCACTTGAATGGCTAGCAGAGAGCAATTTGAGCGGTGAGTGGTGTATGGTGGTTGCATTTGGCACATATCAAATCGAAAACAGGCTTGGGTGTGTTGAGATCGCAGGGCTAGACATTCCTCCAAAAATCAAAGCAAAACTTCTTGCCAAAATCACAGGAAAAACTCCAAAAGAGTGTTATGCACAATATTTTGATGAAAAACTTCAATAGGTGAGAGGAAAGATCGATGATTATTTATGGGAAGCAAGCGGTGCTTTATGCTGTGCAAGAGATTCCTCACAATATCGAAGAGTTGTATTTGGCTAAAGACATCGAGGCTAAGCAGTTTGCAAGTTTGCAAAAGGTGGGGGCAAAAATCTTGCGTCTTGATACCAAAAAGGCTCAAGCAATGGCACGAGGGGGGAATCATCAAGGATATTTTGCCAAAATCACTCCTCCTCAAAGCGGGGGACGCAAAACCCTTTTGGGCTTCAATAGGATCGTGGTTTTGTGCGGATTGAGTGATGTGGGCAATATCGGTAGCATTGTGCGTAGTGCGTATGCTATGGGAGTGGATGGAATCGTGTTTGATCGATTACTTGGAGAAAAGGCAATGAGTGGCATTGTGCGTGCAAGCAGTGGTGCAATGCTCAAGATGTTTTTTTATGAGAGCCCAAAGATATTGGAATTGATCAATGAGATCAAAATGTCAGGTATCGTGTGCTATGGCACACAGGCAAATGCTCAAGAGATTAGCGAGGTCAAGACACAAGGGCGATGGGCATTGTTTTTGGGGCAAGAAGATGTGGGCTTAAACAAAAAAATAATGCAAAAAATGGATAAAATGGTTTCTATTGGTATGTATAATCATTTTGATTCTTTGAATGTGGGCGTTGCTGGAGGAATTTTGATACATAGGTTGGTGTTTAATGACTGAAGAAAAAGTGTCATCACAAAACAAGCAAGATTCAAAGCTTGAAGATACTTTGAATCAACTAAGACAAATCGGAATCGAGCGTATTGGTCAAGAAACTCGAATGGATAGGACAAAAATCCAAGATATTTTGGACAAGCGTTTTGATCGTTTGGATTATGTCCGAGCGAGAGGATTTGTGCATATTTTGCAACGACAATATCATCTTGATTTGTCTGAGTGGCTAGAGGAGTATGTCGCCGCAACCAAAGAGCAGGAGCCTATTGAGCCTTCACCCAAACAAGAAACCTCAATGCAAAAAAAGATATTGCAATGGGTGGGTGTGGCGTTGGTGTTGATTGGAGTGATTGTGATTTTTACCCTCACTTCCAAGCCTTCAGAAGAAAAGACATTTGCCCCAGATTTGTCCAATCTAACCCCACCAGCTACAACAAGTGAGGAGATACAGCTAGAGCCATTTGTGGAGCAAGAGGGGCAGGATGAAAAGAATGCAAACCCAAAGCCACAAGAGAACAAAAAAGAAGAAAAAAAACAAGATAAACAAACCTCAAAAACATCAGAATCTGCTAGTGAGTTGAGATTGGAGCCAACAAAAGCTTTGAGCGAGTATGGAGAGTTGGTGTTTGATATTGATGTAAGTTTGGGGGATTCTGTGATGCTTGATTCGCCCAAGCCTATGTGGGTTGGTATCGTGAATCTCAAAACACGCAAACGCATTGGGCGTATTCAGACAGAGTTCAAAATCCCCATCAGCGAACCAAGACTTGTTGTGACTTCAAGGGGTGGATTCAAATTGTATTGGCAGAATGAAATCAAAGAGTTCAAAAGCTACAAGCCTGTTTATTTGATTGTGACACAAGAGGGTGGATTGAGAGAAATCACGCACGAAGAGTTTGTTCAGATTAATGGTGGAGAATGGTAAGACAAATTTTTTGGTGCTTGGCACTTTGTCTTTTTGCTTTTGGTCAAAGCCTAGATGAAGTGGTGGAGAGCTTCATCGGCAAAGAGAGCTATCAAATCAATTCCAACTTCATCAAGAGGCTTTTTGCAAATCCTCAAGATTTTTATTCTAGTGAAGAAACATTGGATTATTATCGAATCGCCAAGGTTCTGAAAGACAATGGACTGCTTGAACTTGTTTTCCAAAAACCTAGAGAAATACGCCTCAATCTCAGTGCAAATACTAAGCCTATTTATTTGATTCGCACGATCAATAGTCTTTTGTCTTCGATTGGGTATTCTTATTTCACAATCGCATACGCAAGTTATGCCCAAGAGGTGACCAATCTCGTGTATTCAATGGTGACAGAGTACACTATTGATCCTGTTATTATGCTAAACGAGCTAGACAAAAGAGGCTTGATGGTGAGTGATATGCATAGAGAGGACACGGGACAATGGATCTATCATCTTACTTTGGTTAAGCCCGTATTGTCAGGTGCATATAGCTTGAAAGCCGATGAGCCTCTGGAGTTCAAAAATATATCAGGTGAATATTGGTTTGAAATCAAAGAGTTGGGCACGATCGAAGTGGGTTTGCAAAACCCCAAGCTCAAATGGAGCCCAAGGGTTGTGATGTATGACAAAGATTTGCAGATTGTGGAAGTGCTTGCCCAAACAAACTTGACAAATCTTTTTAGAATCGAGCTCAAAGAAAATGTTGCATTTGTTTTGGTGACAGATTTTTATAACGCTTCAAGGCTCAAAAGTGGAATCACCGCTGTTTTTAGTGCATATTAGGGAGGAATGTGGATGCAAAAGATTTATATTGGTTTGATTGGTTTGGGGACTGTTGGGGGGAGTGTGGCAAGGATTTTGCAAGAGCATACTGATCTGATTGCCAAAAGGGCTGGAGTTCAGATTTGTGTCAAAATGGCTGTTGTGCGTGATGTCGCCAAATATGCCAACTTCGGGATCCCTGTGAGTGCAAACATCGAGGATGTTTTGGAAGATGAGGCAATCAGTATCGTTGTGGAATTGATTGGCGGGATAGAATACCCTTTTGATCTTGCAAAGAGGGTTTTTGCCAAAAACAAAGCATTGGTGAGTGCCAATAAGGCAATGCTGGCACATCATATGAGGGACTTGATGGAGTGTGCCAAAAATGCACCCATTGGTTTTGAGGCGAGTGTGTGTGGGGGTGTACCTGTCATTGAGGTTTTGAGGGATTCTTTGGTGGCTAATCATATTGTGAGCTTTGAGGGCATCCTCAATGGCACGAGCAATTATATTTTGACACAGATGTTTGAGCAGAAAATGAGCTTTGAGCGTGCGTTGCAAGAGGCTCAAAGGCTAGGCTATGCCGAATCAGATCCGAGTTTGGATGTGAATGGTTTGGACGCAGGGCACAAACTTGTCATTTTGGCACAACTTGCTTATGGCATTGCCGTGCCGATGGGGGATGTGTTGGTGGAGGGGATTGAGGGCATAGTTTTGGAGGATTTGTGTTTTGCTGATGAGTGGGGCTATCGGATCAAACTCTTGGGGATTGCGACTTTGAGCAATGGCACACTTGATTTGCGTTTGCATTTGGCTTTGATCCCCAAAGACACATATCTTGCCAAAATCGATGGGGTCACCAATGCTTTGAGCGTGCGTGGGGATTGTGTGGGAGAAGTGAATCTATGTGGGCTTGGGGCAGGTGGCGATGCGACAGCAAGTGCTGTGATCGCCGATCTTGTCTCGATCGCTCGTTGTCGCAATGGGGCTTATCCTCTCCCTCCATTTGGTTTTTTTGAGTCCTCTGATTGCGCCACAATCAAACCAAAAGGGGAGATTGAGAGTGCGTATTATCTGCGTTTCATCGTTTGCAATCGCTCTGGTGTGCTAGCAAAGATTACACAGATTTTGGCAGATTGCAATATCTCTGTGAATGAAATCTTGCAAAAAGAAAAAGGGGGCGAGGTGATGATTGGGCTTATCACTTATCAAACGCAGGAACAACATATCTCCAAAGCCTTGTGTGCGTTGGCACAATTGGATTTTATGCAACAAGCCCCATACAAGATACGAATCCGATGAAAGCAAATCTTGGTGCCGTGTATGAGCAGATGGCTGCAGAGTTTTTGGCATCAAGGGGTTTTGAAATCATAGAACGCAATTTCCATTCGCGTTTTGGTGAAATCGATATTGTGGCAAAAAAAGATTCTGTTTTGCATTTCATAGAGGTCAAAGGCTCTCAATCTAGGTATCGTGCAGACGCAATCAGTCCATCAAAGCTAAGCAAGATTTTAAAGACTATTGAATTTTATTTGTATGTCAATGATTTGGAAGTGGCGTATTGTGTTGATGCGATTGTGATTGTGGATCAGCAAGTTGAGTTTTTGGAAAATGTGTTGTTGTAGTTTGCAGTGCCAAAGAGCATTGCTCTACAAAAGACAACAAATGGTTAAAACAAAAACATTGTATAATACACCAAATTTTTTAAGGAGTTAAAATGAGTCAATATGTCGAACTAACAAAAGAAAATTTTGCAGAGCATACAGAGAGCGGGGTGGCGTTGGTGGATTTTTGGGCGCCTTGGTGTGGTCCTTGTCGTATGCTATCTCCTGTCATCGATAAACTTGCTGACGAGTATGAATCAAAAGCAAGGATTTGTAAAGTCAATACCGATGAGCAAGAAGAGCTTTCGGCACAATTTGGTATCCGCAGTATCCCGACTATTTTGTTTTTCAAGGACGGCAAAGTCGTTGATCAGATGGTAGGAGCAAACTCAGAACAAGCCATCAAAGATAAGCTTGATTCTCTAATCTAAACACAAATGGGACAAAGTCCCATTTTGATTACCTATCCTTTACCTTCCTCAAATATAATCTAACCCAAATGATAATTTTTATTAATTAAGGAGTGACAAATGCTAGATTTGGCAATCATTGGTGGAGGACCTGCAGGACTGAGTGCAGGATTGTATGCGACTAGAGGGGGGTTGAAAGATGTGACTTTGTTTGAGATGGGGATGCCGGGGGGACAAATCACTGGCAGTAGCGAGATAGAAAATTATCCCGGAGTGGCTCAAGTCGTAAGCGGTCTTGATTTTATGCAACCTTGGCAGGAGCAGTGCTTCAGGTTTGGACTCAAACACGCGATGGTGGAAGTGACGCGTGTCCAAAAAAGCGGCGATGTGTTTGAAATCATTCAAGCTGATGGCACAAGCGTTGGTGCCAAAAGCGTGATTGTTGCAACAGGTGGCAAGCCCAAAAGAAGTGGAATCAAAGGTGAAGATGTGTATTGGGGGCGTGGGGTGAGCACTTGTGCGACTTGCGATGGCTTTTTTTACAAAAACAAAGAAGTTGTTGTATTGGGGGGAGGGGATACGGCATTGGAGGAAGCGGTTTATTTGGCAAGAATCTGTTCCAAAGTTTATCTTGTGCATCGTAGAAACGAGTTCCGTGCAGCACCTAGCACAATCAAGCATGTCAAAGAAAATGAGAAGATCGAGATCATCACCCCGGCAACTATTGAGGAAATCGGGGGCGATCAAAGTGGTGTGAGCTTCGTGACACTCAATGTAGAAGGGACACAAAGGCGTCTTGAAGTGCCCGGTGTTTTTGTGTTTGTCGGCTATGCAGTGAATAACAAGGTGTTGCAACAGGCAGATGGGACGATGCTGTGTGAGTGCGATGCGATGGGAAGTGTCGTGGTGGATCTCAGTATGAAAACAAATGTTGCTGGACTTTATGCTGTGGGGGATTTGAGAATACAGGCAGGGAAGCAGGTTGTTTGTGCTGCAGGAGATGGGGCGACAGCGGCTTTGAGCGTGTTGGCTTATTTGGAGGGGCATTGATGCTAAAAGTTGGTTTGTTGGGCTATGGGGGCAGAATGGGGCGATTGATTGATGAGGTGATTTTGGAAGATTCGCGTTTCATCTTGAGTAGTGTGTATATCCGTTCTGGATCGTCAGTTGATGCACCTAAGGGGGTATGTGTGACTAATGATTTTTCGGTTTTTTTGGAGCATTGTGAAGTTGTGGTGGATTTTTCTAGCCCGATTGCGACATCAGCATTGCTTGAGGCGCTTGAGAAAACGCCTAGACCTTTGGTGGTTGGGACAACAGGGCTATCACCCAAAGATCATAGCTTAATGGAGAGACTATCTCAGAGCATTCCCATCGTTTATGCGACAAATACAAGTCGCGGTATCGCCTTGCTCAATGAGTTGGCTTATCTAGCGTCGCAAAGATTGAGGGATGCGGATATTGAAATTATTGAAATCCATCATCATCACAAAAAAGACGCACCAAGTGGCACGGCGATGACTTTGGCTGAAACTTGTGCACAATCGCGAGGGTTGGAGTTGGACAAAGTGCGTGTGAGTGGCAGAGATGGTGCAGTGGGTGCAAGGGGGCAAGATGAAATTGGAGTGTTGAGTGTGAGAGGGGGCGATATTGTGGGGAAACATTGTGTCGGATTGTATTGTGATGGCGAATATTTGGAGCTTACACACAATGCAACAAGTCGCAAAACTTTTGCCAAAGGTGCTATTGAAGCGGTGCGGTGGGTGGTTACAAAACAAGCAGGGCTTTATAATATGAAAGATGTTTTGGAATGAGAGAAATCCTCACTCTGGGGCGTTATTTCAAAAAGGTATTTGGGCAAAGAGTTAGAAAAATACCTGTTTCTTTGCAAGGATTCACTTGCCCCAACATCGATGGGCGTGTGGCTAGGGGTGGTTGTATCTATTGTTGCAATGAAAGCTTTTCTCCTAGTTTGATCAAAATCAATCCTCTTGCGACAAGAATCAAAATGCACACAGATCTCAAAGAAAACCCGATTCTTGATATGCAGGTCAAGCAGCTCAAAGAGCAGTTTATTTGGCATTCAGACTTCCATAAAGAAAAATTTGAAATCCAAAAATATATGATTTATTTGCAATCTTATAGCAACACTTATGCGCCATTTGCGACGCTCAAAACGCTTTTTGATGAGGCGTTGGCATTGCCCAATGTTGTGGGAATGAGCATTGGGACAAGGATTGATTGTGTCAGTGAGGATATTTTGGATTTGCTTGAGGGGTATGTTCGGGCAGGAAAGGAGATTTGGCTTGAATATGGCATCCAGTCCGTTTTCCCCAAGACTTTGGAATTGATCAATCGCGGGCACGGAATCGATGGGGCACAAGATCTATTTGCCAAAACGCGTAAGCGTGGAATCAAAGTGTGCGCGCATTTGATTTATGGTTTGCCCCAAGAGAGTGAGGAGATGATGCTAGAATCTTTGCGTGCAGTTGTGGGTTGGGGGGTTGATGGATTGAAACTGCACCCCTTGTATGTTGTCAGAAATACGGCATTGGCAAAAATGTTCAAAAACGGGGAATACACCCCGATTTCTTTAGAGAGTTATGCCAATCTGATTGTGCGGTCCCTCCAAGAGATTCCACAAGATGTCGTGATGCATAGGATGAGTTCAGGAGCACACGATGAAATGCTATTGGCTCCGAAGTGGTGTTTTGATAAAAATATTCAAATGCGTTACATCCGCGAACGATTGAGGGAAGTCGGACTTGAGTATTGAGCAAAGAGAAAGCGTGGATGGAAGTCTCACGCTTTTTAATACGCAGTATCAAGAAAGCTACCACAATCTCGCCGATGGAGCAAAGACTGAAACATTGCTAAAGCATATTATGCCTCCTATTTGGTGCCAAAATCTTTTGGAGCGTGACAAAATATGCATTTTGGATATGTGTTTTGGATTGGGATATAACACATTTTGGACTATTTGGAAATATTTGTCTTTGAATTATCAAGGAAAAATTGAAATTTTTTCTCCGGAAAAAGACAAAGCTTTGGTTGAAGCTTTGCTGTGCTTTCCATATCCTCAGGAGCTTATGGTGCTTGATGGAGTGCCTATACAAGAGATTTTGAAAAGCTTGCAAAGCAAAGGTGAGTTTGAGCATCGTCAATGGAGGGTTGAAGTGTTTTGGGGTGATGCTTGCCAATATGTCCATTTTTTTCAAAAACAAAGTTTTGACATCATCTATCAAGACGCGTTTTCACCTGCAAAAAATCCAGAACTATGGAGTGCAGAATATTTTCAACAAATCTCTTCATTGCTAAAAGATGACGGAGTGATCACAACATATTCCCAAAAGGCAAGTGTGAGGGATATTCTCAAACAGCTCAATCTGTATGTGTATGAGATCAAACATCAAGGCATTCGTAATAGTCGCATCATTTCAAAAACCCCACTCGATTATGAATTTTTGCATCAAAAATAATTTCCTCTTGACTTTTGTTTAAAAATTCTATAGAATACACCTTTTATTTTCAAACGCTGGTTTAGCTCAGTTGGTAGAGCAGCTGCCTTGTAAGCAGCAGGCCGGGGGTTCAAGTCCCTTAACCAGCTCCATTTAATGTAAATATTTTGGTGTTTGACCGGTATAAGCTTTTTTGGTGAGATACTCAAGTGGCCAACGAGGGCAGACTGTAAATCTGCTGACTTTGTCTTCCGTGGTTCGAATCCACGTCTCACCACCACTTCATAGCCACAAGTGGTAGTCGATTAGCTTTTTTGAAGTTGCGGGAATAGCTCAGTTGGCTAGAGCATCAGCCTTCCAAGCTGAGGGTCGCGGGTTCGAGCCCCGTTTCCCGCTCCATTATCTGGGAGCCAATCTTCAGTTAGAAAGTCACCCAGTTTTACAAATTACTTATTGTTGGACAGATTAGGAGTTTGCCCATATAGCTCAGGGGCAGAGCACTTCCTTGGTAAGGAAGAGGTCGGCGGTTCAAATCCGCTTGTGGGCTCCAGTTTCACTCGTTGATGCTTTGTGTTAAGGCAAAATAATTTGTTTTATTTTTGCTATAATTTAAAGCATTTATTTTAATACAGCTAGGAGAAATAAAATGGCTAAAGAAAAATTTGTAAAAAGCAAACCACATGTGAATGTGGGAACAATCGGGCATGTCGATCATGGTAAAACAACGCTTAGTGCGGCAATTTCTGCTGTTTTGGCAACAAAAGGTTTGGCAGAACTCAAGGACTATGACAATATCGACAATGCTCCAGAGGAAAAAGAAAGAGGGATTACGATTGCAACTTCTCACATTGAGTATGAGACAGAAAATCGTCACTATGCACATGTGGATTGTCCAGGACACGCGGATTATGTTAAAAACATGATTACTGGTGCGGCTCAAATGGACGGAGCGATCCTTGTTGTTTCAGCAGCAGATGGTCCTATGCCTCAAACAAGAGAGCACATCCTTTTGTCTCGTCAAGTTGGTGTGCCTTATATCGTTGTGTTTTTGAATAAGCAAGATATGGTCGATGATGCTGAGTTGCTAGAGCTTGTAGAAATGGAAGTGAGAGAGCTTTTGAGCAGCTATGATTTCCCAGGCGATGATACTCCTATCGTTGCAGGTTCTGCACTCAAAGCTTTGGAAGAAGCAAAAGCTGGAACCGTTGGAGAGTGGGGAGAGAAAATTCTCAAATTGATGGCTGAAGTAGATGCTTATATCCCAACACCAGAAAGAGATACAGATAAAACTTTCTTGATGCCTGTTGAAGATGTTTTCTCAATCGCAGGAAGAGGAACTGTTGTAACAGGAAGGATTGAAAGAGGTGTAGTGAAGATTGGTGATGAGGTTGAGATCGTTGGAATCAGAGACACACAAAAAACTACAGTTACAGGCGTAGAAATGTTCCGCAAAGAGATGGATCAAGGTGAAGCCGGAGACAATGTTGGTATCTTGCTTAGAGGAACAAAAAAAGAAGAAGTTGAAAGAGGTATGGTTCTCTGTAAGCCAGGTTCAATCACTCCTCACAAGAAATTTGAAGGCGAGATTTATGTTCTTTCAAAAGAAGAGGGTGGTCGTCATACACCATTTTTCAACAATTATCGCCCACAATTCTATGTGCGAACAACAGATGTGACAGGTGCGATTGAATTGCCTCAAGATACTGAAATGGTTATGCCTGGCGACAATGTTAAGATCACTGTATCACTTATCAGTCCTATTGCTCTTGAAGAAGGAACTCGCTTTGCGATCAGAGAGGGTGGAAGAACTGTAGGTGCTGGTGTCGTAACAAAAATTATTGAGTAGTTGGAACGATTATGAAAGTAAAGATTGGTCTAAAGTGTTCTGAGTGTGGTGACATTAATTACAGCACCACCAAGAACGCTAAAACAAATATAGAGAAGCTGGAGCTCAAGAAGTTTTGTCCAAGGTTAAACAAACATACGCTTCACAAAGAAGTTAAACTAAAGAGCTAAGACTCTTTAGTCCTAGGTCAGTAGCTCCAATGGTAGAGCGTCGGTCTCCAAAACCGAGTGTTGGGGGTTCGAGTCCCTCCTGACCTGCCAATTTTGAGAAATGAGATGCTTAGATGATAAGAAAAATAAGAAATTACTATCAAAACGCAAAAATTGAGTGGGGAAAGGTGATTTGTCCAACTAAGCAACAAGTAAAGGTTGCTTTTTTTGCTGTGATGTTAGTTGTGGCTGTTGTTACGATTTTTTTGGCTTTGGCTGATTTGATTTTGTCAGCTTCTGTATCAAGCATTTTGTAGAATTTTACTTAATTAATTGAGAGAGGTGAGGTGATGGATTGGTATGCTATACAGACATATTCAGGAAGTGAGCAGTCTGTAAAAAAAGCAATTCAGAATTTATTTCGTGAGTGCAATATGCAATCTCGCTTGGAAGACATTGTGGTTCCAACTGAGGATATCATAGAAATCAAAAATAGCAAAAAAAAAGTTGTGGAACGCAGTTTGTATCCAGGGTATGTTTTTATTAAGGTGGATTTGGATACAAAGTTGTGGCATTTGATTCAATCTCTCCCTCGCGTTGGTCGTTTCATTGGTGAAAGTAAAAAACCTACACCATTGAGCGAATCAGATATTAAGAATATTCTAGAAAAAGTTGAAAATAGAGCAGCACCTAAGCCAAAAATATTCTTTGACACCGGTGAAGTGGTGAGGATTGTTGATGGTCCTTTTGCCAATTTTACAGGCATTGTTGAAGAGTATGATATGGAACACGAAAAGCTTAAACTCAATGTTTCAATTTTTGGTAGAAACACTCCAGTGGAGATTTTGTATTCTCAAGTTGAGAAGATTGTTTAAATTTTAGAAAGGAGCTAAAGATGGCAAAAAAAGTTGTTGGAGAATTAAAACTTCAAATTCCTGCAGGAAAGGCAAATCCTTCTCCTCCTGTAGGTCCTGCATTGGGGCAAAGAGGGGTCAATATTATGGAGTTTTGTAAGGCATTTAATGAGAAAACCAAAGATATGGGAGACTTCAATATTCCTGTTATCATCACGGTGTATCAAGATAAAAGCTTTAGTTTTATCACGAAAAAACCTCCTGTGACAGATTTGATCAAAAAAGCGATTAAGTTGCAAAAGGGTTCAGATAATCCTCTAAAAAACAAAGTTGGGCAATTAACTCAGGCACAACTTGAGGAGATTGCAAAAACAAAAATGGAAGATTTGAATACGACAGACATTGAGGCTGCCAAAAAAGTTGTAGCTGGAAGTGCAAGAAGTATGGGAATCGAGATTGTAGATTAAGGTTTGGAGATAAGTATGGCAAAGAAAATATCAAAACGATTGAAAGATTTGGCTCAAAAGGTAGATGTCAATAAAACTTATGATGTAGAAAGCGGAGTTTCTACGCTTAAAACTCTTGCTTCAACAAAGTTTGATGAGACTGTAGAAATTGCTTTGAGATTGGGTGTAGATCCACGCCATGCCGATCAAATGATCCGTGGTGCTGTGGTTCTGCCTCACGGAACAGGACGCACTGTAAGGGTTGCTGTTTTTGCAAAAGGCATCAAAGCAGATGAGGCTAGAAATGCAGGAGCTGATATTGTTGGAGATGAGGATTTGGCTGAAGAGATCAAAAATGGAAATACCAATTTTGATATGGTGATTGCAAGTCCAGATATGATGGCTCTAGTTGGAAAAGTTGGAAGAATTTTGGGACCTAAGGGTTTGATGCCAAATCCCAAGACAGGAACGGTGACTGCTGATATTGCAAAAGCTGTAAGCAATGCCAAAAGTGGGCAAGTGAATTTCCGTGTAGATAAAAAAGGCAATATCCACGCTCCAGTTGGAAAGGCAAGTTTCCCTGCAGATCAGATTAGAGAGAATGTTTTGGAATTTGTTCGTGCTATCAATAGGTTGAAACCAGCAACTGCAAAGGGAAAATATATCAGAAACTCCGCCATTTCTTTGACTATGAGCCCTGCTGTTAGACTTGATTCTCAGGAATTGTTAGAAGTAAAATAGATCCTTGATGGGACTTTATCTTAGACTAAGATTATTGGTGCCTTGCGGCTTAATTCCCAATATATGTCCTTAAGTCTGAAAGGAGGAAAAATGACAAAGCAAGAAAAAATACAGATTGTTGAAACACTTAGCACAGAATTTGCTCAAGCAACGGCTGTCATTGTTTGTGATTACAAAGGTCTTAAAACTAAGCAACTTGAAGAATTGCGTAATGCTTCAAGAACGCAAGAGATCAAAGTCCAAGTGATCAAAAATACTTTGGCAAAAATTGCGATGAAACAAGCAGATTTACCTGAGAGCGAGTTGAAAGAAACAAATATCTTTATTTGGGGTCAAGATCAGATTGCTTTATCCAAGATCGTTTGCAAGTTTGCTCAGAGCAACAAAGAGACATTTGCACTCAAGTTTGGATATTTTGATAAAGCAGTTGTGGATATTGCACATATTGAAGCGATTTCTAAACTCCCAAGCAAAGATGAGTTGATTGGAATGTTGCTTTCAGTTTGGACTGGTCCGGCAAGATATTTTGCAACGGCACTTGATAATTTGAAAAAACAAAAAGAACAAGAATAAGGAGAAAAAAATGGCAATTACAAAAGAAGATGTGTTGGATTTTATTGGAAATCTTTCAGTGTTGGAACTTTCAGAACTTGTAAAAGAGTTTGAAGAGAAATTTGGTGTAAGTGCGGCTCCAACTGTAGTGGCGGGAGCAGGTGTAGCAGCGGCTGCAGGAGCAGGAGCTGAAGAGAAAACAGAATTCAATGTTGTGTTGGTTGATGGTGGAGCGAACAAGATTAATGCAATTAAGGCAGTAAGAGAGCTTACAGGTCTTGGTCTTAAAGAAGCAAAAGAGGCAGTTGAGCAAACTCCTTACACCATCAAAGAGGGTGCAAACAAAGAAGATGCTGAAGCAATGAAGAAAAAACTTGAGGAAGCTGGTGCTAAGGTTGAGATTAAATAACTCTTTAGTTGTCGCAAACTCATTGATGCCCGCTAGATTTTTCTAGAGGGCATTTTTATTTTAAGTTTTCTAATTAGAGTTCTTTTGCTTGGAGGACTTTATTTAGAGTGCTTAACTCTTGAATGAATTTATCAAAATTAGAGGATATGCTATGAAAAATGATCTAAAAAGTAGGCTACGCATCGATTTTACAAAAAATCCACAAAATTTAGAAGTTCCAAATTTATTGCTTTTGCAACGCGATAGTTATGATTCTTTTTTGTCCTCGACAGAATCACGCGAAAGTGGCATTGAGAAAGTTTTCAAATCCATTTTCCCTATCCAAGATGTGCAAAATCGCGTTACTTTGGAGTATATGGGTTGCGAGTTTGGAAAACCAAAATACACAGCAACAGAGGCGATGATCCGTGGGATCACTTATTCTATTCCCCTCAAAATTAAGGTTAGATTGATTTTGTGGGACAAAGATGAAAAAACCGGGGAAAAAATCGGAATCAAGGATGCCAAAGAGCAAAGCATTTTTGTCCGCGAGATCCCATTGATGACTGATCGCACCTCTTTTATCATCAATGGTGTTGAGCGTGTAGTGGTCAATCAGCTCTATCGAAGCCCGGGCGTGATTTTCAAAGAAGAAGAGTCTAACACCGTTTCTAACAAGCTTATTTATACAGGACAAATCATCCCTGATCGAGGCTCTTGGCTTTATTTTGAATACGATGCCAAAGATGTCTTGTTTGCAAGAATCAACAAAAGAAGAAAAGTTCCTGTGACTATTATTTTTAGAGCGATGGGATATAGCAAACAAGAAATTATCAAGATGTTTTATTCCAATCTTACGATTCGCAATAAAAATGGCAAATATCTCACACTCTTTAATCCTCAAAATTTTGATGGTCGCTTAGAGTTTGATTTGAAAGATGAAAAAGGAAATGTCATCTTACAAGCCAACAAAAGATTGAGTGCCAAAAAAGCAAAACAACTACAAGATGAGGGCTTGACTTGGGTGGAATATCCTGCAGAAATTTTATTTACGCGTTATTTGTCAGAGCCGATTGTCGATGAAAGCACAGGTGAGATTTTGTTTGATACTTTGACTCAGCTTGATGAGGCTAAGCTCAAAAAAATGCAAGAACTCAAAGTTAAAGAGTTTCATATCGCCAATGATTTGGCAAGTGGATCTGATAAGTCAATCATTAATTCTTTTATCACAGATGCAGATTCGTTGAAACTGCTCAAGCAAACTGAAAAGATTGAAGATGAAAATGATTTGGCAGCAATCAGAATCTACAAAGTAATGCGACCTGGTGAGCCTGTGACAAAAGAAGTGGCTAAGCAGTTTGTCAAGCAGTTGTTCTTTGATCCTGAGCGTTATGATTTGACACGCGTTGGGCGTATGAAAATGAATCACAAGCTCGGTTTAAGTGTCCCAGATTATGTCACAGTCTTGACGCATGAGGATATTTTTGAGAGTGTGAAATATCTCATTAAAGTCAAAAATGGTCAAGGGCGTATCGATGATAGAGATCATCTAGGCAACAGAAGAATCCGTGCCATTGGAGAGCTTTTGGCAAATGAGTTGCATGTGGGGCTTGTGAAGATGCAAAAGGCTATCCGTGATAAGCTTACAACGATGAGTGGGCAGTTTGAAACAGTGATGCCTCACGATTTGATCAATTCCAAAATGATTACTTCCACTATTATGGATTTTTTCACAGGAGGGCAGCTCTCTCAATTTATGGATCAAACAAATCCACTTTCAGAGGTGACACACAAGCGAAGATTGTCAGCTTTGGGTGAGGGTGGTTTGGTCAAAGAGCGTGTTGGATTTGAGGCAAGAGATGTGCATCCTACGCATTATGGACGCATTTGCCCTATCGAAACTCCAGAGGGACAAAACATTGGTTTGATCAACACACTCTCTACTTTTACGCGTGTGAATGATTTGGGATTTATTGAAGCACCTTACAAAAAAGTCAAAGATGGCGTGGTGAGCAATGAGGTGGAATATCTGACTGCGACACAAGAAGAGGGCTTAGTCATTGCTCCTGCAAGCACAAAAGTCGATGAGAATGGACACATCGTGGAGGATCTGATCGAGGTGCGCAAAGATGGCGAGATTATTTTGAGCGAGAAGAGCAAGGTGGATTTGATTGACCTCAGTCCGCGTATGCTTGTGGGTGTGGCGGCTTCACTGATTCCATTCCTTGAGCACGATGATGCAAACCGTGCATTGATGGGTTCTAATATGCAACGCCAAGCTGTTCCTTTGCTCAAGCCTTCTGCTCCAATGGTTGGAACAGGGATTGAAAAAGTGATTGCCCGTGATTCTTGGGAAGCTGTAAAAGCAACGCGTGCAGGGGTGGTAGAAAAAATCGATTCTAGAAACATTTATATTTTGGGTGAAGATGAAAATGGGGCGTTCATCGATCACTACGGCTTACAAAAAAATCTTAGAACCAATCAGAATACTTGCTTTACACAGAAGCCTATTGTTGCCGTTGGAGATCAGATTGAAGCGGGGCAAGTGATTGCAGATGGTCCAAGTATGGACAATGGCGAGTTGGCTTTGGGGCAAAATGTGCGTGTGGCATTTATGCCTTGGAATGGTTACAACTTCGAAGATGCGATCGTGGTCAATGAAAATTTGGTGAAAGATGATGCATTTACTTCTGTCCATATCTATGAAAAAGAGATTGAGGCAAGAGAACTCAAGCACGGAGCGGAGGACATCACAGCAGATATTCCCGGTGTGAGAGAGGAAGAAATCGCACATCTTGACAAAAGCGGGATTGTGAGGATTGGAACATATGTCAAGGCAGGAATGATCCTTGTGGGCAAAGTCTCTCCAAAAGGCGAGATTAAACCAACACCAGAAGAGAGACTTTTGCGTGCCATTTTTGGAGAAAAAGCCGGACATGTTGTCAATAAATCATTGTATTGCCCACCTTCTCTTGAGGGAACCGTGGTAGATGTGAAGATTTTTACCAAAAAAGGCTATGAAAAAGACGAGCGTGCAATCAGTGCTTATGAGCAAGAAAAATCGATCCTAGATATTGACCACCACGATCGTTTGACAATGCTTAATAAAGAGGAGATGTTGCGTATTACTTCTATTTTGGCAAAAGAAAAACTTGCTCAAGATGCGACAATGGGTGAGAAAAAATTCAAAAAAGGCACATTGATTCCTAGAGAGGAGATTGCCAATATCAATCGTTTCGCCCTTAATTCTTTGATCAAAAACTATTCCAAAGAGATACAAGCTCAATATGAGCAAATCAAAAGCAATTTCTTAGAGCAGAAAAAGACTTTGGGTGAAGAGCACGAAGAGAAATTGGCAATTTTGGAAAAAGATGACATCTTGCCAAGCGGGGTGGTCAAACTTGTCAAAATCTATGTCGCCACTAAGCGTAAATTGAAAGTTGGGGACAAAATGGCTGGACGCCACGGAAACAAAGGTATCGTGTCCAATATCGTTCCAGCAGTAGATATGCCTTATACTGCCGATGGTGAGGCTGTGGATATTGTGCTCAATCCTTTGGGTGTGCCAAGCCGTATGAACATCGGACAGATTCTAGAAGTGCATTTGGGGCTTGTGGGTAGGAATCTAGGACATCAAATCCAAGCAATGTTGCAAGAGCAAACTACAGATTGGATCGAGCGTGTGAAAGAAAAGATTCTTGAAATCTCAATTCTTGTCACTTCAAAAAGTGCAGATGTCCAAAAATGGGTGCAATCTCTCACGCAAGATGAATTGATCGCATACGCCAAAGATTGGAGCAAGGGCGTCAAATTTGCGATCCCTGTGTTTGAGGGCATTGAGCAAGAAAAATTCAATCAGCTGTTTGATATGGCACAAATCGCATTGGATGGAAAATGTGAGCTTTATGATGGAAAAACCGGAGAAAAAATCAAAGAGCGTGTGAATGTGGGCTATATGTATATGCTCAAACTCCACCATTTGGTAGATGAAAAAGTCCATGCAAGAAGCACCGGTCCTTATAGCCTTGTCACCCAACAACCTGTAGGAGGGAAAGCCCTCTTTGGAGGTCAAAGATTTGGAGAGATGGAAGTTTGGGCATTGGAGGCTTATGGAGCTGCCCATACGCTCAAAGAAATGCTCACGATCAAATCCGATGATACAGAGGGACGCGTGAGGGCATACAAAGCGATTACGCGTGGTGAAACGGTTGGAGAATCTGACATTCCTGAAACTTTCTATGTGCTTTCTAAAGAGTTGCAGTCTTTGGGGCTTGATGTCAATGTGTATGGCAATGAGCTCGATGAGTTTGGCAACAAAAAACCTTTGGTGATCAAAGAAGACGATCGCCCCAAGGATTTCAATGCGTTTCAGTTGGTTCTTGCAAGTCCAGAGACGATTCTTGGTTGGTCACACGGAGAAGTCAAAAAGCCTGAAACAATCAATTATCGGACACTTAAGCCAGAGCGAGATGGATTGTTCTGCACCAAAATCTTTGGTCCGGTTAGAGATTATGAGTGCTTGTGTGGCAAGTATAAAAAAATGCGTTACAAGGGTGTTGTGTGCGAGAAATGTGGCGTAGAGGTCACAAGTGCAAAAGTAAGACGCTCTAGAATGGGGCATATTGAGCTTGTCAGCCCTGTAGCACACATTTGGTATGTCAATTCCTTGCCTAGTCGTATCGGAACGCTCCTTGGAGTGAAAGTCAAAGATTTGGAAAGAGTGCTTTATTATGAAGCATATATTGTCAAAGAAGCCGGAGAGGCTTACTATGACAATGAAAAAACAAAGCCTGTGATGAAATATGATGTCTTAAACGAGGAGCAATTCCAAAGCATCAATCAGCGTTTTGAAATGACAGGTTTTGTGGCTCAAATGGGTGGGGAGGCTGTCAAAGATTTGCTTGAGCAATTGGATTTGGTTGCATTGCTCTCTCATCTCAAAGAAGAAGTGAAAGTGACAACAGCAGAATCCAAAAAGAAAACCTTGATCAAGCGTCTCAAAGTCGTCGAGAGCTTCGTGGCTAGTGGCAACAGACCTGAGTGGATGATCCTCACAGTGTTGCCTGTGTTACCTCCAGATTTGAGACCTCTAGTGGCTCTTGATGGTGGGAAATTTGCCGTGAGTGATGTCAATGACTTGTATCGCAAGGTGATCAATCGTAATCAGAGATTGAAGCGTTTGATGGAGCTTGATGCCCCAGAGATTATTATCCGCAATGAAAAAAGAATGTTGCAAGAAGCTGTAGATGCGTTGTTTGATAATGGACGCAATGCAAATGCTGTCAAAGGTGCCAATAAGCGACCACTCAAATCCCTCTCTGAAATCATCAAAGGAAAACAGGGGAGATTCCGCCAAAACTTGCTTGGAAAGCGTGTGGATTTCTCAGGGCGTAGCGTGATTGTTGTAGGACCAAATCTGAGAATGGATCAATGTGGTTTGCCCAAAAATATGGCACTTGAACTTTTCAAACCTCATTTGCTCTCAAAGCTTGAGGAAAAAGGTTATGCCACAACAATCAAGCAAGCCAAAAAGATCATTGAGCAAAAATCCAATGAGGTTTGGGAGTGTTTGCAAGAAGTCGTAGAGGGATACCCAGTTTTGCTCAATCGTGCACCTACCTTGCACAAGCAATCAATCCAAGCTTTCCACCCCAAGCTAATTGATGGCAAAGCGATTCAGTTGCACCCACTTGTGTGTTCTGCATTTAACGCAGACTTTGATGGTGACCAGATGGCTGTGCATGTGCCGCTTTCTCAAGAAGCGATCACAGAGTGCAAGATTTTGATGCTTAGCTCGATGAATATTTTGCTCCCTGCGAGTGGAAAAGCTGTTGCAGTGCCAAGTCAGGATATGGTTTTGGGGCTTTATTATCTCTCCCTTGAAAAAGACGGCGTAAAAGGGGAGCATAAGCTATTCTCTGGAGTTGATGAGATAATGATTGCTATTGAGCTTGGAGCTTTGGACATCAATGCAAAGATCAAGGTTTCATATAAGCACAAGATGATTCATACCACTGCAGGGCGTATGATTTTGCACTCTGTCCTTCCTGATTTTGTTCCAACTGAGCTTTGGAATCGCGTAATGAAGAAAAAAGACATTGGCAATTTGATTGATTATGTCTATAAAGTCGGAGGGATTGGAATCTCTGCAAGATTTTTGGATGCTTTGAAAGATTTGGGCTTCAAATATGCGACAAAGGCAGGGGTGTCTATCTCTGCTGCAGATATTATTGTGCCTGAGAACAAGCACAAGGCGATTGAGGCTTCAAAAGCCAAAGTCAAAGAGATCCAAGCTCAATTTGAATCAGGACTTCTTACCGAGCAAGAGCGTTACAACAAAATTATTGATATTTGGACAGACACAAATAACAATATGAGCAAAGAGATGATGAGTCTAGTGGAGAGTGACAAAGGTGGATTCAACTCTATCTATATGATGGCTGATTCGGGTGCGAGAGGTAGTGCTGCACAAATCAGACAGCTCTCTGCAATGAGGGGCTTGATGGCAAAACCTGATGGGACAATTATTGAAACTCCGATTGTTTCAAACTTCAAAGAGGGCTTGAATGTGTTGGAGTATTTTACCTCTACGCACGGAGCGAGAAAGGGACTTGCAGATACCGCTCTCAAAACTGCAAATGCGGGATATTTGACAAGAAAGCTTATCGATGTGTCTCAAAATATGAAAGTCGTATCTGAGGATTGTGGGACACACGAGGGAGTGGAGATCGCAGATATTACCGTGGGAAGTGAGATGATTGAGCCTATGGAAGAGCGAATCTTGGGGCGTGTGTTGGCAAGAGATGCAATCGATCCTATCACCAATGAAATGCTTGTGAGTGAAGGCACGATGATTGATGAAGAAATGGCACAAAAAATCAAAGAGGCAGGGTTGAAGTCTGTCATCATCCGCACTCCTGTCACTTGTAAGGCAGAAAAAGGAATCTGCTCTAAGTGCTATGGTCTCAATCTTGGAGAGGGCAAGATGGTCAAACCAGGGGAGGCTGTGGGAGTGCTTGCAGCTCAATCTATTGGTGAGCCGGGAACTCAGCTCACTTTGAGAACTTTCCACGTGGGTGGAACGGCTTCAAGAAGTGCAGAAGAGCGTCAAGTTGTTGCAAGCAAAGAAGGGATCGTGCGATATTACAATATTAGAACTTTCTCAAACAAAGAGGGCAAAGCAATCATTGCCAACCGCAGAAACGCCGCTATTTTGCTTGTTGAGCCAAAGATCATCGCTCCATTTGATGGTAAGGTGCAGATCGAATCTGTGCATGATGAAGCCATCGTCTCTGTCATAGCCAAAAAAGAACAAGCGAAGTTTGTTTTGCGTAAAGATGATATTGCCAAACCAAATGAACTTGCAGGAATCAGCGGAAATATCGAAGGTAAATTGTTCTTATCTTGTGAGGCGGGGGACAATATTCAGAGTGGGCAGTGCATCGTAGAAATCATCAACGATGGTTGGAATGTTCCAAATCGTATTCCTTATGGAAGTGAGCTTAATATCCAAGATGGGACATCGATCGCTCAAGATATTTTTGCACAAGCGTCAGGGGTGGTCAAGTATTATGCGTTGGAAGTGGATTCATTGCGTAGAATGGACAAAATCAAATCCGGCGAAGTGGTGAAACATCAAGGCTTGTTTGCTGTGATTATTGATGAAAACGACAGAGAGGCTTGCAGATATTATATTGCCAAGGATTCCAAACTTGCTGTTGCTGATGGATCAATGGTCAAAGTGGGCGATGCAGTTGCTCAAGCACACAATCAGTCCGAAAAAGTCATTGCGACTTGGGATCCTTATAGCACACCTGTGATTGCTGAACTTGCAGGACGCGTGGTTTATGAGGATATTATCCCGGGGATCACTGTTGCTGAGCAGATTGATGAGAGCACAGGGCAGACTTCTTTGGTGGTCAATGAGTATTTCTCCAATACTTATAAACCAGCTATCACGATTGAGGATAGCAATGGCAATAAGACAACTTATCGTTTGGAGGCACAGACATCGATTATGGTGGCTGATGAGAGCAAGGTGGAGTTGGCAGAGATCATTGCCAAAACTCCAAAAGCCCTTGCAAAATCCAAAGATATTACAGGAGGTCTCCCTAGAGTTTCTGAACTCTTTGAAGCGCGTAAGCCAAAAGACATCGCAATCCTCTCTGAGCTTGATGGTGTCGTGAGCTTTGGCAAACCTGTGAGAGGCAAAGAGAAAATCATAGTGACTGCCGAAGATGGTCGCGTCGGAGAATATTTGGTGGATAAAAACAAAAAAATCTTGGTGCATCACAATGAGTTTGTTCACGCAGGTGAGGCGATGACAGATGGCATCGTTTCAAGTCACGATATTTTGAGAATCAGCGGTGAAAAAGAGTTGCACAAATACATCATCAGTGAAGTGCAACAAGTTTATCGCCGTCAAGGTGTGAGTATCGCAGATAAGCATATCGAAATCATTGTGTCTCAAATGTTGAGGCAAGTGAAGATTGTTGATAGCGGTGATACCAAATTTATAGAAGGCGACTTGGTGAGCAAACGCCATTTCAAGCAAGAAAATGAGCGTATTATGAGGCTTGGAGGTTCTCCAGCTATTGCTGAGCCAGTATTGCTTGGTATCACAAGGGCAGCCATTGGAAGTGATAGCATCATTTCTGCTGCTTCATTCCAAGAGACAACAAAGGTTCTGACAGAGGCTTCAATCGCTGCCAAAACAGATTATTTGGAGGATTTAAAAGAAAATGTTGTCTTGGGTCGTATGATTCCTGTTGGAACAGGTTTTCATAAAAACTACAAATTCAAGGTAAGGGTCAATTAGTGAGGTTTCTTATGTAGTTTGAAGCTACATAAGATTAAAACAAGCAAAAATAGGATAGAATGTCCGCATTTTTTATTTTAATTTTATTAAGGGAGTTAAATCGTGCCTACGATACAGCAATTGATTAGAAAAGAAAGAAAAAAAGTTGTCAAAAAGACAAAATCTCCAGCATTGGTTGAGTGTCCTCAAAGAAGAGGCGTTTGCACTCGTGTTTATACTACGACACCCAAGAAGCCAAACTCGGCGTTAAGGAAGGTTGCAAAGGTTAAGCTTACAAGCAAATTTGAAGTGATTAGCTACATTCCGGGTGAAGGTCACAATTTGCAAGAGCACTCTATCGTTTTGGTAAGAGGCGGAAGGGTCAAAGACTTGCCTGGTGTGAAGTATCATATTGTTCGTGGAGCGTTGGATACTGCAGGTGTGGCGAAGAGAACTGTATCACGCAGTAAGTATGGTGCAAAAAAAGCAAAAGCTGATAAGAAATAAGGAGTATAGACAATGAGAAGAAGAAAAGCCCCAGTGCGAGAGGTTTTGGGAGATCCTGTGTATGGGAATAAGGTGGTGACAAAATTTATCAACAAAATGATGTATGATGGCAAAAAAAGTGTGGCTGAGAAAATCATTTATGCCGCATTTATGAAAATCGAGGAAAAAAGTGGAGAAAAGGGGATTGAGACATTTGAAAAGGCATTAGAAAAAGTGAAGCCTTTGGTTGAGGTCAGAAGTCGTCGCGTTGGTGGTGCAACTTATCAAGTGCCTGTAGAAGTGCGTCCTGCACGACAACAATCTCTCTCGATTCGTTGGATTTTGGAGGCAACACGCAAAAGAAATGAACGCACAATGATTGATCGTTTGGCAAATGAATTGATTGATGCAGCCAATGATCGCGGTGCAGCTTTCAAAAAAAGAGAAGATGTGCATAAAATGGCTGAAGCTAACAAAGCTTTTGCACATTATCGCTGGTAACTTACGCGCTCCTTTTTGCGGGAGCTGATTCTCCAAACATTAAAATTAAGGAAAAACAATGGCAAGAAAAACCCCATTAAATAAAATTAGAAATATTGGTATTGCTGCTCATATTGATGCTGGTAAAACGACTACTTCTGAGAGAATCTTGTTTTATACAGGTGTGAGCCATAAGATTGGTGAGGTGCATGATGGTGCGGCAACGATGGACTGGATGGAGCAAGAAAAAGAAAGAGGGATCACAATCACCTCTGCTGCAACGACTTGTTTTTGGAAAGATTGCCAAATCAACTTGATTGACACTCCGGGGCATGTGGATTTCACAATCGAAGTTGAACGATCTATGAGGGTGCTTGATGGTGCGGTAGCAGTTTTCTGTTCTGTTGGTGGTGTGCAACCTCAAAGTGAGACCGTATGGAGACAGGCAAATAAATATGGCGTCCCAAGAATGGTTTTTGTCAATAAAATGGATCGTATCGGAGCAAACTTCTACAATGTAGAGGAGCAAATCAAAGCAAGGCTCAAAGCCAACCCTGTGCCTATTAATATCCCTATTGGTGCTGAAGATTCTTTCAAGGGTGTGGTTGATTTGATTGCGATGAAAGCGATTGTTTGGAATGATGAAACAATGGGTGCAAAATATGACATCGAAGACATTCCTGCGGATTTGATTGAAAAAGCCAATGAGTATCGCGAGAAGCTTGTTGAAGCCGCAGCAGAGCAAGATGAGGCTTTGATGGAAAAATATCTTGGGGGAGAGGAGCTTAGCGTAGAGGAGATCAAAAAGGGGATCAAGGCGGGTTGTTTGAGTATGAATCTCATTCCAATGCTTTGTGGTTCCTCATTCAAAAACAAAGGTGTGCAAACATTGCTTGATGCTGTGATTGATTTCTTGCCTGCACCAACAGAGGTTGTGGATATCAAAGGGATTGATCCAAAAACAGAAGAAGAGATCAGCGTAAAATCTGGAGATGAGGGAGAGTTTGCTGGACTTGCTTTCAAAATCATGACAGATCCATTTGTAGGACAGCTTACTTTTGTGAGGGTGTATCGTGGAATGTTAGAATCAGGAAGCTATGTTCTCAACTCTACAAAAGGCAAAAAAGAGAGAGTGGGTAGATTGCTCAAAATGCACTCCAACAAACGCGAGGACATCAAAGAGGTTTATGCAGGGGAAATCTGTGCTTTTGTGGGCTTGAAAGACACTCTCACTGGAGATACACTTTGTTCAGACAAAGATCCTGTGATTTTGGAGAGGATGGAGTTCCCAGAGCCTGTGATCCACATCGCAGTTGAGCCAAAAACAAAAGCTGATCAAGAAAAAATGGCTGTGGCTCTTGGCAAACTTGCGGAGGAAGATCCAAGCTTTAGAGTAAGCACTCAAGAGGAAACAGGGCAAACTCTCATCGGTGGAATGGGTGAGTTGCACCTTGAGATCATTGTGGATCGCTTGAAGCGTGAGTTTAAAGTGGAAGCAGAGATCGGACAACCTCAAGTGGCATTCCGTGAGACTATTCGTGGCTCTGTAGAGCAAGAATGCAAATACGCCAAACAATCCGGTGGTCGTGGGCAGTATGGACATGTTTTCATCAAGCTTGAGCCAAAAGAAGCGGGAAGTGGATATGAGTTTATCAATGATATTTCTGGTGGTGTGATTCCAAAAGAATACATTCCTGCGGTGGATAAAGGGATCCAAGAAGCGATGCAAAGCGGTGTGTTGGCAGGTTATCCTGTAGTGGATTTCAAAATCACACTTTTTGATGGAAGTTACCACGATGTGGATTCTAGTGAAATGGCGTTTAAAATCGCAGGTTCTATGGCTTTCAAAGACGCTTGTCGCAAGGCAAATCCGGTATTGCTTGAGCCTATGATGAAAGTCGAAGTCGAAGTGCCAGAGGAATATATGGGTGATGTGATTGGGGATCTCAATCGTAGAAGAGGGCAAATCAACTCGATGGATGATCGTATGGGGCTAAAGATTGTCAATGCGTTTGTGCCATTGGCTGAAATGTTTGGATACTCCACAGACTTGCGTTCTGCGACACAAGGGCGTGGAACTTATACGATGGAATTTGATCACTATGGCGAAGTTCCATCAAATATTGCCAAAGAAATTACAGAGAAACGCAAAGGCTAACCTCTGTCAAGCACAAGAATCTCTCTTGTGCCAAACGACTATCACTGAAATTGAGGTTTGATATTTTCAACCCACTCTCTAATCCTACTATCTGTAAGATCATCTTGATTGTCTTCATCTAGAGCTAACCCGATAAATTCTCCATTGATAATGGCTTTGCTATCGCCAAAATCATAACCATCGGCTTTGGTTTGACCAATGATTGTGGCTTCTTTGGTTTTCTCATAAAGATAAAAAAGGCAATCACAATATGTGTCACTGTAGGTGTCTTGATCCCCCATTCCCACAAGTGCGATGACTTTGGATCCAAAGTCAGAAGGCGAAAATTGATCAAGGATCCTATCCC
Organism: Helicobacter enhydrae; assembly: GCF_001693335.1. Taxonomy (NCBI): domain Bacteria; kingdom Pseudomonadati; phylum Campylobacterota; class Epsilonproteobacteria; order Campylobacterales; family Helicobacteraceae; genus Helicobacter; species Helicobacter enhydrae. The sequence goes on along the minus strand of NZ_CP016503.1, from coordinate 917,383 downwards.
AATCATCTTGAAGCTCTCCGCTACCATAGGTGGAGCTTGCAAGAATCAGATTGTCAAACTTCAAAACATCTTCTTTGCTGGATTTGGCAATATCTTGCAACACGGCATTTTCCTCACCCAAAGCCTCCATAATTTTTCTACAAGCACTTTGGGTGTTGCCACCATCGCTACCATAAAAAATTCCCACTTTTTTCATCACGGACTCCTTTGTATGATTTCCACACCCCACACTAAGATATTTAGCAGAAAAAGATAAGTTTTTGTTTAAAGTTGAGAATAGTTATTGGAATCTTTTGTTGATGCAGACAGCAAAAGTTTGGAGGGAATGGCTATTGATCTGACATCTTGCAAGAGTGATTCTGATCTAGGCTAACTATTTTTTGTCTTTACTTCTTTTGCGATGAGCCCACTAAAAGCAAAATGTAAAGATTTGACTTAATCGCTGAGTGTCTTTTGCTTATCGTTATTGGGCATCGAGCTATACGCAGATATGGGAGTGCGAGGTTTGCGACATAAGTCATAATCGATGATTGATGGCATTGTTTTGTGAGATAAAAGTGACACAAATGCACTAAAATATCAAGATGATAAATTATTTGGCTTAAAGGTTTGCGATGTTTTCAGTTAGATTGATGGGTGGGCTTGGAAATCAAATGTTTATTTATGCATTTGCCAAGGCAATAAAGGCTCAAGGCTATCCTGTGAGGCTGTTTTATTATGATACCGATTACAATGTGCCTCAAACGCACAATATTCGCAATTTGGAGATAGTGGATTTTGGGCTTAATTTGCCTATACAACGCCTCTGTAGCAAAGGAATACATCGAAATGTCAAGAGAATCATTGCTTTTATACATCGCAAGATTGCAAAATATTTATTCACATTTGTCTCTGATTGTCACAATGTTTCCCCTACAAAAGATTTTCTAGATACTCTTAATCCTAATGCAATGTTTAATGGCTATTTCCAAAATGTTGTATTTTTCGATCATCTCAGAGAATCGTTGTTGCGGGATTTTACACTCAAAAGACCTCTCACACCTGCCAATGAGGCTTTGAAACATCAAATCTTGCAAACCCCCAATTCTTGCTTTTTGCATATTCGTCGCGGCGATTTTTTGCCACTTCCTGAGTATATTCAACTCGATTCCACCGCATACTACAACAATGCAATCAAGGCACTAAAAGACAAGATCTCAAAGCCCCATATCTTTGTTTTTAGCAATGACATTGCTTGGTGCAAAGAATTTTTCTTGGATTCTTTGGATCCACTTGTGATTGAAAATGTGACATTTAGCTTTGTAGAAAACAATGATGAAGGCAATGCGATTGAGGAAATGGAACTAATGCGTTCTTGCCAACACGCCATTATTGCTAATTCTACATTTAGCTGGTGGGCTGCTTATTTGATTGACTCTGCACAAAAACTCTGCATTATGCCACAGAGATTTTATGGCATACAACAAGAGGAGAATTGTGATATCCCCCCCCCCCCACATACTCTCGCCGTTTATTCCAAAAACTAATGGCAGTTGGATAGTGGTCGGCATTTAAGAGCGACGATTTTGCAAAGTTTGGTTTTTAATCAGAACTTCGTCGCTCAGAATCCATTGAGTCTTCTTGTGGGCTCTTGCTGTTTTCTAGTTTATATACACATACAACGCTGACAAAGAAAAGCTGTAGAAAAACTATTGTTTTGTATATGTTTTCAGGCTTATACGCATTTTAGGTCCTTATAAATTCTGCGTCAGAGCATTGCGAAAAGATTGCTATTTTGGGGCAGTGGAAAAAATAAAGCTTGGAAACAAAGATGAAACAAAAGAGTGGAATCTCAATACAATTCACTCAAAGCAAAACCATCAGAGTCTCACCAGTGTTTTGGAGGTTGTGATAAAATAAGAAAAACCCAAATAAAGTGAGACAATGGACCATTATCAATACAGCGAACTACTCAAAGAGCTTGACAACAAATGTCAAAATATCGCCCAAATCATCAAGCCCCACTCCATTCAAGCACAACTTGAAGACATTGCGGCTTTGGAGCAAGATCCAAGCTTTTGGAGCGATGTCAAGAGGGCAGGAGAGATGGGCAAACAGAAAGCGAAGCTTAAGCGTTTGTTGCAGACTTATGAGGATGCCAATGGGGCTTTGCAGGACGCTCAAGAGCTATTTGAGCTTGCAGAGGGCGATGAGGGGATCCTCCAACAGCTTTTCCTCCAAAGCCACGAGTTGGAGGAGGCGATCAAAAAAGTTGAGATCGAAGTGATGTTGAGCGATGAGTTTGATTCTGCCAATGCCATCATTACTATCCAGCCCGGAGCCGGTGGGACAGAGAGTCAGGATTGGGGGAGTATTTTGTATCGTATGTATTTGCGATGGGCAGAACGCAGGGGATTCAAAGTGGAGCTTTTGGACTATCAAGACGGCGAGGAGGCAGGGATCAAGGGCGTGGCTTTTATCATCAAAGGTGAAAATGCCTATGGATATATGAAAAACGAAAATGGCGTGCATCGTTTGGTCAGAATCTCCCCATTTGATGCCAATGCCAAACGGCATACGAGTTTTTCAAGCGTGCAGGTTAGCCCAGAATTGAGCGAGGACATCGAGATCGTGATCGAAGAAAAAGACATCCGAATCGACACCTATCGTGCCAGTGGGGCAGGGGGACAACATGTCAATAAAACAGAATCAGCCATTCGTATCACGCACCTTCCCACAGGGATCGTGGTGCAGTGCCAAAACGACAGAAGTCAGCACAAAAACAAAGCCACAGCATTCAAGATGCTACAATCCAAACTCTATGAGCTTGAGAAAGAAAAACAAGACGCCCCAAGCAACAATCAAGACAAAAGTGAAATCGGATGGGGACATCAGATCAGAAGCTATGTGTTGGCACCTTATCAGCAAGTGAAAGACTTGCGAAGCAATCTCGCTTATAGCAATGTTGAGGCGATTTTGGATGGGGATTTGGATGAAATGATTGAGGGGGTTTTGGTGCATGGTGCAAAATAGTATTTCACAAATCGAAGAATTACTATTGCTGATCGTGGGTGCAAAAGAAGACAGCCTTGAAATGCTCAAAGCCATTGACAAGCTTAGCGCTTTCACGACGCAAATGCAGGGCAGGAATTCTTATATCCAGCATTGTTTGCAAGAGCAGTTGCGACTTTTTGCCCTTTTGGCAGAGCAAAATCCTCAAATGCCGATTTTTCAGAGTGCCCAAGATCAGATCAAGGAAGCCTTGACACATTCTCTCGCACTTGATCAGTTGGGGCGTAGGTGCCTTGAGGTGCTAGATGTCCGTGCGAGTTCGATGCAAGGGAGCGAGGGGATCGGCAAAGCACAGACATTGCTCAAAAGCGTGATCGCTTGTTTGGATATGTTGATTGGGGAGAAAATCAAAGAGCTCAACCAGATCACCTCTTTTAATCAAAGTGCCAATCAAGATACGCCAAACCAAAGTTTGCAAAATCTCAAACTCCACTTTAAAGGAAAATAATGACAAGCAAAGCCGAGTTGCTATCCCCAGCAGGAAACCTCACCAAGCTCAAAATCGCCCTTGCTTATGGTGCTGATGCAGTGTATGGAGGGGTGAGTCATTTTTCATTACGCAATCGTGCGGGCAAAGAATTCACACTAGAATCATTCAAAGAGGGGATTGATTATGCACATAGTTTGGGCAAAAAAGTGTATGTCACAATCAATGGATTCCCTTTCAACTCCCAGCTCAAGCTTTTGGAAAACCATATTCTCAAAATGGCTGAACTCTCGCCCGATGCTTTTATCATCGCTACACCGGGGGTCGTGCGATTGGCAAAAAAACTTGCTCCACATATCCCCATCCACCTCTCCACACAGGCTAATGTTTTGAATGTCCTTGATGCAGAGGTGTTTTATGAGCTTGGAGTCAAAAGGATCGTAGCAGCGCGTGAGATGAGCCTCTCTGATGCGGTAGAAATCAAAAAGCACCTTCCAGATTTGGAGCTTGAGATTTTTGTGCATGGCAGTATGTGTTTTGCGTTTTCAGGCAGGTGTCTGATTTCATCTTTGCAAAATGGCAGAGTCCCCAATCGTGGGAGCTGTGCCAATGATTGCCGCTTTGATTATGAGTATTATGTCAAAAACCCCGATAATGGCGTGATGATGAGGCTTGTAGAAGAAGAGGGCGTGGGGACACATATTTTCAATGCCAAAGATCTCAATCTCGCCTCTCACCTTGTAGAGATCCTTGCAAGTGGGGCGATTGACGCCCTCAAAATCGAGGGACGCACCAAGTCCAATTATTATACAGGAATCACTGCTAGAACTTATCGCAACGCAATTGATGATTTTTATGCCAAGCGTTTCAATAGCTTGAAATACCAAGAGGAGCTTGCAACGCTCAAAAACAGGGGCTTCACCGATGGTTATATTATGCATCGCCCCTATGAGCGTAGCGATACACAAAACCACAAAACAGCAATTAGCGAGGGGAGCTATCAAGTCAATGCCGAAGTGAGCGAATGTGGCAAGTGGTTTTCTTGTCGTCATACGATCAGGGTGGGCGAGAGCAAAGAGATTGTTGCACCCCATCACACAAATATCGAGTGCGTCAATAATGAAATCGGATACATCTATGAGCAAAATGGAAGATGGTTTGTGCGATTCCATAAGCTTGTCCTTGAAAATGGTGGGGAACTCAGCGAGATACATAGTGGGAATGTCAATCGTGTCGCCCTCCCTCACCCTCTCCCTCCGTTTAGCTTCCTAAGAGAGAAGTTGCATTAGGAGCGATTGATGCGAGATTGGACAAATTTGGAGGATTTTATCACTCAAACCCAATGTAGCAAAAAGCAGGTTTTGGAGCTCATCAAAAAACAAGAAATTGAAGCCAAAAAAATCAATGGAGTGATTTGTGTGCGTGAAAAAACAAATGCCCTAAGCACGATCCCTCAAGCCTTTGATTCTGAAAGCAGTGCATTGTGTGTGCAAGAAAGCATTGGGGGGATTTTGGAGATTCATTCCAAGTTTGCTATTGCCAAAGATGAAACAATCGCAATGCTCAAAAACGAAAACGAGTTTTTGAAAAATATGATTTTGTCCATTCAGGAAAACTATTCTGAAGATAGAAGCACGATTGCTCTTTTGAAAAAGGAGATTGAGGCTTTGAGAGAGGAGCATCAAAACTTGCAACAAAAATACAAATTGTTATGGAGTAGAAAAACTTCCAAAGATGAAAGCTAAAAAAGAATGTTTCTCTTGCCTACTCAATCAGGCTAGGGTGTGGAGCGAGGATGTAGCGGGTTATCAGAAGCTCTTAGATAGTGTAGTGCGAGATGAGAGTGGGGCTAGTCTGTGGCTCTCTCCCCCACAAATTGCTATCGATCTTTATGGCAAGATTGCCAAAGAATGCCAAAGCAAAGATTTGTATCAAACCATCAAGCAAGAATGTATCGCGAAAGCCTCTGCATTGCTCAAGCGTTTCCATACAGAGGATTTGAGCTTGGAAGAGGCGGTGAGGCTGTGTGCTTTGGGGAATGTGATTGATTATGGTTCTGCAAGTGCATTTGATATTGATTCGTTTGATTTTGCCTCGACATTGGGGCAGTTGGATTTTTGTATTTTTGAGTTTGAGGCATTTGTAGAAAACATCAAACGGGCAAAAAGCCTCGTGGTGCTTGGGGACAATGCAGGAGAAAATCTTTTTGATGAGTTGCTGATCCAACGACTCAAAAGAGAGTTTGAGAATCTTGACATCTATTATTTTGTGAGGGGAGCGCCTATCATCAATGATGTGACTTTGGCAGATTTGGATTCCCAAGAATGTCGCGGGATTTTTGACATCGCTGAAGTCGTGGATAGCGGGGTGAGAAGCCCCGGTTTTGTCTATGAGGATGCAACCCCTAAGGCTCAAAAGATTTATGACACTGCTGATGTGGTTTTGTCTAAAGGTATGGGGAATTTTGAGTGCTTAGAATCTATGCAAGATGCGCGTGTGTTTTTTCTTTTGAAAATCAAATGCAATGTGGTGGCAGAGGTGCTTGGAGAGCCACTGGGCAAAATGGTTTTGAAGCAAAACACAAACCAACGCAGATGAGGTAAGTATCCAATCAAACAAGGAGTGATATATGGAAAAATGGGCAATAGATTTCATCAAATGGTGTGATCAACATCAAATCGAGGTTCCTAGGACACAAGAAGAGCTTGAGAATCTAGAAACATTCAAAGCTGTGGGTAAGCAACTCACGGAACTCCACCCAAATATTTTCTATCTGAAGCGTCTTTTTAGGCTTATTCTTGATGACAATCTACTGAAAGATCTGCCATTGCTACCACCTAATGTTTTCACAATCTCAATGAAAAAGAATCTACTCATCGAAGTGCCTCAAAATATTGCCAAGCTTGAGGATTTGAGAAATCTTGCGTTGGGACGGAATATGATCAGAGAGATTCCTAGTTGGATTGGCAAATTCCCAGCACTCTATTCTTTTGAATGCCACGAGAACCACATCAAATCCCTTGAGCCATTGTCTCAATCAACTTCTTTGAATATTTTGGCAGTGCCATTCAATGAGATTGAGGATCTGACACCTGTGTATCATCTGACAAATCTCACGATACTAGATTTTTCAGGCAACAAAATACAAGCCTTTGATTCTAGAATCAGAAATCTCAAAAATCTTGAAGTGTTGGCAGGGATCAAAAACAAAATCGTGAAGTTTGATTTGGTGTTTTTGATCAAGAGGTTTTACAAGATGAGGGTGTATCTTGAGCTTTCCTCAGGGATGAAATTGAACTGCTATCTCTTGATGAAAAACATATTGAGTTCGCCATTTGCTAAGGCACTTGCAATCAAATACTACAAGCGACAGCAATTAGTAGAGGAGTGATGACAAGTAACACAAGGGGCATAAGACTTGATCAGCTAAGAGAATCAAAAATGAACAAAACAAAAAAATGATCAAAAATCCAAAAAATGTTTTAAAATTCTACATAAATTTCACAAAGGAAAGGATATAGATATGAAAAAAATCATATTGTCGTTGGTTGTAGGTTCGATGTTTGCAACTTCAGTGTTCGGGGGGGGGGGGTTACTCAAGAGCAACAAAAAGAGCTAGATAGAATCTTTGAGCAGCAAAAAGAGCTTGATCGAATCTTTGATGGATTAAGGGAGGCAATTTTAAGTAAGCCAGATTTAACAGATGCGAAAAGAAATGAAATGCTTGAAACATTGGCATTACAAAAGAAAAAGATAGAATCAAAATCTGATAGAGAGATTCAGAGCTATATTGATTCGTTCTCCAAAGAGAAGCAGGAAAAAATTCGAGCAGAAAATAAGATTTTTGGAATAACATTGGGTTCTTTAGGATTGACATCGGATACAATGTTTAATCTGGGGAAAACAGCCGTAAGATCTACATTGCTTGTAACTGCTGGTCCAAAATATAATATTACAAGACAAGAGTGGTCTCCGGCATTTCAAGATGGTTTTTACATAGGAATGCCTGTCGGAATAGGAGTGATGTTTAAAGGTGCGAGTAGTGCATTTGACACATCGTTTGTGATGCCTATTGGATTGGAGGCAAGCTATAAATTGGGTGGTGGTGGATTTGGATTTACAATAGGAACAAAATATGAATTTGCGTTGGAGGAATTAGGAACATTGCATATTGCTGATGTGTATGCAGGAATTCATCTAAGCACTTTCTTTTTTAGTGTGGGTTATATATTCTTTAGCAAGCAAAATATAACTCTTTTTAATCGCTCATTTGAAACTGATCCATTGAGTGGTGGGTTTAGCTTCCAATTTGCTGTCAGAATGTAATAAAACAAACCATCGCTTCTTTGTCTATTGCATACACGACGGATTGGGGGGATCCGTGTCTAGCAGAGATCAGAATCGATAAAAATAAGTGAGGCTCAAATAATTGGTGTAGCTCACGCTTGGATTGAGTTTTTGGTTTTGAAAACTAATCGTGCGATTGGGGATTTTGAGTGTTTCGATGAAGCGATAGCCTATCTGTATCTGGTGTTTGTCATAATAATAATGCAATGCAAAAGTTGGGAAAAGATCGTGTTGGGTGAAAAACGCCAAAGATTGGTTGTTGATGAGGTAGTTGTGGTAGATTTCAGCGTTGTATCCTAGCCCTATGCTTAGCCCTAGCGTGTGGTTACCCTCTTGGAAATAATCCCACAAAAGATCAAACTCCGTCCCGATCCAAAACGGCAAAACGCTTTGCGTCTGCACGCTTGCCATCGTGCTATCGTGGATTGTCATCAAAGCACGCATACCAAAATCTTGTGTCACATAATACTGATACCCTGCCAAAATCCCACCCATCACCATTGAGTTTGTGTTTTGCACTCCCCCCTCTCGCATCGTGATCGTGCCAAAAGTCGCCTCAAGCCCCAAAACAAAGCCGTTTTTATCTATTGATTCTGTGGGCTTGTCTTGTGTGGGGGTGGTTTGTGGAGCTTGTTCTCTCATATCCTCTTGAGAGATAAGCAGTGTGCAAATGCACAAGATTGATAACAAAACTTTTTTCATCACTATTCCTTTGGAAATAAAACGGCGATTCTAGCACAAAGACTAGAGCCGATGAATGGTTTTGGATTGCTAGATTTGTCAATGCCGCCTTCAAAAAATTCCAAAATTTTAAGTTAAAACATAAGCAAAAACATATAAAATTACAGCTATCTTTTACAAATTTATAAATCAAAACAAATCGGAGAAATGATGCAAAATATTAGAAATATCGCAGTGATTGCACATGTCGATCACGGGAAAACAACACTAGTTGATGGATTGCTAAGTCAGTCAGGGACTTTTAGCTCACACGAGCAAGTTGATGAGCGGGTGATGGATAGCAATGACTTAGAAAGAGAGCGAGGGATCACAATCCTCTCAAAAAACACAGCGATTGAATACAAAGGAACCAAAATCAACATCATTGACACCCCCGGACACGCCGATTTTGGAGGCGAGGTGGAGCGTGTGCTCAAAATGGTGGATGGCGTGTTGCTCCTTGTAGATGCACAAGAGGGGGTGATGCCTCAAACCAAATTTGTGGTGAAAAAAGCATTGAGCTTTGGTATCCGTCCAATCGTGGTAGTCAATAAGATAGACAAACCTGCCGCCGAGCCTGATAGAGTGGTTGATGAGGTGTTTGATCTGTTTGTGGCAATGGAGGCAAATGATTTTCAGCTTGATTTCCCTGTGGTTTATGCAGCAGCACGCGATGGGTATGCGATCAAAAATCTTGAAGATGAGAAAAAAAACCTAGAGCCTTTGTTTGAGGCGATTTTGGAGTATGTCCCTGCTCCTACAGGAAGCTCTGATAATCCTTTGCAAATGCAGATTTTCACCCTTGATTATGATAATTATGTCGGAAAGATAGGGATTGCGCGCGTGTTTAATGGGCGTGTCAAAAAGGGTGAAACGGTAATGCTTGCCAAAAGTGATGGGAGCAAAGAAACAGGTAGGATTACAAAGCTCATCGGATTTTTGGGACTTGCAAGGACAGAGATTGAGAATGCACAGGCTGGAGACATTGTCGCGGTGGCAGGATTCAATGCGATTGATGTGGGGGATTCTTTGGTTGATCCCAATCACCCAATGCCCCTTGATCCAATGCACCTAGAAGAGCCCACAATGAGCGTGTATTTTGCCGTTAATGATAGTCCTCTTGCGGGGCTAGAGGGCAAACATGTGACTGCCAACAAAATCAAAGATAGACTTTTGAAAGAAATGCAAACCAATATCGCAATGCGTTGTGAGGAAATGGGAGAGGGGAAATTCAAAGTCAGTGGGAGAGGGGAATTGCAAATCACGATTTTGGCAGAAAATCTCAGACGCGAGGGCTTTGAGTTTTCGATCTCGCGTCCAGAGGTGATTGTCAAAGAAGAAAACGGCACAAAAATGGAGCCTTTTGAACATCTTGTGATTGACACTCCTCAAGATTTTAGTGGGGCAATCATTGAGAAGCTTGGGCGACGCAAGGCGGAGATGAAAGCGATGAATCCGATGGGCGATGGCTACACTAGGCTTGAGTTTGAAATCCCTGCAAGAGGGCTGATTGGCTATCGTAGTGAGTTTTTGACAGACACCAAAGGAGAGGGGGTGATGAATCACTCGTTTTTGGAGTTCCGTGCGTTTAGTGGAAGTGTGGAGAGTCGCAGTAATGGGGCTTTGATTTCTATGGAAAATGGCGATGCTACGGCGTTTTCTTTGTTTAATATCCAAGAGAGGGGGGTGTTATTTATCAACCCTCAAACCAAAGTCTATGTGGGAATGGTGATAGGTGAGCATAGCAGAGATAATGATCTTGATGTCAATCCTATCAAATCCAAGCATTTAACCAATATGCGTGCAAGCGGAAGTGATGATGCGATTAAGCTTGTGCCACCTAGAGATCTCACGCTTGAGAGGGCGTTGGAATGGATTGAAGATGATGAGATTTTGGAGATCACTCCTTTGAATATTCGTATCAGAAAAAAATATCTTGATCCCAATATGCGTAAAAGAATGAAAAAATAAGGAGCTAACGATGAAAATGGTTGAAGCAATGCGTTCTTTGCACGCCTGCAAAATATTTGATGAGACTAGAGAGATCCCAAGCGATGAGTGGGAGCAGGTCTTGGAGATGGGGCGTTTGACACCTAGCTCGTTTGGATTGGAGCATACGCGTATTTTGCTCATTCGTTCCAAAACCTTGAGGGAACAAATCCAGCCCTTGTGTTGGAATCAAAAGCAGATACCAACTTGCAGTGAGCTTGTGATATTCAAATCCAAAGTCAAAGACATCATTGCTCCATCAGATTATATTGTGCAATATATGCAAAAGCTTGGATTGGATGAACGCTTTATGAAGCGTTTGCAAGAGTTTCAAGCTCAAGCTGACACACGCAGAAATCTTGAGGATTGGAGTATGAAACAAGCGTATTTGATGGCAAGTTCGATGGTCAATGGAGCGGGACTTTTTGGCATTGATTCTTGCTATATAGAGGGGTTTGAGCGTGAAGCTTTGGAGCGATTGCTGGGGATTGATCCTGAACTAGAGAGGATCGCATTGCTTGTGGCGTTTGGCTATCGTGTCAAAGAGCCAAAAGCCAAAACCAGAATCTCACTAGATGAACTTGTAGAAATTAGATAAAGAGGTGGATGATGCTAACAGTAGTCAAGCGTAGCGGTAGAGTAGAGTTGCTAGATATTTCCAAAATCCAAAAATACACAAGCGATGCTGTAGAGGGATTGGAGGGAGTGAGCCAAAGTGAGCTAGAAGTCGATGCCAAAATCCACTTCCGCGATCAAATCACCACAGAGGAGATCCAGCAGACTTTGATCAAAACGGCAGTGGATAAAATCGATATAGATTCTCCAAATTGGACATTTGTGGCAGCGCGTTTGTTTTTGTATGACTTGTATCACAAAGTGAGTGGATTCACGGGTTATAAGCATTTGAGAGAGTATTTTGAACGCGGAGAGAGTGAGGGCAAAATCCTCAAAGGATTCAAAGAAAGATACGATTTGGACGCACTCAATGACTATATCAAGCCTGAACGCGATTTGCAGTTTAATTATTTGGGGGTCAAAACACTCTATGATCGCTATTTGCTCAAAGATTCCCAAAACACACCCATTGAGTTGCCCCAACAAATGTTTATGGCTTTGGCGATGTTTTTGGCGCAAAACGAAAAAGACTGCAATGCTTGGGCAATGCAGTTTTATGATGTGATTTCAAAGTTTGAGGTGATTACAGCAACGCCGACATTGGCAAATGGACGCACCCCACGCCATCAGCTCAGCTCTTGCTACATTGGCAGCACACCCGATAATATTGAGGGCATTTTTGATGCTTACAAAGAAATGGCACTTTTGAGCAAGTATGGTGGTGGGATTGGCTGGGATTTTAGCAAAGTCAGAGGGCTTGGAAGCTTCATCGATGGACACAAAAATGCTGCAGGGGGCGTTGTGCCGTTTTTGAAAATCGCCAATGATGTGGCGATCGCAGTGGATCAGTTGGGGACACGCAAGGGGGCAATCGCGACTTACCTTGAAATATGGCATACAGATGTGCAAGAGTTCATCGAGCTTAGGAAAAATAGTGGGGAGGAGCGACGCAGGGCACACGATCTTTTCCCTGCTGTGTGGATTTGCGATCTTTTTATGAAAAGGGTGGAGGAAAACGCACAATGGACACTTTTTGATCCTTATGAGTGTCCTGAGCTTACGGAGCTGTATGGGGAGGAGTTTGAGGCAAAATATATCGAGTATGAAAACAACCCTGATGTGCTCAAAGAACACATTTCTGCCAAAGAATTGTGGAAAAAAATCTTGACAAACTACTTTGAGAGTGGGTTGCCATTTTTGGGATTCAAAGACAATGCCAATCGTGCCAATCCAAACGCACACGCAGGAATCATCAGAAGCTCCAATCTTTGCACAGAGATTTTTCAAAACACACAATTTAGCACCTACAAAGTCAAAGTAGAGTTTGAAGATGGGAGCGAGGTGGAGTTTGGCGAGTTTGATGAGGTGAGGACTGATTGTGGCGTCATCAAAAAAGCAAACAAGCTAACAAGTATTGATAGTTTGCAGGGCAAAAAAATATTCATCGCCCAAAAAGTGCAATATGGTGGTGCTACAGCAGTTTGCAACCTTGCAAGTGTCAATCTTAGCAAGATCCACACACAAGAAGACATCGAGCGTGTCGTGCCTATTGCAATGCGTATGCTTGATAATGTGATTGATCTCAACTTCTACCCCAATCGCAAAGTGCGTGCGACAAACTTGGCAAATCGTGCAGTTGGCTTGGGGGTGATGGGTGAGGCAGAAATGCTTGCGAGTGCAAAAATCCATTGGGGCAGTGATGCGCATCTAGAAAAAATCGATGAGATTATGGAGATGATCAGTTTCAATGCGATTAAAGCAAGTGCAGATTTGGCACAAGAAAAGGGGATCTACCCACAATTTGAGGGCTCAAACTGGAGCAAAGGGATTTTCCCTATCGATGTGGCAAACAAAGAAGCACTCAAGATCGTGGATCGTGGAGGGTTGTTTGGCACTTCGTGTGATTGGAATGCTTTGAGGGAAAAGGTCAAAATTCAAGGAATGCGTAATGGGTATTTGATGGCAATCGCTCCGACAAGCTCTATCTCTATTCTTGTAGGCACCACCCAAACGATTGAGCCTGTGTATAAACGCAAATGGTATGAAGAAAACCTCTCAGGGCTTGTGCCAGTGGTGGCACCCAATCTGAATCTAGAAACTTGGGATTATTATGTGAGTGCTTATGATTTGGATCAAACAGCACTCATTCGTGCTGCGGCAGTGCGTCAGAAGTGGATCGATCAAGGGCAGAGTGTGAATCTGTTTATCAGTCTAGACACGGCAAGTGGAAAGGCATTGAATGATTTGTATATGACTGCTTGGAAATTGGGGTTGAAATCAACTTATTATCTTAGGAGCCAAAGCCCCGAGGCAAAAGAACAAGTGATGGATCGCAGTGTCGAGTGTGTGAATTGTCAGTAGGATCCTCTTGATCTTGCTGATCTTTGCCCATTTTGTCACATATTTTGGTGCTGAAATCCCCACTTTTGATTGACTGATTAAACTTCTTGTAACTTTCACATGCTCTTTGTGTAACTTTATTTTATAAACAACGATGTTCTGCAATCTTTTCAAGTTTGATTCTTGAGTTTTGGAGTATAGTTATTGGCAACTAAAGCTTAAGGAGACAAAATGAATAGTAAGGTTTTAAGCGTATTGCTTGGTTGCTCTTTGTTGATCCCTGCGATTGCACAGGAAAAGCCCCAAAATGACAAAAGTGGGTTTTTGATGGGATTTGAGTTTGAAACCACACAAGTGGATATTTATCAAAAATTCACAACTACAACTGGAGGGCAGACAGAGTATTATGGCAAAAAAGATGAAACCCTATTCCTAGCAAGTGCTGTTTTGGGGTATCAGCATTATTTTGGAGAGATACAAGGGATTGCCACCAAAGTGACTCTAGGTGCAGGGCTCTATCCTGTTGAAGTGAGTACAAGTGGCATAAAGGTGGGGCAGAATCAATCTGTAGATTTCACCACGAGTTTTCTCCCTATCAAAAGCTCTGTGGAATTGAGTTATCTCCTTGATTTTGTCAATAGCGGTCTGCATTCTTTGGGGCTAGATTTGACATTGGGCTATGAGTTTGGTGTCAATCTTGTCGCACACTCTATGCAGCCGGGTGACAAAAATATGCTCACCACCCTTTTCACTCAAAACCTATACCCAAAGGTGGGATTGCACTATATTTATGGCAACCACCAATTCAATTTGAGTTACAAGTTTTTGAGGCTTCTCAACAAAGCCCAGCTTGAGATTCTCAATGGAGATGTGGTGTCTGAATGGAAGTTTCAATCATTTGCTTACAATCTCAAAAACAAGCCTTCTGACTTGAGTTTCAGCTATATTTATCGCTATTGATCCTGCCCCTTATATCATCAAGGGGGCAAGGATAAAGCCCAAAGACACAGAGAGGGCGATGGCTAACACTCCGGGGATGATGAAAGAGTGGTTGAATATGTATTTTCCGATTCTAGTCGTTCCTGTGTCATCCATCTGCACAGCTCCCAAAAGTGTAGGGTAAGTTGGCAAAACAAAAAGCGCACTCACTGCCGAAAACGATGCCACAAGGATATAGGCGTGTTCTGCGTGTTCTGCACTAATCCCCAATGCCACAATCACCGCAGGCATCAACGCTTTGGCTGTGGAGGCTTGAGAGTATAGGAGCATTGAGCCAAAAGCAAGTCCGACAGCAAGCAAATAAGGATACGCACTCACGATGTCTGAAGCATAGGTTTTGATTTCATCGATGTGAGCTTTGACAAAAGTATCGCCAAGCCACGCAACTCCAAGCACACAGATACAAGCCACCATTCCACTTTTGAACACACTAGAATCAGGAATCTTAGAGGGATTGATTTTGCAAAAGATAGTGATAAGTGAAGCCACAACTAGCATAAAAGAGATGATCGCTCCATCTCTTGGTAGTATGACAGGATCGATGAGTGCGATATTTTTGGAGATCGCACAAGCATAAAGCACCACAGCCAACACCCCAAGTGCAAAAAACAAAACAGAGAGTTTGGCTTGAGGAGTGATGATCCTTTGGGTATGTCCTTGTGGCTCTTCGACCAAATGCTGTGCTAGACGCTCTTGGAAGATTTGGCTATCTGAAAGTTTGGTATTGCTAAAAGTGCTGATGATGAATGCTGTGAGCATACACCCTGCAAAAGTCGTCGCAATCCAAATGCCCAAAAGACTAAGATAGCTCATTCCCAAAGGCTCTAGCACCCCTGTCATATAGATGACTGCTGCAGAAATAGGGGAGGCG
The DNA here is from genome assembly GCF_001693335.1 of Helicobacter enhydrae. NCBI lineage: Bacteria > Pseudomonadati > Campylobacterota > Epsilonproteobacteria > Campylobacterales > Helicobacteraceae > Helicobacter > Helicobacter enhydrae. The sequence continues at coordinate 902,024 of NZ_CP016503.1, read as the reverse complement.
GTGATTGCGATTTGAGAGGCAACCACTGCTATGCTGAGTGGCACAGAGGGCTTGATGTTTGCACTTTTGGCAACATCAATGGTTACAGGAATCATAGAAAAAGCCGTGTGCCCTGTCCCTGCAAAAAGCGTGAGAGTGTAGGTGATGAGCGGGGCTAGATAATTGATGTATTTTGGGTTTTTTCTCAAAATCTTTTCTGCAATATCGACTAGATATTCCATCCCACCTGCTACCTGCATAGCCGAGATAGCAGAAATGACAGAGGCGATGATGAGGATGACATCTGTAGGAATGCTCCCGGGGGTTAAGCCCAGTCCAAGCGTAAGGATGACTACGCCAATCCCTCCAGCATAGCCGATGCCAATCCCCCCAAGTTTCACCCCGATAAAAATAGCACCAAGCAGAATGATAATCTCTAAAATCAACATACCCTCTCCTTAGTGAGTTATTTTTGCATTTTTGCCTTATCTTCGATTGTCATGTGAGGCTTGAGCATATTTTCAGGTCGGAAAATTTCATCAAGCTGTGCTTGTGTGAGCAAACCTCTCTCTAGCACGATTTCACGCACTCCCTTTCCAGTGCTCAATGCCTCTGATGCGATCGAGGCGGAGTTCTCATATCCGATATAAGGATTGAGTGCAGTAACAATGCCAATGGAGCCAAAGACATAATCACGACAAACTTCCTCATTTGCAGTGATTCCATCGATACATTTACTTGCTAAAGTTTTCATCGCTTTGCCAAGCATTTCAATCGAGTTAAACAAAGAATATGCGACCACAGGCTCCATCACATTGAGTTGAAGTTGCCCAGCCTCTGCTGCAAAAGACACAGTGACATCATTACCAATCACCAAAAAGCACACTTGATTGACCACTTCAGGAATCACCGGATTGACTTTGCCGGGCATTATGGAGCTTCCGGGTTGCATTTTGGGTAGAGTGATCTCACCAATCCCTGCTCTTGGACCTGAGCTAAGCAATCTCAAATCATTGCAAACCTTTGATAGTTTCACTGCCACTCTTTTCAACACTCCGCTCACTTGGACATAGGCTCCATTGTCTTGCGTAGCTTCAATGAGATTGCCTGCAGTGATAAAAGGGCAGTTTGTCACTTCTTGAAGTTTTTTCTCTACGATTTTGGCATAGTCGGGGTGGGAGTTCATCCCTGTGCCGATAGCAGTCCCTCCCATATTCATTTCGCGGATAAGATTTCTAGCCTCTAGCACGCGATCGATGTCTTCGCCAATCATAATCGCAAAGGTTTTAAACTCTGCCCCCAAAGTCATTGGCACGGCATCTTGAAGTTGTGTTCTTCCCATTTTGAGAATATCTTTGAACTCTTCAGCCTTGCGTTCATAAGAGGCTTGCAAAAATTTCATATCTTCTGCAAGGGTGGTGAGATAGTTATAAATCGCAATCCTCATTGCTGTCGGATAGGCGTCATTTGTGGATTGGCTCAAATTGATATGATCGTTGGGGTGGCAGTATTTGTATTCTCCCTTTTTGTGCCCCATCAGCTCCAAAGCGATGTTTGCGATGACTTCGTTTGCGTTCATATTGGTGCTTGTGCCTGCTCCACCTTGTATCATATCCACTACAAATTGATCATTGTATTTGCCACTCATCACCAAATCACAAGCTTGAGAGATATAGTCTTTGAGCTCATCGCTGATGAGTCCTAGCTCATTGTTTGCCAACACTGCAGATTTTTTGACTTGTGCCAACGCAGTGATGAACTGCGGGAAGTTGGAGAGTCGGTCGTGGGAAATGTTGAAGTTTTCCAACGCTCTGCAAGTTTGCACTCCATAATACACATTCTCATCAATTTCTAGATTGCCTAGAAAGTCGTGTTCGATTCTTTTCATTTGCACTCCTTGAATATTTTTGAGGAATCTTAAAAATACAAACAAAATACTTAGTGCGAAAGCTTGTGCTTGTGGTTTTGTTTTGATCTGTGGATTCACAAAATGTTACCAATTTATTTTCGGGGTTTTGGGGAAATAACCAATATTCTCAATTTGATTGATGTGTCAGAAAAGGGTTAAAAAAAGATAACCCTATCTGATCCAACCCCCTTGTTATCGGAAGTAATGCACTGCTCCCTTGAAGATTTGCATATCAAAATTGCCTTGAATGTTTTTGAGCAAGTTGGGTTTGTAGCGTTCGGGATGTCCCATTTTCCCAAAGATTCTTCCATCTTGTGAAGTGAGGGCTTCAATCCCATAGCTTGAGCCATTTGGGTTGTATCTGATGTCATTGCTCACATTGCCTTCCAAATCCACATATTGCATCGCAATTTGCCCATTGCGTGCAAGCTCTTCTATGACTGAATCTTGAGCATAAAATCTCCCCTCTCCGTGAGAAATGGGTAGAGAATAAATCTCTCCGATTTGCATTTGAGAGAGCCAAGGTGAAGAGTTGGAGCAGACTTTCACACGCACGATTTTGGATTGGTGACGCAAGAGGGTGTTGTGCAGTAGTGTAGGGTGGTCTGCTTGTGAGGGTAGTATTTTGCCAAAAGGTAGAAGCCCTAGCTTGACAAGTGCTTGGAAGCCGTTGCAGTTGCCACCTATGAGACTATCTTGAGATTCCAAAAAGTGTGAAATGCTTTCTTTGATTTTGGGATTAAAAAAGAAAGTTTTGATCATTTTGGCTGATCCATCAGGTTCATCTGCTCCAGAAAATCCACCTGACAAGAAAAGGATCTGACTGCGTTTGAGCGAGGCGGAGAAGTTTTTGATTGATTGCTTGATGTGTTCTTGTGTGAGATTTTGCAACACTAGGATCTCAACTTCTGCCCCTGCCTCTTCAAATGCGTATTGAATGTCATATTCGCAATTGGTGCCAAAAAACACAGGGAGCAACACTCTAGGTTTGGCGTATTTTTGGAGAGGGGTGGGGGCAGGGGTGTGTTTGGCTGGTGGTAGTGTGGTGGGCGTTGAGGCGTGTTGGGTTTGCGTAGGATAGACTGATTGCAATGGCTGCTCATAGAGCTCTGATAGCACATCCAAAGAGAGTGAGGTTTGTTTGTGCGTGATGTGTGGAGCAAGAGTGGTTTTGCCCAAAAGGAGCAAAGGAAGCTTTTGTTTGCTCTCGATGATAAAAGAGCCATAAGACATATCAAAAATCTCTTCTAGTGCCACATCTTCAAACGCAAAACCAATGCGATTGCCCAAACACATTTTGAGTATGGCTCCTGCTATGCCACCAAAAGTCGGAGTGTAGCAAGAGAGTGCTTTGTGCTCTTTGATGAGCGAGTGGATGAGGTCAAAATGTGGTTTGAGGTTGGTGGGGAGATGGTTTGTGTCAAGCTCGGGTTTGATGAGATAGACAAAGCTATCGTGGGATTTGAATTCTGGTGCAATGAGATGTGTGCAATCTGATGCTGCAAAAGCAAAAGAGACAAAAGTCGGAGGGACATTCAACTCTTCAAAAGTCCCGCTCATTGAGTCTTTGCCTCCAATCGCACAGATTTCTAGCCTTTTTTGTGCTAGAAATGCCCCAAGCAAAGTCGCAAAAGGTTTGCCCCACTTGACTGGATCCTCGCCTAGTTTCTCAAAATATTCTTGAAAGCTTAGATAGATTTCTTCAAACTTCACGCCTGTTGCAATGAGTCTGCACACAGATTCTATGACGGCAAAATAGCCCCCTTTGAGTGGGTTTTGCTCACACAAGAATGGGTTGAACCCAAAGGACGCCACAGAGCAGGTTGTGGTTTGTGCAAATGGGATTTTGTGTGCCATCGCTTGGATGGGGGTGCTTTGGTATTTTCCTCCTAGTGGCATAAAAATCGTATTGCCCCCGATTGTAGAATCAAATTTTTCAATCAATCCACGCTTGGAGCAAATGTTGAGATCTTGAGCCAAGGATTGAAAATCTTGTATGAAGTTATATTGCTTTTTGGTGGATTCTTTGGGTCGTGTGATTTGCACGGCTGTGCTTCTTTTGGCTCCATTGCTAGTGAGGAGGGCTTTGGGGAGTTTGGCAACGACTTGCTGATGATGATAAAAAATAATCACTTTTTCATCGATCACTTTTGCAATGCAGCGGCATTCTAGATTTTCTTCCTCTGCAAGTTTGGCAAATAGGGCTACATCATTTGGGTTGAGCAAGATTGCCATTCTCTCTTGAGATTCGCTGAGTGTCAAATCATAGGCAGTCATCCCCTCGTATTTGCAAGAGATTTGATCTAGGTGGATTTCCAATCCATCGGCTAATTCGCAAAGTGCCACACTGATCCCCCCTGCACCCAAGTCATTGCATCGCTTGATGAGTTTGATTGCATTGGGATTGCAAAAGAGCCTTTGTATTTTGCGTTCCTCTGGGGCATTGCCTTTTTGGACTTCGCTCCCACAAGTGCTAAGAGAGTGGATATTGTGAGAGAGTGAGGAGCCACTTGCTCCACCGCAGCCATCACGCCCTGTTTTCCCTCCAAGCAACACGATGACATCGCCACTTTGGGGTGCTTGAGAGGACACCCATTCTTTGGGTGTTGCTCCCAAAACCGCTCCAAGCTCTAGATGTTTGGCTTTGTAGCCCTCGTGGTAGATCTCTTCTACCATTCCTGTAGCAACGCCGATTTGATTGCCATAAGAACTGAATCCATCTGAAGATTTGATGGCAATACTGCGTTGAGGGAGTTTGCCTTTACGCGTTTGTGAGATCGATTCTAATGGATTGGCACTGCCTGAGATTCTCATCCCTGCATACACATAGCCTCGTGCGGACAAAGGATCGCGAATCGCCCCGCCAATACAGGTAGAAGCCCCGCCAAAAGGCTCGATTTCTGTGGGGTGGTTGTGCGTTTCGTTTTTGAAAAACAAATACCATTTTTCATCGCCTTTGGGGGTGGTGACATTGATTTCAAGGGTGCAAGCATTTTGCTCTTCTGTTTGGGCGATTGATTTGGCTTTGCCCTGTGAGGTGAGATATGCACTCATAATCGTTCCCAAATCCATAAGAGAGATAGGCTTTTGTCTGCCTAGCTCTTTTCTTGTCTGCAAATAGTCTTGATAGATCTGCTCTGCCAATGGATCTTCAAAGGCGATCGAGGAGATCTCTGTGAGAAATGTCGTATGTCTGCAATGATCAGACCAATAGGTTTCGATGATTTTGAGCTCGAGTGGGTTGGGGTGTTGCAAGTATTGCTCGATGAGTTTGAGATCCTCTGCTGCAAGGTTGATAGGGGCTTGTGGCACATCATCTGTGGCTTGTGGGGTGTGATGGGATTTGCCAAAAACCTCTGTGGATTCTATGGGATTGATGAGGTAGGAGAGGATCGCCTCTTGCTGTGCCTGTGTCAAAGTGCCATAGAGTTTGAAAACCTGATGGTGCTTGAGCGTGGTGGGGGGGAGATTGAGCATTTGGAGGCATTGTATCGCTGAATATGAACGCTTGTCAAACTGCCCCTCTAGTGGTGCGATGCCAAAGAAAAAATCACAATCTTGCAAAGAGAGTTCTTCCAACATCTCATCGACTTGAGGTTCGCAAAAAACGATTTCTTGCACCTTTTGCAAGTCTTGTTTGCAAACTCCATCAATGCTATAAACATTGATGATTTCTAACTTCTCCAAAGTTTGGATTGCGAGGAGCTCTCGGATTTCTTGTGCTAACTTCTCTGCCTCATAGGCAAAAGCTTCTTTTTTTTGGACATAAATCTCAATCATAGCGATTCCTTATAATTTCCCAATGTCTTTGCGATAGTAGGCATTGGCAAAGCGTATCGATTTGAGTTGCTTATAGACTTGCTCTCGTGCGATTTGGAGTGTGGGTGCGGTGCAAGTCAGACTTAGCACCCTTCCACCAGAATTGACCAATCCCTCATCAGTTTGCTTCACTCCTGCAAAAAAAAGATTGGGCATATCAGAATAAGAAATCAGATGATTGGTTTGAAACTTTTGGGGATAGCCCTCTGAAGCAACGACGACACAGCAAGAAGAGAGGGGCTTAAAACGCACCTGCTCTTGCTTGAGGGTTTCATTATGAATGCTAAGCATAATTTCAAACAAATCACTCTCTAGTAGTGGCAAAATCGTTTGGGTTTCGGGATCTCCAAAGCGGCAATTATACTCAATGACTTTCACTCCATTTGTTGTAAGCATTAATCCAAAATACAAACAACCTTTGAATCTCCTCCCCTCTTGATTGAGACCTTTGAGTGTTGGCAAGAAAATGTTTTGCATACATTCTGCTTGGATTGCTTCAGTGTAATAAGGATTTGGTGCGATGCAGCCCATTCCGCCTGTATTGAGCCCCTCATCCCCATCCAAAGCCTTTTTGTAATCCATAGAAGAAACCATTGGGACAATCGTTTTGCCATCAGTAAAAGCCAAAATTGTCGCTTCTTTGCCCTCCAAAAACTCTTCGATCACAATGCGTTTGCCACTCTCGCCAAACACTGCATTTTCCATCAAGTCCTCAATCGCTTGGTGTCCTTGAGTGAGGTTTTTGGCGATAATCACTCCTTTGCCAAGTGCCAAACCATCGGCTTTGATGACTTTGGGAAATGATGTGGTGCTTAGAAACTCTTTGGCTTTTGTGGGGCAATCAAAAACCCAGTAGGGAGCTGTGGGGATAGAATGTCTATGCATAAATTCTTTGGCAAAGATTTTGCTTCCCTCCACAATGGCTGCATTGGCTCTTGGACCAAAACAAGCGATCCCATTGGATTCTAAAACATCAACCATTCCTTCCACTAGGGGGTTATCAGGAGACACAATCACAAAATCTATCCCCTCTGATTGGATACATTGAAGCACTTCAGTGTGATTGGTAATATCTGCTTTGAGACATATTGCCTCTTGTGACATTCCCGCATTGCCGGGTATTGCAAAGAGGGTAGAGATGTTTGGATTGTTTTTGATGGCTTTGAGGATGCTATGCTCTCTTCCTCCGCTTCCAATGATTGCAACTTTCATTTTGACTCCTAATGGTGGAATAGCCGACAATGCGTGAAAATCATCAATAGTTGATGTTTGTCGCAATATTCTATCAAGGAAGTATCTTGTTTGCTTCCGCCGCTTTGGGCGATGTAGCTCACACCGCTTTGCTCTGCTCTTTGGAGGTTATCCACAAATGGGAAAAACGCATCGCTCCCCAAGCTAACCCCTTGAATCTTTGAGAGATATTCTTGCTGTTCTTCTTGTGTGAAATGATTGGGTTTTGATGTGAAAAAATCCTGCCAAGTGTCAAAAAATGCCGGTTGGTGTGTGAGATAGGCATCGATGAGATTGTCTTTGGTAGGGCGATTGAGTGAGGGCAAAAATGGAAGCTCTAGCACTTTTTGATGTTTCCTCAAATGCCAAAGATCTGCTTTGGCACAAGCTGTGCGTGTGCAGTGAATCCGCGACTGCCCTCCAGCACCCACTCCGATAGCTTGACCTTGGTGGGCTAAAACAATGGAATTGGATTGCGTGTATTTGAGCGTGATAAGCGAGAGGATGAGATCGGTTTTGGCTTCTTGGGGGAGGTTTTTGTTTTGTGTCACGATGTCTTGCAAAACCCTCTCATCTAGCACGATTTCATTGCGTTCTTGCTCAAAGGTGATTCCAAAGACTTCTCTTTTTTCAAGAGAGGGTGGCGTGAATGTGGGATCTATTTCGATGATGATGTATGCTCCGTTTTTTTTGGTTTTCAAAATATTGAGTGCTTCTTGGGTGAAGTGTGGGGCGATAATGCCATCAGAAACTTCTTGAGCGATGAGCCTTGCTGTCATCTCATCACAACTATCACTCAATGCAATAAAATCACCAAAAGAGGACATCCTATCAGCCCCTCTAGCTCTTGCATAAGCTGTAGCGATGGGTGAAGCATTGACATCCAAATCTTGCAAAAAATAAGCCTGTAGCTCTGTTTGAGACAATGGAGAGGCGAGTGCAGATGAAGTCGGACTGAGGTGCTTGAAAGAAGTGGCACAAGGGGTGTTTGTCGCGTTTTTGAGCTCTTTGACAAGTTGCCACGCATTGAGTGCATCCAAAAAATTGATATACCCAGCATTTCCATTGAGGACTTGAAATGGTAGTTTGGTGCTATAGATTCTAGCACGACCTTGATTGGGGTTGCAGCCGTATTTGAGTGTGATCTCTTCCATATTTATTCCTTGTTTAAAATGATTGTGTTGGTTTGTTGGGTGGTAGGATGGATGCTTTGTGCAAACAGGGCGATTTTGTAATCTTTGTCTAGATTGTCCCATACTTCAGTGGCTAGTTCCTCTAGCGATTGTGGGATCTGTAGTGCTTTTGGTTCGCCGATAAAAGAAGGCAGTGGAGACCAATCTTGTGCATAAGTGTGCAAAAAATGCCCATAGCCCTCTACGCTAGGGTATTCATAGAAAAATCTATGGCAATAATGGGTTTGAAAAGATTTGATCAGACTCATTTTGTAAGAAAAGTCATCACCCTCTAGCGTGATGAGTGTGCTAATCCTTGGGGTGAAATGTGGGGCGTCAGGCTCAAACTCTCTCATCCTCAATGCTTCCTCAAAGCTCCCTCCCTTTTGAAGGGCGTCAAAGATGCTTTGGGTTTGATCGCCATTGCCTAGAATGATTTGGTTTTGGAAAGTGAGAAGTGGGGGATAAAAAGTCAGCGAGGTGTCTGCATCGGTGTCTTCTACCCGTGCTTGGATGTGGATTTGCCCATCTTTGGCGACAAATGTGCGATTTTGGCTATTTTGGCTACGCCCACTCAAAAAATACAACAAAAACGCCTCCTGTGTTTTTGGGCTTTTGCCTACGATGATTCCGCGTCCGAAGTAACGATGTGTCCGCAAAAGTTCTTGGATGTTCATTTGTTCTCCTTTAGGATTTGATTGATGAGTGTTTGCAAGGCTTGAGGCAAGATTTTTTGCTCAATGGTTGCTACTTTTTTCTGCAAAGATGAAGGAGTTTCTTTGGCAGAGATACGCACGGCTCTTTGTGCGATGATTTGACCGCCATCGACTACTTCATTGACCAAATGCACGCTTGCTCCACTGACTTTCACCCCGTATTTGAGAGCTTCTTGATGCACTTTGATTCCATAAAATCCTGCACCGCAAAAGCTCGGAATCAATGAGGGGTGGATGTTGATGATTTTGTTGGGAAATGCTTGGATGAATCGGGGGGATAGGATTTTGAGAAATCCTGCCAACACAATGCAATCGATTTTGTATTCCCTCATTTTTTCTAGAGCTTCTGTTTCAAATGTCGCAGGGTTGGTGAGTGCAAAAGAGGGGAGGTTTGAATCACTCGCACGCGTGAGTGCGTAGGCGTCTGCTTTGTTTGAAATCACCAAAGAGAGTTTGCCGTTTTTGAGTTTGCCTTGATTTTGATAATCGATCAAAGATTGTAGATTGCTTCCATTGCCTGAAACCAAAATGGCAATGTTTAGCATAAAAACACACCTTCATTTTGGCAAATCTCTCCCAAGATACAAACCTGCTCACCAGAGGATTGGAGGGTTGAGAGTGTGCGATCCACTTGAGAGGGATCGATGATGATACACATCCCAATCCCCATATTAAAAATCCCAAACATTTCCTCTTGAGAAATGCCACCCTTTTGGGCTAGAAAATCAAAAATAGGTTGATGAGGGATGGAGTTTTGGGAGATTTTGATCCCCAATCCTTGTGGCAAACTGCGTGGAATGTTTTCATAAAAACCACCGCCTGTGATATGGGCAATGGACTTGACCTCTAGCGTTGCTAGAAGGTTGAGCACAGAGGAGACATAGATTTTGGTGGGAGTGAGCAGGGTTTCTATGATGGGTTTGCCTTGAAAATCATAACTAAGCGGGTTGATGTGGTTGTCTTGCAAAATCTTACGGACCAAAGAAAATCCATTGGAGTGCAAACCGCTTGAGGCTATGCCAATTGCTATATCTCCTTGCTTGATCCTTGCTTTGTTGGGGATTTTGCTTTTTTCTACGATACCCACACAAAATCCTGCCAAATCGTATTCATCTTTGGCATAAAATCCGGGCATTTCTGCTGTTTCTCCACCCAAGAGTTGGCACCCAGATTCTATACACCCTTGAGCGATCCCCTCCACGATGTCTGCCACTTTGGTGGGGGTGTTGCAATCTAGAGCGATATAATCCAAAAAAAACAAAGGCTTCGCACCAGAACACAAAATATCATTCACACACATTGCCACACAATCAATCCCTATGCTCGTGTGCCGATCAAGCAAGAATGCAAGTTTGAGTTTTGTGCCTACTCCATCTGTCCCACTCACCAAAATCGGCTCTTGCATTCCTTGTAGTTGGAGTGGGAAAAACCCTCCAAAATCGCCGATTTGGTTGATTGTCCCTTGAAGTTGTGTTTTGGCGATATGTTTTTTGATGAGGTTTGTTGATTCGTATCCTGCATTGACATTGACCCCTGCATCCTTGTAGCTTGAGTGCTTCATTTCTGCTCCTTGTTTTCAAACTGATTTTTTTTGGTATTGTTTGGAATAGGCGTGGGGTAATTGCCTGTGAAACAAGCACTACAATAGCCTTGCAAACCTTTGGTTTGAAGCATATAATCCATTCCTTCTAGCGTGAGATAGCCTAAGCTATCAAGTCCCAAGAGTTTTTCTATCTGAGAGACAGAGTGTGCACAAGCGATAAGATATTCTTTTGAATCGATGTCTGTGCCATAAAAGCAGGGGTTGAGAAAAGGAGGCGATGAAACTCTCATATGGATTTCTTTTGCCCCTGCTCCTCTTAGGAGTTTCACGAGACGCTTGGTGGTATTGCCTCTGACAATAGAGTCATCAATGAGGATGATTTTTTTGCCTTTGATGTTTGGGAGGATGGGGTTGAGTTTGAGGCGTAGTTTTTCTATTCTTTCTTCTTGTGTTGGGGAGATGAAAGTGCGTGCGATATAGCGATTTTTGATGAAACCTACGCCATAGGGAATGTTTGATGCTCTAGCATAACCAATCGCTGCATCGATCCCAGAATCAGGGACCCCGATGACAATATCAGCTTCTACCGGATAGGTTTTTGCCAAAAACTCTCCTGCCCTCATTCTCGCCAAATGGATACTCTGCCCATCCAAAGACGAATCAGCTCTTGCAAAATAAATATACTCAAAACTGCAAGTTGTTTTGGGTTTTTGGTTGCAAAAAGTTTGGATGCTATGCACCCCTTGTTTGTCAAAGACAACAATCTCTCCGGGGAGAATGTCGCGAATGAAATTTGCCTCCACTGCATCAAGTGCGGAGGTTTCTGATGCGATGATGTATTCTCCCCTTGATGTTTGCCCATAGCAAAGAGGACGGAAGCCGTGAGGATCCCTCATCGCAATGAGTTGTGAGTGATCCATTAGGACCAAAGAGTATGCACCATTGAGGCTTTGGGCTGATTTTTGGAGTGCATCTTGGAGTGATGAGGAGGAGAGTTGGTTTTTGATGATGAGATGAGCGATGACTTCAGTGTCGTTGGTGCTGTGAAAAATCGAGCCTTCTAGCTCTAGTTTTTTTCTCAATTCATAGGCATTGACGATGTTGCCGTTGTGTGCTAGTGCTAGAGAATGTGCAATGCGGTTGATGAGTATGGGCTGGGCGTTTTGTATGTGGTTGCCCCCTGTTGTGCAATAACGCACATGCCCGATACAAATATCGCCATTCCCCAAATCTTGCAACGCTTGTGGGGTGAGCACTTCATTGACAAGACCGGTATTTTTGCAGGATTTGAAACAATCATTTTCATTGATGACGACACCACAGCTCTCTTGCCCACGATGTTGCAATGAGGACAATCCAAAATAGGCAAGAGAGGACATAGAAATACTTGTCGGAGAAAAAACACCAAAAACCCCGCATTCCTCTTTGATGTGTCGCATTATTGCCCTTTGGACAGAATTTTTTCTAGCACTACGCGATAAGATTCTGTGAGATTGCCCAAATCCTCCCTGAAACGATCTTTGTCTAGTTTTTCTTTGGTTTGCATTTCCCAAAAGCGGCAAGTGTCAGGAGAGATCTCATCTCCTAGACAGATCTTGCCCTCATCATCGATACCAAACTCTAGTTTGAAATCCACGAGTTGAATCTGGAGTTTTGCAAAATAAGGACGCAAAATCTCATTGATTTGCAGAGCCAAAGCTGAAATGCTTTCGATTTCTTCTTGTGTGGCAAGATTGAGAGCGATGATGTGATAGGTGTTGATCATCGGATCGCCCAAGTCATCGTTTTTGTAGCAAAACTCTAAGATCGGGCTATCAAATACTTTGCCCTCACTCACGCCGAGCTTTTTGACCAAAGAACCTGCTGATATGTTACGCACGATCACTTCTAGCGGGAACATTTTGAGTTTTTTCACTAGCGAGTCTGTATGATTGAGCTCTTGAATCAAATGCGTGTTGATATGGTGTTTGTGTAGCTCCTGCATCACAAGGTTGGAGATGCGATTGTTGAGCTCACCTTTTCCTGCGATTGTCTCTTTTTTGGCTCCATTAAACGCTGTAGCTTCATCTTTGTAGGAGAGTAGGAGTTGGGATGGGTTGCTTGTGGCGTAGAGTTTTTTTGCCTTGCCTTCATAAAGTGGTGGATTAGTCATTGTTGTCCTTTATCTGTTGGGTTAGTGTGGCGTTGTTTTGAAGGATTTTTTGAGCTTCTTTTTGGCGTTTGTTCAAGATTTTTTCATAAAGATCTGGGTGGTTTGTTGCCAAGATTTGTATGGCAAGTAACCCCGCGTTTTCTGCCGCATTGATACCGACACAGGCGACAGGGATCCCGCTAGGCATTTGCACGCTTGAGAGCAGAGAATCCATTCCTCCCAAATCGCTTGTTTTGATAGGGATTGCAATCACAGGAAGCGGGGTGAGAGAGGCTAAAACTCCGGCTAGATGAGCGGATTTGCCCGCCGCGGCAATCAATACAGAAAAACCATTTTGGATAGCATTGGACGCAAAGTCTTTGGTTGCTTGTGGGGTGCGATGGGCAGAGAGGATTTGGACTTCAAAATCTATCTGGAATTCTTTCAAAATCTCAAAGCACTTCTGCATTATTGGCAAATCGCTTTGACTTCCCATAACTACAGCTACTTTTTTCATTCTTTCAACCTTGGAAATGTAGTGTTGTGCCATATCCATAAAAAGATAATGAACAGATTATACATAAAAAATTAATTTTATTTTGAAAAATAAATCATTGGTCAATTTTGATGTGTTTGTGTGCCCATCATTGAGTAAAAAAAAAGTTTTTATAGTAGAATTACGCTCTCTTAAATATTATTTAAGTGAAATTAATACCATTCTAGGAGGTCATTATGGCTCAAGATATGGCGGATAAAAAAGCACTGATTGCTAAATTTGCCCGTGATTCGAAAGATACAGGTTCTAGTGAGGTGCAAGTCGCACTTCTAAGTCATCGTATTGCAAATTTGACAGAGCATCTTAGGGCAAATCCCAAAGATCACTCAAGTCGTTTGGGTTTGCTTAAACTCGTCGGACAAAGACGCGGTTTGCTCAAGTATCTCAAAAGAACGCAATATGAGCGTTATGCCAAATTGATTCAAGAACTTGGAATCAAAGATCGATAACCTTTAGCTCACTTCTCTTGGGAAGTGGGCGTGGTTGGCTATTTCTCCTTTCTCTCAAACTCCAATCAATCATCAAACCTCACCATTTCATCTAAGCACGGCAATTGGATTCCCAAACCAATCTTGTAGAATCAAAAGATTCAAGCGTTGCCACAAAGCTCATTTTGCAAAACGCTGTTCGCTGTCTCTCTTTTCGTTTCTTGCTTTTGCACAAGCACACTTTTGGGGGATTCTAGAATCTCCCAGATTCTCTTTTTTGGCTTGACAAAGCACACTCTTTGGAGGATTCTTGATTTGTTTCCTAGTTTTTGAGATTGCTTTTGCACAAGAACACTTCTTAGTTTCCAAATCCCACTTTGCTTTTTCTATAAGGGGGACAAGGGGGTTTATTGCGAGGCACCCCCCTTATCCCCCTTAAAATCCCCCAAACCCCTGCCCGCTTTTTGTGTGTTACCCACATTAGTTTGACTTTGTTTTGATTCTTTGGTGTTTTAAAGTTTGATTTTTAGATTCTTAGAATCTCTTTGCAATCTTTTAAAACTCCAAAAAATATAAACCCTCACTATTTTAATATAAGCACAAACAATCGCTGACCAAACCAACCTTGCAGAACCAAAAAAGATTCCAAGTCAATGTAATCTTGAACGAGCCTTGCTAATGCAATGCTGGGGTTATGGGGGTTGTTAAGGGGGATAAGGGGAACGCTGCTATAAGTTCCCCTTGATCCCCTTAAGAGAAATCCTAGGGGATTCTAGAATTGCATAAAGGGTACTTTGCTCAAGCCAACTTGAAAAGAAAGAATTCAAGCCGAGCCTGAAACACCAAAAGCCGTGCTTTCCCCAAAGCAACTCAAAGAAAAAGAATCCCAAGAGATTCTAGAATCGCTAGAAAACATTTCCCCAAGCCAAACTTCACAAGAAAAACACCAAGCCAAGCTTGAAAAATTAGAAAATGTGCTTTTGCAAAGGCAAGAATCAAAACAGCGAATCCAAAAGATTCTAGAAATACCAAAAAGAAGTATGAGGGAACAAGCAATGCAAAAACTGCGTAAGAAAATTTACAAGGGGGGAGAGACATTGGGAATAATCCCAACTCAATCTAGCCTCCATTTATGGACTTACTTCCTTGTATAGTTTGCTGTGTTGAAGAATCAATCAAAACTTTAGCTAGATTGAGTATAATGCCTCTTGAAGATTAATTTATTGAGCCAAAAGCTCAAGGATAGCTTTTACTAGCTCTACCAAAGCTAGCAGAAGCCTTATAAGTTGGAATACTAAATCCATACTTACCACCTCCTTTCACAAGGAAGCGTCCTTCTCCAACACAAATATGATTATACAAAATCAAAACTTCAAAACTCTCTCTACTTCAAAAAATCCATAGCAAACCGCTGACCAAACAAACCTTGCAGAATCAAAAGATTTAAGCATTGCCACAAAGCTCATTTGTGCAAACATCATTTGCTAGTCATTTTTGCGATTGGAATCTTATGGGATAAAATCAACATTCACCGCCACTTCCTCTCGCAAGGAAGCCCCCTCCTCCGACACAAATGCGATGATACAAAGCCAAAGCGATTCATCTCTCTATCAATCCACCCCCTCCCCCATCAAAGTTAAAAACTTATTTTAGATTTCTGATACAATCCCTCCAAAAATATCAATAAGGCTATGTATGTATAAACAGCGTGTCAAAGAGGCGATAGAAGCATTCAAAAATGGTGAAATGATCATCATTATGGATGATGAGGACAGAGAAAATGAGGGGGATTTGGTGTATGCGGGGATTTTTAGCACCCCGCAAAAAGTGAATTTTATGGCTCAAGAAGCTAGAGGACTCATCTGCGTTTCTCTGACGCAAGAGTTGGCAAATCGCTTTGAGCTCACCCCTATGGTTTCTTGCAATGATTCCAACCATTGCACAGCTTTTACCATCTCAATTGATGCAAGAGAGGCAACTACAGGGATTTCGGCATTTGAGCGTGATATGACGATCCGATTGTTGTGTGATCCTCAAGCGAGTGCGAGAGACTTTGTGCGTCCGGGGCATATTTTCCCCCTTGTGGCAAAAGAGGGGGGTGTGCTTGTCCGCACTGGGCACACTGAAGCAAGTGTGGATTTGTGCAAAATCGCAGGGATCGCCCCGATTGCCGTTATTTGCGAGATGATGAAAGAAGATGGGAGTATGGCAAGACGCGGAGATAAGTTTTTGGTTGATTTTGCACACAAACATCAACTAAAGATTCTTTATATTTCTGATTTGGTGCAGTATCGCCTAGCTTATGAGAATCTCCTCTCTCCTCAGCCGCCCATTCCCTCCACTTTGCTTGGCAAAGAGTGCCAGAGGATAGATTATGTCGATCATTTGCAACGCACCCATAGCGTTTTTGTCTTTGATACTTCTAGGGTTTCTAGTCAGCCTTTGGTCAAATTTTTTCACATTGGCAAAGATGTGGATTTTTTGAGCGATTTGCGTGCGTATCAATCTCTTGTAGGGGCGATGGAGTTGATAAGTAAAGATTGGGGGGTTTTGATTTTTTTGCAAACCCAAAACGAACTCAAAGGCAAAGAGTTTGGGATCGGAGCCCAGATCCTCAAAAGTTTGCAAATCAGTGATTTCCGATTTATCAGCTCCAAAAAGGAGGTGAGCCAAATGGGATTTGGCGGGTTTGGAGTGAATATCACCGAAGTGATTGCACTAGGAGAGAATCTGTAGTTTTTGCAGCACAGGAATCCAAGCTTGGATATTTTGGATTTGTTTTTCTAGCTCTTGCTTCACTTCCGCATCGCTCAGTGCTTTGCCATCTTTGGAGATTTTCTCCCCTTGTTTTTTGAGCTGCTGCATAATCAATTCCACTCGTTCGTTTTGAGATTTTTTGTGCAAACTTGCATAGATTGCAATCAGCTCAAAACGATTGAAAGAAACCGCTTCTGCAGTGAGTGGGCTGATGAGATGGTTGATGGAGTTTGGAGAGTGGAAGGCTTGTTCCAAAATATAAGTATTGAGTCTTTGGGTTTGTGGCATTGCTTGAGCTACCTTATCCTTTTCTTGCACGAGCTTGACATATTCTTTTTGTCCCAAAGCGATGAGGGATTCGATCATTTCTGTGAATTGCACTTCACGCTTGAGTTTTGAGGCAAGTGTCTCTCTAAGTTCTGCGACGCTAATGGGCTCATAGTTTTTGATCGCATCAAACAATGGCTCATAGAAGTCTTGATTGAGCTTGAGTGTGCCGCGATGTGTTTGGAGCGTGTAGTCCAACTGCTCAAATGGGTGGCTTAGGACGATTTGTAGTTTGTTGAGCTCCTCATTGCATTGTGCGTCGCTAAGCTGAACAGCACCTTTTGCAAAATAATCACTTCTAAAACTTGTAGCAAACATAAGATCTTTGAGCATTTCATAAATGGTGCGATTGTTAGAAGTTTGAGAGAGCAGTTGCTTTTCGTCATTAGAGAGTTGAAGCCCAATGAGGTGGTTGGCATAATTGCAGTATGAAGCAAAATCTAGCTTGGCACCTTGGAGTTGTTGGCTCATTTGTAAGAAATTGAGAGAAACTTGATATTCATTTAGTAGCTCGTGTGCGAGATACACATCATCCATTTTTTGCAAGGTTTGGAGCATTGCAATGCTTTGGGGGTTTTTGATCGATTCTGTAGAGGGTAGGGCGAGTAACTCACCAACAAACTCCAATCCCTCTCTTGCACGCACTGCACTTGGTTTGCCACTAGGTGTGAGGTAAGTGGCATACGCACGCAACAAATCACGCATCGGAGCCATAGCAGCCCAACCGGGTTGGCAGTTGTAGCTGATGAGACAAGCACCACCTACTGCGAGTTTTTGGCGGAGAAAATTGACGATTTGCTCACGCACTTCAGGAGAAACCCAGCTATAAATCCCGTGCAATGCGATGAAATCAAATTGGGGCAAATCTTTGCGATTCAAAAACTCCTCAAAGGAATCATCATAGATTTTCACATCAGCCCCAGAAATATTTGCAATGCTTTGTGCATAGGCAGCTTGAGAGGGATTGAAATCTGTGCCATACCACGAGGCATTGCCACTTGCAGCATTGAAATTGAGCGTGATCCCCTGCCCAAATGCCAATTCACACGCAGTGTCAATTTTGGGAGGCAGAAGCTTTTGAGCTAGGAAGCAGAGCTTGATTCTTAGGGGGTTGAGGGTGGCATAATAGCCTTTTGTGTAGGTAATGTCTGTCACATAGCCGTGATTCCAGTTTGACATAAGCACTCCTTGTGTAAGTATTTGATAAGGCAGGTATTGTAGCATTTTTGAGAGGAGAATGGGTGGTGTTGCGAAGTCTATCGTTTGGGGGGTTGCAAAGTGCAACATCAAAGGTTTGGGAATCTGTTTTAGCGATTCTAGAATCTCTTGGGATTCTTTTTCTTTGAGTTGCTTTGGGGAAAGCACGGCTTTTGGTGTTTCAGGCTCGGCTTGAATTCTTTCTTTTCAAGTTGGCTTGAGCAAAGTACCCTTTATGCAATTCTAGAATCCCCTAGGATCTCTCTTAAGGGGGGCAAGGGGAACTTATAGCAAGCGTTCCCCTTATCCCCCTTAACAACCCCCATAACCCCAGCATTGCATTAGCAAGGCTCGTTCAAGATTACATTGACTTGGAATCTTTTTTGGGTTCTACAAGGTTAGTTTGGGAAGCAGTTGTTTGTGCTTATATTGAAATAGTGAGGGTTGATAATTGATTAGAGTTTTTTGAGAGTTTGCAAAGATATACTAAAAATCAAAAACAAAATTTTTTACAAAGATTCCAAGAATCCAAGAATCCAAAGAATCAAAAATGCTTTCAAAAAGATTCCAAATATTCTGAGAATTTAAAGAATCTAAACAAAAACAAGAAACTAGAATCTAGTTTCAAATCAAAAAACCAACAAACAAGAATCAAGCTCAAACATTGCACTCTATCGTTGGGTTGTCACACAAAAAGCGGGCAGGGGTTTGGGGGATTTTAAGGGGGACAAGGGGGGTGCCTCGCAATAAACCCCCTTGTCCCCCTTATAAGAAAAAAAGCAAAGTGAGAATTGGTGACTAGAAAGTGTGCTTCTGCAAAACCAACTCCCAAAAACTAGCAAACAAATCAAGAATCACCAAAGAGTATAGAGCCTCTCAAGCTAACATCAAGAGCAGAAACTAGTCGCACAAAATGACTAGCAAATGATGTTTGCAAAATGAGCTTTGGAAATGATTTTGTTGAATCTATGGTTTTGTTTTTGAATCTTAATGTGGGCAAAGCACACTTGTGTTTCTCAAACTTGGCTTGTTTTCAAAAGAGAATGAGGTTTGTTCTGAAGTTTTCTTGTAGGCATTGCGTTGCACTCTGCAAATTTGCAAAAAGTTCATCGCTTTTGGCACTTTTCCCCAATAATTTTGCCTTCTACCACATATTTTGATTAAAAACTTGAAGCATTATTCTATATCTTTTAAGATTCTAATGGCTTCTATGAAATCCCCAACCCCTTTATCCCAGAGCATTCTGGCAATAAGCAAAAAACTTATTTCATCGTGTTGCTCCTTTTGGGGATAAAAATATTTTGTGTCAATTCCTTCACTATCTAAGAGTTTTGCAAAACAACTAATTGCTATATAAAGGAACTAAAAAATTTTGCCTTAAAAACGCTGATTAGCTTTCTTATTGGTTTTAGAATGATGAAGATTGGAAAAAATGAAAGTTTGTTGTTTCGCCAAGATTGAAAACATTCAAGATTTGCTTTTATGATATTCAAAAAGCTTTTGTTGGAAGTTCCACCAATACGCATCGTTACTAAAATATGTGGAATGTATGAGGAGCTAATGTTGTATTTTTGTAAGAATCTCAACATCAAATCATAATCTGCAGATATTGTATAGTGTAGGTTAAAATATCCAAATTGTTCAAAAATCTCTCTTTTAGCATAGAAAGTTGGATGTGCAGGATGCCATCCCAAAAAAAACGCATAGGGCGTATATTTTGATCCTATCCAATAGCGTGTGATTTTGTTTTTATCATTGATAAAACAGAGATTGCCAAATACACAATCTGTTTTTTGTGCATTAAAAGCTTTGGCAATGTGTAAAAGTGTGTCTGGAGAGAAAAAAAAATCATCAGAATTCAAAAAACCTATTACATCTCCACTGGCTTTTTGAATACCTTTGTTCATCGCATCATAGATTCCCTTATCTTTTTCACTAAAAATTTTTAAATCAATATGATTGGAGTCAAATTTTTCTTTATATTTTTGAATAATATTAAGAGTTTGATCTTGACTTGCTCCATCAATAATAATGCATTCAATGTTTTTATAATTTTGCTCAAGTATTGATTGAAGTGTATCTTTGATTGTTTCTTGACTATTAAAGGTTGTTGTGATAACTGATATTTTAGGACACATGTTTTGTCTTTTGATACAAAGCGATGAGGGGTGTCAGAATTTTTTTTGGGAGATAAATTTTTATCAATCGTTTTATGGTTGCATAAGGATAGTAAAAAAGAATGATTTTTGTAAGAATTATGGGGCTGTTAAGATTATGTTGCATAGCTATCTTAAAAATTTCGTTTGTGCAAGACAATTTAGCACTATCACTAGCTCCACCATTTGCAAAAGATGCAATAACGATGTCAATTTTTTTGAAGTTATACTTGTTGTCAAGAATCGTGTGTATTGTATTGTAATCGGCGGCGATTTTAAACATAAGATCAAATGGATATTGTTTTTGGATTTTAGTTTTAAGAAAGAAGCTTTGATGGCAGCAATTTCTAAACATTAGGCGAATATTGGAGCAATGAATTGGAGCTAATACAACGCGTTTTGCTTGATGGTTATAAATGATTTGAGTGTCCCCATACACTACATCATATTGAGAGATATTTTCTTTTGAGATTTTTTCAAGCACATTGCAATCATAAAACCTATCTCCACAATTCATAAAATTAATCCATTCTTTTGTAGCAAGAGCGATTCCTTTGTTCATCGCATCATAGATTCCCTCATCTTTTTCACTTAAAAACTTAAAACTAAGATTTGGATATTGAAAATGTAGTGCCTCAATATAGAGTTTGGAATCTGTTTGATTTTGCAGCGTGATTTGGGTATTTGAGTGCAAATACTCCAAAATAGCTTCCTTTGTCCCATCATTACTCCATCCATCTATAAGAATATATTCAATCTTATGATAGGTTTGAGAAGTAACAGAGCGTATAGTCTCTAGGATATGAGAGACATCATTATAGACGACTGTGACTATGCTAAACATCGATTTTTCCGATACATCTGTAAGTCAAATCAAACTTTTCAAAATCACAATTTGTATAGATATTGCGTCCATCAAAGATGATTTTTGCTTTTAGATTTGAGGCAATACGCGTAAAATCAGGAGAGCGGAACTCTTGCCATTCTGTCAGCACACAGAGTGCATCGCAATCTTGAAGTGCCAAATATTTATCTTGAAAATAGCTAAGATTTTTCAAATCCTTGAGATAAAATTTTGCATTTTCCATAGCTTTTGGGTCATAAGCTTGGAGTTTTGCCCCCATTTGATGTAGGGAGCGGAGGATAAAGAGCGAGGGGGATTCTCGCATATCATCTGTCTCTGGTTTGAAGCTAAGCCCCCAAATAGCAAAGGTTTTGCCCTCAAGTTTCTCTCCAAAATATTGTGTGATTTTATGCACGAAATGGATTTTTTGCTCTTGATTGACTGCTTGGACTGCTTGTAGTATTTTTGGTTGCAATTTGACATCTTTGGCAATTTTCTCAAGTGCTTGAATATCTTTGGGAAAACAGCTCCCCCCATAGCCAATACCAGGATAGATAAAATCATAACCAATTCGAGGATCGGATCCTATCCCGATTCTCACTGCATTAATATCTGCACCGACTTTTTCACAAATTTGACTCATTTCATTGATGAAACTGATTTTGGTTGCAAGCATCGCATTGGCTGCGTATTTTGTCATTTCTGCTGATTTGATGTCCATCGTGATGAAACGCTCTTTTTTGAGGGTGAATGGGGTATAAAGCTCTTGCATTATCTGTGTTGCTTTTGAAGAATCTGAACCGATGACAATACGATCAGGACTCATAAAATCTGCGATTGCTTTCCCTTCTTTGAGAAACTCCGGATTGCTAATCACATCAAAATCTATATGAATTTTGCGTTTTTTCAATTCGCTTGAGATCGTCTCTTTCACAAGGGTTGCAGTGCCAATAGGGACGGTGGATTTATCTACAATCACACAATATGAATCGATGTATGCACCTATTTGTTTGGCAACTGCAAGCACATAGGAGAGATCAGCACTTCCATCTTCGCCCATAGGTGTGCCAACGGCTATGAAGATCACCAAAGCGTCTTTGTAGGCATCTTGAGGATTGGTGGTGAAGAATAGGTTTTTGTTGAGATTTTCTTGGACGATTTCTTTTAGACCGGGCTCATAGATAGGGATAGAAGCTTGATTGAGGGCAGTGATTTTGTGTGTATCTACATCAAAGCAAGTGACACAATTCCCCATCTGTGCAAAACACGCACCACTCACCAAGCCAACATAACCTGAACCTACAATTGTGATTTTCATATACTCTCTATTTTTTGGATTTGAGAGATTATAACAGATTTATATTTTAGCGATTGATTGCATCGTAATTTTTGCCATTTTTGCCACCAATCATTCTGATTCTATTGGGATTGAATTTTTGATTGATGATACTTCGTGTCGGATCAAATCCGAGAGTTTTGATCCCTGCAATATCCAATATAGTATGGATTAGATCATCAGTCATATATTTGGAATCAACCGATGATTGAAGCTGTGTATAAAGTATGGGGTGATTTTGTATAAAAAGATCGGAGACATATACTAGCATTGGGATTTCAACCATAGGTTTGCTGATTCTGTCATCAGAATGACCGGCAAAATCGCTATTATTTTCATAAAGTTCTTCGCCGTGATCTGAGATATAAATCACAATCGCATCGCGATTTGTAAACTTTTTGATAATTTCACTCACGACATAATCATTGTATAGCACCGCATTGTCATATCGAGCGATTGTGCGTTGTTTTTTTCCGTGATAAAGCGAATCATCAAAAAAAGAAAAATGCGGAGGGTATCGATTCCCATAGGAAGCGTGTGTTCCCATCAAGTGAATTACAAAAAGATTGTATTTTTCCTTGTTGCTGTTTTGTTCCATATCAATGATTGGCAATAGTTTGCCATCGTGGAACACTTCTTCGAAATTTTGTTTATATTGTGAGGCAAAGTTGTATTTTTTGCTACTTGTAGCAATGACTGAAGTAACTCCACCATGTGTTTTTCCAAGTTGATTAGAGATCCAAAAAGTTGAATAATTAGCCTGATTAAAAAGAGTGATTAGATTTCCCAATGTATATACATCTTGCTTGTTATCTTCGTTTTCGTAGTTGAGAAATGTTAGCACTTTGCGAAGAGAGAGTGTTGTCTGTGCGTGAGGAGAAATCACATTGTTGTAGATGATGAGATTTTTTGTATCGAGTTTTGCCAAATTGGGGGTAGTGGGTAGATCATAGCCATAAATTTGCATATGATTTTTTTGCGTGGATTCGCCCAAAATCAAAACGATATTTTCGATTTTGTTTTTTCTTGTGAATTCGGTGCTTTGTGTTTGAAAATCAGTTTTGAGTTTGTCCAATAGATCTTTTGTTTGCTTGTTGTCATTGAAAGCTAGGTTGAAAGCACAGATTTGTCGCATTGGGATAAGAAAGGAGAAGGATTTTTTGTATTGACAACCGCTAAAATCATTTTTTAATGTATAGAAATCATATAGTGCAAAACACAAGCCTAAAAGAACAAATGGGGACAAAAAGAGTAATCCCCCCCCCCCACTATATTTAAAAGTTTTTTGGTTGCCAACAAAAAAACAAAGATATGCATAAAGGCTTGTCAGTAAGAATGCTCCAAGTATCCTAAAATTGAAATATAGTTCAACAAAAGATAGACTTTCTTGCAAATTGGTTTCAAATGCAGTTATTAGCATTGTCGCACTCAATGGTGCTTCAAAAGTGATCCAGCAAAAAATATCAATCAAAAACACAGCACAAGATATGAGGCTTGAGAGCCACATAAGGTAGCGACTTATCTTTTTGGGGAACATAGCAATGAGACAGAGAAAAGCCGCAAGAATGCAAGAAGAGAAAAAGCCAAAAAACAAACTACCTAATGATACATTGTTGTCAATCAGCAAAAGGAGATAGTCATAGGCGTATAACCCAAAAATAAATATATAAGTTCTAAAAAACAACATTTGATTGTCAAAGAAATTCCGATAAATTTTTTGCATAATTTATCCTTGTGATTTTAGATACCAAAGTATTGTTTGGTGTATTCCTGATACAAACGGGTAATGGGTGGTCCAATTGAGCTGATTTCTGATTTTTGACGCGTCGATTGCGTAACGATGGTCGTGCCCCAAACGATCTTTGACATAAGTAATTTGGTCTGAATATTTCCCTTTTGCTTTTGGATGCAGTTCATCTAGAATCTTGCACACTAGATGAGCGATTTGTATGTTTGTATGCTCGTTGTTACCACCAATGTTGTAAGTCTCTCCAAAATTTTGGCTATGGAAAACAAGATCGATCCCCGCACAATGATCCAAAACATAAAGCCAATCTCGAATATTTAAACCATTTCCATAAATTGGAATATCTTCTTGATTGATGGCTTTGCGAATAATGGTCGGGATGAGTTTTTCATCGTGTTGTTTTGGTCCATAATTATTGGAGCAGTTGGTAATGAAGGTTTTAAGTCCATAAGTGTGATGATAGCTTTTCACAAGCATATCGCTAGATGCTTTGGAGGCAGAATAGGGAGAATTTGGGGCGTAAGGTGTTGTTTCTGTGAAATATCCAGTGTCCCCCAAACTACCATAAACTTCATCTGTGCTAATGTGGTGGAAGATCCCATAAGGGGTTTTGTAATCAAAGGGATTTTTGAGCCAAAAATGCAATGCGGTTTGCAACAAAGAAAATGTGCCGTTGATGTTGGTTTGGACAAAAGCATTGGGAGAGGCAATGGAGTTATCAACATGAGATTCTGCAGCAAAATGAATGATAGAATCGATTTTGTATTTTTCAAAAATCTCTCCCAACAAATTAAGATCGCAGATGTCTCCTTGTATAAAAGTATGATTTGGGTGATGATAAAACTCATTCATATTTTCCAATTTTCCTGCATAGGTCAATACATCGAGATTGAAAATCTTGTAATGAGGATAGCGTTTTAAAAAATAATCAATAAAGTTGCTTCCAATAAAGCCTGCTCCACCTGTAATTAGAATATTTCTCATTGCTCTGCAATCTTTAAGATATATTGTCCGTATTGATTTTTTTCCATATTTTTTCCCAAGTTTTGAAGATCTTGGCGTGAAATATAACCCATTTTGTAGGCAATCTCTTCAATACAGGCGATTTTTAGTCCTTGTCGCTTCTCAATAATCTCGATGAAATTACTTGCTTCCAAAAGATGATCGTATGTGCCAGTGTCAAGCCAAGCGTAACCACGCCCCAAAAACTCCACCTGAAGTCTTTGCTCTTGTAGATAGAGCTGATTGATCGAGGTGATTTCAAGCTCTCCTCGAGAGGATGGGACCACTTGTTTTGCTTTTGTTGTGACATCATTGGGATAAAAATACAATCCAATCACTGCGAAATTGCTTTTTGGGCATTTTGGTTTTTCTTGAATCGAAATAACTTGATTGTTTTGATCAAATTCTACGATGCCATAATCAGAGGGATTATTGACATAGTAGCCAAACACAACTCCTTCCCTTTTTTCTTTGACTTTTGCCACACTAGATTGAAGTGTTTTGATGAGCCCTTCTCCATAAATCAGATTGTCTCCAAGGACAAGGCACACATCATCTCCTTGAATGAATTCTTCTCCCAAAATAAAAGCTTCTGCAAGTCCATTTGGATGATTTTGAATAATGTATTCAAATCTAAGTCCTAATTGCGAACCATCACCCAAAAGATCTCGGAATCTTTGAATATCTCTAGGAGTTGAGATGATTAAGATTTCTTTGATCCCTGCAAGCATAAGGATTGAAAGAGGATAATAAATCATTGGTTTGTCATAAATAGGCAAAAGCTGCTTAACAACACCTTTTGTCAATGGAAACAAACGAGTGCCACTTCCTCCAGCTAAAATAATTCCTTTCAATCAACTTCCTTTATAAAAATATGCAATTCTATCAAGTTTTGTGTTTTAGGTGATGGATTTCCATTTGTTGAGCGTCTCGATGACTTGCCAAATCTCTTCTTGGGTATGAGCAAAAGAGATAGGAAGGCTAAGGGTGGTTTGATGTATTGTTTCGGCAATGGGATAATTTGTATCAAAAATCCCTTGCATAGCTTCTTGCCTATGGGATGGGATGGGATAATGTATCTCTGTAGCGATATTTTGCTCAAAAAGATAGGATTTGAGCTGATCTCTTTGGGAATGCCTGATGTTAAAAATATGATACACATCAAAAAAATCTTTTTCGACAATAGGGCAGATAAAATCTTTCTTCAAATTTTCTAAATAGAGGCTTGCAAGTGTGCGTTTATGGGCAATAAGTTCATTCAAAGATTTAAGTTTGATACGCAAAAAACAAGCCTGGAGCTCATCAAGTCTTGAGTTGTAGCCAATATATTGATTGATGTATTTTTGTTTGGATCCATAATTGCGTAAAGCCCTAAGTTTTTCTGCCAATTGTGGATCATTTGTTGTGATGCCTCCAGCATCTCCAAGAGCCCCAAGATTTTTTGTGGGATAAAAGCTAAAACAACCAATCCCAAATGTCCCCACTTGCTTGTTTTTGTATCTTGCTCCGTGTGCTTGAGCACAATCTTCTACGAGATGCAAGTCATAATCTCGGCAAATAGAGAGAATAGGATCCATTTCACACGCTTTGCCATAGAGATGCACTATGACAATCGCTTTGGTTTTGGAGGTGATTTTTTCTTTGATTTTGTGTGGATCGATATTGTATGTGTGGATATTGGGTTCTACCAAAACGGGCTTAAGATCATTCCTCAAAATAGACAAAATGGTAGCGATATAAGTGTTGGATGGGACAAGCACTTCAGAATCTTTTGGCAAATTGAGTGCTTGTAGGGACAAAATTAGAGCATCAAGTCCTGATGCTACACCTACACAATATTTTGTGCCAACATATTGGGCAAATTCTTCCTCAAACTTTGAGACATTTTCTCCCAAAATAAACCACCCTTTTTCCAAAAAATGATGAAATTGTTCTTGGAACTCTTGGGAAAATCTTGCATTGGCTTTGCTTAAGTTTTCATATTCAATCATTGGGAATCTCCACAATATAGTCTGATGGATCGTAGTATTCTGATGCAAGGACAAGCAAGAAAGCTTGTGGTGAAAGGTTCTCAATCGTATGCCATTCGTGAGGCTCCAAAACTAAGCATTTTTGAGGAGAATCAAGCAGGAAACTTTGTCTGCATTGTTTTGTCTGTGTAACGATTTCGCAACTTCCCCCCAAACACACAAAGGCTTGAGTTGTTTTGATGTGTGCGTGTCCTCCTCGAGTTTGGGAAACATCATACATATAATAAACACGCTTGATTTCAAAAGGCAGAATCTTTTCAATAACACTCAAACTCCCTCTATCATCATTATGCGTAGGTATTTGTAGATAACAAGCCATTTAGATTCCAAAGTTTTTGAGATTATAGATATTGTATGTGTTGAGAAGTTTGCGTTTGATCCATCGCAAAGGCGTTTTCCAAGTGAAGTGTGGCTTGGTGCGTCCATCAAAATTTTGGGGATAAAATCGCATTCTCAATTGGAGCAAATGTTGGATGTAGGGAGCATAAATCGTTTTGATTGTGTGTGGGGGGAGAAAGTAAGGACACAGATCGATTTTGTCCTCATCGATAAATTTGAGATGATGAAAATGATAAAAAATAGGGGATATGTCGTGGTATTGTTGGATATTCCAAGGAGCAAGTCCGCCTCGAATATTTTGCAAAACATGCACACCCTCAAAGCGTTGTGTCCAATCATCAAGATACTTTTGATCTCCAAACTTTCCATTTTCAAAGCGTGCATAGCACCACTCAAAACAACGATCTTTCCACCATTGCAAAGCTTCCAAACCTTTTTGAGTAGCTTTAAAAGTCATAAATTGGACGCAATAGATTCCACTTGTGGCTTCTTGATTGTATTTTGGAGTGTAGTTGTGTTTGGTTAGCAAAACCGAATTATCTTGCATTTCATCTATCAAAATATTGGGATTATCAAAAAAGTATAAATCAGCATCAAGATAAGTGCAATGTGAGAGATTAAAAGTCTGAATGCAATAATCAATGATAAATGGAGTGCAAGTCCAGCAATATTCTCCCCTTGTGCGATCTTGCTTGACTTGAAGCAAATCTGGCGTCTCAAATTGTTCCATACTGATGATGGTGGTTTTGGGATGATTGATGTTTGTGAGAATATTGTAAGCGAGTGTATCAAAAGCCAAAATATAGAGATGGAAGTCTTGCGTATGTCGATTGAGGCTCTCAAGCATCGCAATGCCCCTTGTAAGATAGTTGGAATCAAAAAGAGTGCAGTAATTGTAAATCATACTTTTCGTGCCACAACAACAATGTTGAGAAAGATTCCAAAAAAGTTTGGGTGGAATTGTTGTTTTCTAAAAAAAAGTTTTAGTTTTTTAAGCATTGCTCCCTCCTTTTGAATGCAAAGCCCAAGAAAAATAATTCTTTTTGGTTGCAATCAATGTAGCTATCAAATTCATCAAACAAATCATACCCCCCCCCCCTGCTAGTTGTGAAATTTTGGAAAAAGTCTAGAAAGAAATGTTTGCTAAAAAGATGACAAGGGTAAGAAGAATGATAAATACGCTTTGGGACTTTTTGAATCGCAATGCGTGCTTGATGGTTTGTGCTAAAGGGTGTGCGATCAACAAGAATGCAATCAAAATCAAAATACTCTAAGATTGGCTTGAGTGTTTCAAAGGGTTTTTCAAGATATTGTAAAACACTTGATAAAACAAGGATTTTTGTATCTGAAGCTTTGAGTCGTGTCCCCGCCTCTTGATATGAGGAGTGGAAGAACAATGTGTGGTTTTGAAATTCTTTTTTACCTATTTGGATGATCTGCTCTTGTTCTAGAATATTCCAAGTAAATTTTGGAAGCAAACTCAAAAACTTGCGATTCTGATAATAAAGGCTTCCCAAACTACCTCCAAGATCAAGAATGAAAAGACTTTGTGCTTGAGTATGGGTGCAAAAAGCAAAAAGATTGCTAAGCAATGGATAGGGATAGGTGACCTCTGAACGATTGAAAATCAAGCTATCTCTCTCGACTTTTTCCTCATCATCTCTTGCTATTTTTGCTGATTGGACAAGCTGATGGATAAACATATTTGGATCATAGCCAATCGCATTTGTTTGTGCTTCTTGCCAAGATGTGTAGTTTCCAGTCCATTGAATGTTTCTTTGCAATAAAAGATTGAAACAATCTTTAATGATTGGAGGGCATAGTTTTTTAAAAATTGTTTTCACGAAATCCTCAAAAATTGCTTTGCTTTTTTTAATATTCTACAAAAAAATAACCCTTTTTGATTTTTAAAGAAAAAAATCAAAGCTTGTCTTGCTTCAAGATTCTCACGACACTTAAGCTTTGTGATACAAAACGATGTATCAGAAATAACCCCAAAAAACTCATTTTTTTTCGCATTTTTGAAATGTGTGCCATCTGTGCCAATATTTTCGACTAAAGAGTGTTTGGGGTATAGACAAAGCATATTTTTCAAAAAAGCAGAAGCATACCAACGGACCGCCCAAGAATTGTTTTTGCCTTTGATCTGATTTTTTAGCATTTGGGTGTAAGGGTAGGAGTTGTCAAGATCAAATTGTTTTTGCAATTTTTTTTCTTGAATCTCTTTTAGAAGTTGGCTCCCATCCTTTTGAAAATGTTTCCACGCTCTTTCCCAAGTGCCCCATCCCCAGCAATCCGCTCCTTTGAGGAAAAAAGTTGTATCTTGCATATTTTGAGGGTATTTGAGAGGAAAATTAAAAGCAGAAATACAAGCCACTTTTAGATCTTCTTCATACATAGCAAGTGCTTCATTCATATACTCCAAAAAACAAGGAGAGACGACAATATCATCTTCCAAAACAATGATTTTTCCATATTGATTCACAATGGAAGTTACACCATCGATGATAGAATCAGCTAAGCCAAAATTTCTCTCCCTCTCAATGATTGTGATGTTTTCAAAGCCCTCTATAGTGTGGATATATTCTCTTACTTCTTCAACGGCTTGTTTTGTTTTGGTGTCTTTTGGAGCATCTGAATAGATGAAAAGCTGACTTTGTGAGGCAAGGGGATTTTGCAAAAGTGCTTGTATCGTTTGGCGTGTGTGTGATGGACGATTATAGACAAATAGGACAATGGGGGCTAGAGATCGTTCTACCAAAGCTTCTCTCCTGTGGGTTTGATTGTTTTGGCATGTTCTTTGATAGTGGCAAAAAGATTATCATAAAAGTTAGCATCATTGGGATTGGCTAAATAAGGATTGATTTTTTGGATATTGATTTTTTTGTCTTTCAAAAAACCATCTTGAATCTTTTGGATTGCTGTGAGTAAATCAGCATAGGAAGTTACATGCAAAGTATGATCTAGCACTCCATATACACTTTCAAAGGGATTGAATAAAATAGCTGGAATATTATCAAATGCAGATTCTAAACTAATAGTTCCACCAAAAGTAGCAATTGCTTGTGCATTTTGCATCAGCTCTTTTGAGGAAATTTTGAGCGAAACTAATTCAACATTTTTCAATTTTTTGATCTCTTGATAGAGGCTGATGTTTTTGAAAAAATCCAAGTTGTTGATGAAATAATGAGAGACTTCATTGTTGAGCATAAATTGGTGTGGATGTTCTTTGACATATAATCTCCACCCATTAGGGAGGGCTTGGGAGAGCATTTTGATGATGGTAAGCTGACTTTCTAGGATCGTTTGTCCTATGATCGCAGCCTCTGGTTCAAGATGAAGGCTATAATAAATATATTTTTCTTTCAAATTAGGAATCACGGAGTGCTTGTCATAGTATCTTTTGAGTTGTTTGTATCTAAAAAAATAATAGAGTTTATCCCAATAAGAATAGGGGATGCCTAGTCGATCTTGCTTAAAATTTAACCTTGATAAACAAACAAGAAATTGTGAGAGCATCTCACCCCCAAGTTTTAATGCAAAATTTTTGATGATTCTTTTGATGCTCATTTTTTGATATTCTTTTGAAGTTTTGAGTGTGTAATAAATGATATTTTCTGCAGAAGCACAGATTGTCTGACTAACAAAAGGAATGTTTTTTTGTGATGTTGCGTAGTTTTCCTTGCGATTATTGTGGTTTTTGAGTGCTACAGCGGTATAGTGATAACCTTCAAGAGAATAGCAAGGGATTCCAAGTAGGCAGCATAGAGCAAAAGGGATATGATGATTAGGTGAAGCAAGATTGGCTTCTGCAGAAACCAAAATATCAATTTGATTTTGTTTGAAAATTTGTGCGAAAAAAGAGAGATGTTGATGATAGATATCTTTGGCTAGAGGATTATTGAGCATGATGCGATGGAGCATGGTTTCAATATCAATTTGAGCAAATTTCATTTTTGCAATCAAGCTATAATCAATACATTCAACGCTTTGAATATCAAGCAAAGCATTATAATCAATGATATGCAGAATCCTCTCTGGATATTGAGAAATAAGATCTAGGATTTTTTTGTGTTTTTCACATACTAGTGCGACAATCTTATCTTGAGAATGGGCGAGAATATACTCAAGCATATCGCCATCTCTATCGAGCAAAAATATATTATGTTTCACAATCCCCATCCATCATCAACAATAAGAATTTGTCCATTGACATATTTGCTCATATCACTCAACAGATAAATCAAAGTGCCATTAAGATCTTGAGGATCAAGCATTCCTTTGTTCGTGCAGCAATTGCGATATTTTTGCAGGAAACTTTGAGGTTGGTTAGCAAGGATTCCTCCCGGTGCAATGGCATTAACTCTAATGCCAGTGTTGGCAAGATATTTTGCCATCCAGCGTGTCATGTGATTAATCCCTGCTTTGATGATAGAATAATCCACTACGCTATCCATATCCGTGCCTACATAGTTTTCAAATTTTGGAGCATAAACTCCCATAATCGAGGACATCGATATGATATTCCCCCAACCTTGTTTTTTGAAATAAAGAGCAAATTGTTGGCTTGTAAGCACATAGCCCCCAAGCTGGAGTTTGAGATTTTGGCAAAAATCCTCAAAATCAAAATGATAAAAATCATTTTTCCCCCATAGCTTGGTGCGTGGATAGGCATTATTCACCAAAGCATCAATCTTGCCATATTCTTGATGAATCTTTGCAATCGCACTAGCAATACTTTCTTTTGCAGTGATATCCATTTCTACAAAAAGTGAATGCTCCTTTGAAGGATCGATTTGATGTTGAGCCTTTTCTCCAAGCTCTTGAGAAATATCTGCTATCACTGCAATCCCTCCATTTTGAATAATGGCTTGGCACAGAGATTTTCCGATAAGTCCAGCACCCCCTGTGATGATAACTATTTTGTCTTTTAGAAGCATTGTTTTTCCTTATGATGTAAAAATATTATGATAATACTCTTGGGATTCTTCAAAAAACTTTTGAAGTTTTTTGTGGATAGATGGCTTTGGAAGTTTTTTAACACGCTCAAGCATTTTTTCTTGAGAATCCCATAACCCCCCCCCCTTGAAGCAATAATCTTTTCATAGTCATCATAATGAGCAGAGATTCTTAAAACATCTACAACTTCAATACCTTTCACAAAAGCTTTTTGGAAAATCCCCTCAAGACGATAACCAATCAAGCTCATACGATGCGACCAAGGAATGAGCTTGATATGTTGTGCTGCTTCAATGCGTTTCAATCCAAGTTTGCAAAATCCATGTTCAGTGATTCTTGCAACAGCTTCTAGGGCTTCAAGAGGGTTTTTGCATATAAAATCTCCAATCACCAAGCCACTTCCAGCAGTGCGTGTTTTGTAATCAATATTCATTAAGCTAGTGGATCCAATAATTGTCCCATCTTTGTTTGTAACCATCAACAAAAGTCTTTCGTCCATCGCTCTTTTGAAAAACTCTATTTGTTTTTCACGAGTGTTTGGAAACACCCCGTGTTCTAAGAAAGCTGTTGTATGTGGATGATTAAACCATTTATACCAATCAGATGTTTCTGCAAGCTCTAGCGTTGGGATTCTCAAATCAATCACTTCACCTTCAATAAAAATATCTAACATTTTTCTAATCCTTCTTTTTTAAAAAAATCAATCTCTTCAATTAAGCATTCTTTATCAAAATATTTAATCCCTCGAATAAGAGGAGTAGCCCCCCCCCCACACCTCTTTTAAAGCTTGCAATATTGATTTGTTTCTCATCACTATAATCTCCAAAACCTTGCAACACTGAAAAATTAGAGGGTTGGCTCATATTGCAACTTACATAGCCCATCTTATGAAAATCACAAAAGGCATTCCAAAGTATGAGATGATAGATTGGAATCTTGCTTCCTTCGTATTTGGGATCATCAGCTCCACTATGATATGTAACATAATGAAAATGATGAAAAAAGTAGCAAAATCCAATAAAATCTTTGTTGTAACAAAGTCCAAATAGTGTTGCAAATCCATCTAAAAGCATTTGATATTGAATCTCAAAGCTCTCATCACTTCTAGTTTTGCGTCCAGAGCAGAGATGATGGAAATGGACATATTGATCGTGAATATCTTTGTTTGGATTGCTTTGGGTTATTTTATGAATTGAATAACACGATTTCTTCATATACGAATTAATAAGTGGTTTATAACTTTTTCTCAAGCGTTTTCGCATCTCTTCTTGAGGGAGAGTGAGATCAGCAATTGTATTGATAGATGAAGTATCAATATATCCATATTTTTTTAACAAAAGCATGTTTTCTGTATCAGACATCATTCTCTGATTGATAAATTGTGTGCTATATTGTGAATCAACATATAAACGAATGCTAGAGCAAGAAGTTTGGATTGCAATCTCATCTAAGAGATTGAAAAGATGCTTGGTTATCCTTTCATTCTCCCCAATAGGAATAGGAGTATAGCCACCATTATTGCTAATATGTTTCTTTCCATTAATTTCATAAATAGGACAATAGCAGATTCCTACACATTGTTGATTTTCGATTACTACAAAACTCTTGTCTTCTATGGGCTTAGCAATCAGGTGAAAATATTTGATGATATAAGGATGATAGCTTAGTGGCAATTGTTTCTTTTCTAAGAAACTCATGTAGTGTTTGAAATACTTCTGTTTATCTTGTTGTTTGTATAAAACTTCCATTTGCTACTCTCAATTATATTTTCTAAATACAGGTTTGATAGGAGAGCCTTGAAGTAAGGAGCTAACACTATTGTTTTCAATAGCTATTGCAAGAGTTTTGAGTGATTTTTCAAATGCATCAATTGTTTGTGATATTTCAGATTCTTGATGAGAAAAAGATGGATTGAGCGTTTGGACTAAAACATTATTTTTAATCATTTCTTGCATAAAGAGTGTTCTAAGAATAGAATCATTTTCTCCTTTTTGATTTGTAAAGACGAAGTATGGGCGACAATCAATTCCTGTGATTTGTGTGTATTGTGCGATATGGCATTCTTGGGCAATCTTATTGTAGGCTTCTTTTAAAGTTTTGCCTGTGTTCCAAATATGTTTTGTAATCTCATAATCATTTTGCATCAGTAATTCTATGGTCTTTTGTGCAGCTCGCAAATGATGTGTTTCTCCACCATAGGTTGTAGAGAGCAAAAATACGCGTTCTTGATTGTGGTTGATACCACCTAATTCCATAATTTCTCTTTTTCCAACAAGTGCAGATATCGAAAAACCATTTCCCATTGCTTTTCCAAATGTTGAGAGATCTGGGGTAACTCCATAAATGAATTGTGCACCTTTTGGATGAAATCTAAATCCTGATACCACTTCATCAAAAATCAACACAATATTGTGTTGTGTGCAAATTTCCCTAATTTTTTGGAGAAAATTATCAGTAGGCTCTTCTGTGGCTGCTGGCTCTAGGATAACACATGCAATATTTCCGTTATGCTCTGTGATTTTATCAATGAGACTTTGTGGATTATTATAATAAAAAGAATCTGTCAAAATTTGTGTGCTTTTTGGTATCCCTGCATTAACTACGGTATTTCCCATAAACCAATCATCTATGCTAAAAAACGCATGATCTTGACATCTTAGAACCATATCTTTTTTTGTGTATGCTCTAGCAAGTTTTACGGCTGCAGTTGTTGCATTAGAACCATTTTTGGAAAATTTTACCATTTGTGCTGATGGAATTGTATTGCAAAGAAGTTCAGCAACCTCTGCTTCGATGAATGAGGGGCGTATGAAATTACATCCATATTCTAATTCTTTGCGAATAACTTCCAATATAGGCTCATAAGCATGTCCTAATAAAACAGAGCTTAAGCCCATACCCCAATCCACAAATTCATTATTGTCAAGATCCCAAACTCTTCCTCCCTTGCCTCTCACAATAGCAAAGGGGCTAAGTTCTGGAAATTGGTCATCACCCTTGCTATAAGTATGTCCTCCACCAGGAATGAGGGCTTTTGCCTTGATTCTCCATTGATTTGATTTGTCAAAATTCATTTTGTTCTCCTTGTTTAAGATGTTTTTTGTGTTTTGCACGATAAAAATCTTCAAGATTTCCTATGTCAATCCACTCACTAATGGTGAAAAAACCGACTTTACCCTGTTTGTCAAGCACCTTTTGAATCAAAGTCGGCATATCCATAGGACTTTTATCATCAATTAAGGTTATAACTTCAGGATTGATGATATAGGCTCCGCAATTTATCATATAAGAATATTGTGGTTTTTCTACAATTTGACTGACACATTGTTTGTCATTTGATTCAATAACACCAAAAGGAATATCAACAGCGTATGGAAAAGCACAAAGTGTAATATCATTTTTGTTTTTTTGGTGCTGTTGAAGCATTTTGTTGTAATCAATGTTTGCTAAGACATCTCCATTGATGACAAAAAAAGGATGTTGCAAGAAGCGTTGAGCAAGTTTGATACTTCCACAAGTTCCAAGCTCTTTTTCTTCTTCAAGATATTGGATTTTGACATTGAATTTCTTGCCATTCTCAAAATATTCTTTTATGATTTGAGCTTTGTAATTAATGCTGATATAAAAATCCAAAAAACCTTGTTCTTGAAAGCTTTCAATAATTTCTTGCAAAATAGGCTTTGATCCTATGCGTAACATTGGTTTTGGGGTATGTTCAGTCAAAGGTCTCAATCTTTTTCCCAATCCACCTGCCATAATGACAACTTTATTTGGATAGAAATAAACTTCGTAATTTTCTTTGAAACCAAGTAAAATATTATTTTCATCAACAATAGGGATATGTCGAGATTTTTTCCAAGTTTTAAAATCATTATTTTGCTTTGTTTGCCCATAAATGATTTTTCTAGGATTGAGATTCATAATCTCTTTGACCTTTGTATCAGATGATAGATTTTTTTCAATCAAGGCTCTTCTCAAATCAGAATCCATAATCGATCCTAATAATTGTTTGTCATCATTGAGAACATACAAAACGGTTTTTCCATCACCATAAAAATCATTTTTTTCTAAAAAACTTGCAGCTTCACTAATCGTAGCGTTTTCGTCCAAAATAATTTCAGGAATAAACTTCACAATAATTCCTTCCATGAAAAAGTATTGTTAGGTTGAGATTCTATGATATTTTTTAGTAATTTATAATCTTCTTCATAATCCAATGTCCATCGAATATGTGAAAAATCTTCATCATTGAGATAATGTTGAATGTTAAATTCTTGCGGATGTGTATAAATATAATGTGTTACATGTTCAAGATCTTTTTGACTTACTGCTCTTTGATGCACTTTTTGGAGTGTTGCAAATGTCATAATTTCTGTATCTAAACCATCGGGGAATGTTCTTTTTAGTCCATTGGTTGTGTAATCTGCTAATGTTTTTAAATGCAATTCAATAATATCATCAATGATGCAAGGATCAATAATGGGGCAATCCCCAGTAAGTCTTACTACATGTGAGGGTTGATATTTTATCGTACACTGAAAGTAACGATCTAAGACATTATGCAGACTACCTCTAAAACATTCTACATTACTATGTTTTGTTATCTCTTCGATAATATCATCTTCATTGTTAGTTGATGTTGCCACTACCAATTTATCAATTTTTTTTGCTTGGAGGATTCTTTTGATTTCATATTCAAGCATGGTTTGATTTTTGACCTTCATTGCAACTTTCCCTGGTAGTCTTGTTGAACTCATGCGTGCTTGAAGAATTGCTAGGATTTGCATTTATTTAGAATCTCCTGACCTTTGATAAGAATTTCCATTTGTTTGAGTGTTTTAAGATTATTTTGAATTTCTGTTTGTCCTTTGATGCTTTGAACAAAATATTCTAGCATTCTTTTGAAGGATACAAAAGCATTGAGACAATTTGCTTTTTCATAATTTGTAGAAGAAAAAAACTCAAGTTGCAGCATCGGATATTGCATATTTCCCAAACAATCAAGCTGTATCAAAATATTCTCTTTTGTATAAATTGTTAAGGATTCATGTTGGCATCTATTAATCACAATATCTTGAAAATCAAAATCCAAAACCCCTCTAATGCCATCTAGTAGATGAATGGCATATTTTTCCCATGTTTTAGGAGTAATGCCTCTAATAAGTTTGATTTCTCCAAAATCTTTAATTCTTGTTTTGATAGAATCAAGTTCTGGAGAAAATTTAAGACTTGAAAAGCTAATGAGTTTGCCATTTTTTATATAGGGTTGAAAAATCTCACATTCTTCAAATGAAAGAGATAAAGGTTTGTCGATGAAAACATTTTTTCCAGCTTCAAGAAATGGAAGAGCAATTTCTATATGAGACCGCCAATCATCTCTAGCAATAATCACTGCTTGGACTTGATCAATCATTTCATGATAGGTTTGGCATATATGAGTAATATTTGATGCTTGTGCAATTTTTTGGCTTTCATTTAAATCCTGTGTCCAAATATGAGTGATATTTGCATCTTTGATTCCAAAATTATCTTTTTCTTCCTTTTGCAAATAGTTGAATATATTTTCCCAGCCACTCTGTCTCATTTTTTCTGCATTATAGTAATTGAATATTGCAGAAAAAGAATATGGATGTCCATTGCCATCACTTACCCCAATCATTCCAATTTTGATCATAAAATTTTCTCCTTTAATAGCATAAAAGCCTCTGCGTATTTTGGGGTTGCATTTGTTTCCACACCATTCTTATTGAATGCTCCCATAGTGCTACCACGATAAAGGGCTAGAGCCTTGATATTTTCTATTGAGCGAGGAAAGGGTGGAGGGGCAATCTCACTTGCATAGATAGACATAATTTCACATTTTTTTTCAATAAAATCAGAAATATCTACAAAAACATTAGGAATGAAGCTTTGATGTGGAAAACTTGGGGCAAAATCTGTTTCACTAAGTGTTTCCATCATCAAAACGCGTTCAATGCTTGGATAACGGAAAGATTTTGTGCAAGAAAAGGCACATTCAAAGATGATTCTATGATCACTATGGACATCATAAGCAAAGGGTAGATAGATGATATTTGGTTGAATCTCTTGAAAGATTTGAGAGATTTTGCCAATAATCTCACTGCGTGTGTATTCATCAACTCGCATTGTTTTGAGATTGAGAAAATGAGTAGAAGTGAAGCCATAGGCATCACTTACTTGTTTGATTTCTTCTTGGCGTTTTTGAATGACTTCAGGATGAAAACCTTCATCTTGAAAAATACTTGTGCAAAAAATGCAATGGATTGCATCTCCTTGTGCCTTGTGTCTAAGAAGAGTGCCTCCTGCACCAAGTGTTTCATCATCTGGATGGGTGGAGAGAATAAGAACTTGTTTAGACAAAGTAATCCCATATAAGCGTTGTGTCTTCAGCAATATCGTGCTTTGCTTTTCTTCCAATAAGCCATTTAGTCTCTGCTGGCGTGATTCCAGTGCCTGGGCGTTTATAGACAATATCATTTTCTGTAACAATTCCTCCCTCTTTGATACTGCGTGCTGTTGTCGCACTGCGTCTAAACTTTTCTCTTTTTTCTACTTCATCTTGAGAGATAACTTTGTATTTATTTCCTAAGCATTCAAAGATTCTTTGTCCCTCTTTGCAAATAATTTCCAAATCTTTTGAATCTGCAGAAACTTTGTGATCCCATCCTTCCATATCTTTATCAAGAGTAAAATGCTTTTCGATGATTTTAGCACCTTTTGCAATTGCAGCAAGAGTGATAGAATATCCTAATGTGTGATCTGAGTAGCCAATCTCACAATCATAAATTTTTTGCAATGTATTGATAAAATTGAGATTGACAATCTCATTGCGTGGAGGATAAATAGACACACAATGTAACATTGCAAAATTCTCATATTTTGCTTTTTTAAATAAATTGTAAGCTTCATCAATCTCTGAAAGAGAGGACATTCCTGTAGAGATGATGATGGGAAGTTTGGTTTGAATTGCTGAGAGAATCATTCTTGGATTATCTACATCCATAGAAGCGAGTTTGATAAAATCACTTTCAATCGAAGCTAAAAACTGAATACCATCTTCATTCGCTGCTGTGCAACCAAAATCAATACCTATTTTTTTGCAATGTTCTCTGAATATTGTGAGCTGTTCTTTTGAATTAATAAATGCTCTTATCTGCTCTCTTATGTTTGTAAGCCCTAATTTTTTGCTTTCCCATTTAGACACATTTTCTAACTTGACTTTGCCGCTATCAAGTTCATCTATGTATTGACTCGTTGATAGATTTGTTTCATCAAAAAACTGAAATTTGACAGCATCTGCTCCACATCTTTTCGCTTCATCAATCATTTTGATTGCCAAATCTGTATCTCCATTATGATTACAACC
Organism: Helicobacter enhydrae; assembly: GCF_001693335.1. Taxonomy (NCBI): domain Bacteria; kingdom Pseudomonadati; phylum Campylobacterota; class Epsilonproteobacteria; order Campylobacterales; family Helicobacteraceae; genus Helicobacter; species Helicobacter enhydrae. Next base: position 862,460 of record NZ_CP016503.1, on the reverse strand, counting down.
AATTTCTGCGATGACATATGGTTTAGTAAGTGCATTCAAATCCATTCTTTTATTTCCTCCAATGTTTTAATATTTTCCCACCACCACATAGGCTGTGGATCAAAGTGAGAATTAATGATGTGAATATATTTCTCACTATTATATCGCAAGAATTTTTCGAGCTCTATGATTTGATGGTATTTGTTTTGATACGCAGGGTGAAATTCACGAAAATGTTGGTAGTGGTTTTTTTTGACACGAATTCCCAAATCCAGGGAATGTTGATCAAGATAATGGTTGGCTCCGACAAAGGATTCTGGATGTTGCCTATAGTTTGTAAATGTATTTGATATGGCAACTCCAGACGCTCCTTGTAGAAGCATATGGGTTGCCAAAAACCAATCAAAGACAATGATATTTGATGGTAGGCGAAAATCATAAAGCTTTGTTTGTCTCAAATTAAGAGTGATGGCTCCAAGTCCGATGAAATTTTTATCTAGGATTTCTAAATGATTGTTGGTTGTTGCGGGTATATTTTTGGCTTGATGTATATTTGCAATTTTATTATTTAGTGCAGAGTCTGTGATCCGTGCATTGCAATAGCTAAAGTCATAGCTATGCATATTTTTTAATGTCATTTCAATGCGATTTGAATCTATTTTTTCATCAAAATCAACAAAGCAGAGATAGTCAAAATTTTGTTGGATTGAAGATTTGATGATGAAATCCCGAATTGCCGATGGAGTGGTTTGTCCTAATGGCTGAGAATAAAATATAATTGGCTGTGTATAATTCATTTGCTCTAGTTTTTTTTGAATCGCACTTTCTGAGATACCATCACAGAATAAAGCAAGTGTAAAATCTTTGTATGATTGAGCAAAAATACTTGTAAGACAATCATCTAAAAAATTATCAAACAATTTAGAAGGATATAAAACAACAGCAACGATAACTTTCAAAATACATCCGACATTAAAAGTTCTATCCTAAAAGAGGGATTTTGAATCAAGGGATTTAGAACTTTATATCCAAATGGATAATCAATGCTTTTTTGATTCTTCAATGCTTGATCTTGAGTGAGCACATTGTATAAGCAATCCGTTTTTTCCAAAAATGTGGCTTTTTCAAAATGCATAATATCTAGTGAATCTTCATATTTTTTCATAATCAAACCATTAGGCTTAGTGATATAGCTTACATTTGGTTTGGAAAGTCTCCAATGCATGAATTCTAAATCCTTTGTATCAAGATAAATCATCTCTTCTTTATGTTCAAGATGATAATTATTAACACTAGCAATAAAGGTATCTTCAATTTGCCAATCTAGTAATACCTTATGAACGATTACTGCAGTTTTATTGGGAAATCCAATAATGATATCGCAGTTTAAATCTCTAGCAAAATCATAGCTTTTTGTAGCAAGACTGCAGAAAACATCGTGTTTTCTTGCATTTTTGGCAACCATTGTTGTAACAGATAAAAAGACATTGTATAGATTTGTTTTTAGCGGAATGAAGGCATAGTGTCCAACAAGTTTGCGGTTTAAAAATGCAAGATTGACAATTGGATAATTAAGCGGATTTTCAAGATAGAGCCAAGTCCAGAGTTTTTCATCAAACTTTCTATCAAAGCATTCATAGAAAAGATTCAGAATTTCTTCTTTGAAAGGCAGAAGTTCTTCTTTTTTGTTGATATGTAAGTATTGAATATCTATTGACACTTGTTGATTTCCTATATCTTTTTTATTAAATGCACCTATTTCAGCTAATTTCTGATTTTATTATTAGTAAGGCTATATTTTACAATAACTCCACTGAATCTCTTTTGTGATTTGTATCTTCAAAATGGCAAGTTATGATAAATGATTTGTTCAGAATCGATAATTTTTCCATGTTTGATGTGCGTGTTGCTTCCTACAAAAGTTTTTTCTCCCAAGACACAATTGCCATTGAGAATAGCTCCTGTAGAAATATGGCAAAAATCTCCAATCACACAATCATGTTCAATGAGAGATTTTGAATTGATGATGCACATTTTTCCAATTGAAGTATTGGCGTTGATAAGTGCGTGGTGCATAATAATGCTTCCTTCTTGGATATGAGAATACTTTGAAACATAAGCTAGAGGAGAGATGATGATAGGGAGTGAAAAATCAAGTTTTTTGAGTGTGTGATAGACTTGCAAACGCGTATAAGGAGTTTTGATTTGACCAATTGTAATGAACGCATAGGGAATTGTCTCTCTAATGTTTGGAAGTTGCTCATCTCCACCTAAGATTGGATAATCAAAAATTTTTTGTATCCCTTGATGAAAAAGATTGGCATCTAAAATCCCTATAATACGGAATCTATTTTCTTGTTCAATCACATCAATACAAGATTTGCAATGCCCTCCTCCTCCCAATAAGATGAGAGGTTTCACGCACAATACCTTGCTAAGAAGAGGTATTCTGTATTATCCCCCCCCCCCACTTAGATTATCAGCAAAACGATATTTCAAAAAAAACGGATTATTATAATCTGCACAAAGTTCTTGATAAATTGCTTGATTATAAATCTTTCCTCCAATATAAAAAGGTTTGAGAATGGGTGAAAATTGTTTTTTGAATAAAAATAAGCTATCTTCTTTTGATGAGGTTCTGCCACCTCCTAAAATACAAGATTGAATGCCTTTGGATGATGCGATTTGAAAAAAACTCTCAAAAAGACCACACATAGGATTGATATTATTTTGGATAGAGGAATCAGAAGTAGCTCCAAGATGGTAATAACTTGTGTAATCATCATATAAAAACATTGCCATTCCACAAGTTTGCCCATTGATTTTTGCTTCCAATAGAATACATTCTTTAAATTTAATGAGTTTTTGAAAATATTCAAGATTGAAATAATAAAAGTTTTGAGCATTATTACGCTTCATAGTTTGGGTGTAGAGATAGTGAAATTGATGAGCATCATAGCTTTGATTGATAGATAGCTCTCGTAATGCCTTTCGAATTTTGCTTCTTATTCTTGATGGATAGTTTTGCCATCTTGTTTGTGGATTTGTTGTAACCTCTATAACTTCTCTTTCCATTTGAAATAAATCAAGCAATTGTGAAAAATTTTGAGAAAAATGACATAATGGGTGAAAGCGTATAAATTCTGCGATAATGTTTTCTTGCTGTGCTTTTTTTTCTTGCTGTAAAAGAGCTTCTTGAATAAAATCAAGATTTGATGTATTTGTGTAGTATCCAGCAAAACCATAAGGAGAGGCAATATCAAAATATTCACTCTTGTTAATGCGTGATTTGATTGCACGATTTGAAAAAACATAAGATCCTTTTTGGTAATGAAAATCAAAAATTTTTTGCTCTGTTTGTTTTGTTGCTTTGATATATGGGGTGGTTTGGTAAATATTTGTTTTTTGAGCAAGATTGATGCCAATTTTTAAAATATTGATATATTTTGATGGAATTTGAAGTTGCAGAAATACCTTATCTCTATTAAGCAAGATACAATCCTCATATACCATTACGATTTCATTTAAAACTGCGTTACAAAAATGTTTTTTCAAAAATGTATTTTTAATGATTTTCGCATCATAGATAGGAATAATATGATGTTTAAATATGATTTTTGCATATTGTTTTTTGATGCAAAAGGCTTGTATGTTTTGCATTATTTTGTGGGTATCCATATCCTCAAAATTGATATGCATCAAATTTTCTGTTCTAGTAAAATAACTCTCTTTTCTCACAGGTTGTATAGAACAAATAGAAAAATTTCGTTTTAGAGCTTTTTTGAAAGCCTCCACTTCTGCTAGAAAACACATTTGATAAAGCAATTTAAGAGGGATATTTGAGGAGTTATAGACTTGAATCTGACTGATTATCGCACCATCATCTATATTATCATTCATAATATGACATGTTGCACCTGTCGGTTGATTGAATAGAATCGCTCCATTGATTGGATGTGCTCCTTTGAGACTTGGAAGTAGAGAGGGGTGAATATTAATAAATATTTGATGTGGTTTTTTAAGCCTTTTAACAGGAAGTATAAAGGGGCATCCATTGGATACAAGAATATCAAAAGTATGTTGTTGTATCAGTTTGATAAGCTCTTCTTTTGTTGCAAATGATTGATGGGGTAAATTATTTGAGATGGAAATACCTTTTGGGATGAGTATGGAAGTCTCAAGTTGTGATTTAAGCATAAAATCCAAAACGCAGAATCGACTTCCGATAAAAAGAAATCTTTTATGCACATGTCACCTCTTGTGTTACATTGACAATGTAACTAAAGAGATTATGAGATGGTTTTACCCCCCCCCCCCATTATGTTTAAAAGCATTTCTTTTTCAAAACTTAAAACTCGTTCTGAAGAAATAGTGTAAATGCTTTTGGCAGGATTGCCACAATAATAATTCCATTTTTTAAATTTTCTTCCTAGATTTAAACTCATAGGTCCAAGACAAGATCCGATTTCAAATACGCTTCCGGGCATTACTAGACTATGGCTTCCTATATGAGAATGCTTAGTCAATACCACCTCTTTTGCTATGATGTGTCTGAATTGATTTGGGATACAAGGACCGATAAGATAGCCATTGACAAAATCATCACTAAGTGCAAATATTTTTGAATAAGAACTCATTCCACAATAATCTCCGATTTTTACCCCGATATTTCCTCCAGTAATTGATGAAAAAGCTCCAAGATGCACAAAATCTCCAATTTCTATTTTTCCACTTAGGATACAAAAATCATCGATTCTGACATAATTCCCAAGGCTAATTTTGCTTGGCGTATAGATTTTGGCTTGACGCGAGAGAAGGATATTTTTTCCAAGAGAAGCAAAACCGATATTTAATAGCTCTTCATAAGAATAAAACCCTTCATTATATTGTTTTTCAAAAAAGCATTTCACAAACTTGCCCCTCCATCAATAACGATATTTTGTCCTGTGATCCAATTAGAATATGGGCTTAGTAAAAAGCAAATAAGCGGTGAGATTTGCTCTACTTTTCCAAGCCCAAGGGGATATTCTTTTGTGATTTGTTGGATATAGGCTTCATCATACACCTTGCTCCATTCTTCAATCATTTCTGTCATTACAAATCCCGGAGATATAGCATTGATCGTATATTTTGGAGCAATTTCTAGTGCAATAGATTTGATTGCTGTATTGATTGCTGATTTTGTTGCAGAATAATTTGCCAATCCTTTTTGGGCTTTCACGCTAGAATTTGAGCTAATGATGACAAAACTTGAACCTTCAGGCGTTTTGGCTCGTCTGTCAATGAGGGCTTTGAGGATTTGTAGATTGCCAAAATAATTTGTATGAAAAAGTGTGAGCGCGGATTCTACAGACAGCACCGATGAAATCGGTGCTATCTGCTGGATTCCAGCAGATAGCACTGCTCCATTGACACTGCCATATTTTTTGATAATCTCTAATATCTCTTTGTCAAATGCGTTAATTTGAGTGATATCCTTGGAAATGCAAATAAAATTTTGAGGGTTTGGCATACTTTCTTTTTTTGTTTGTAGTTTATTTATATCGCGAGCAATTGCTAAGATTTTTGCACCCATTGCATTAAGGACATAGGCGACATGTGCCCCCATTCCACTACTTGCACCACTGATGAGAATTTGTTTGCCAGTAAAATCAAAACGATACATAAGCTAATCTTGAAGCTTTGCAAGTGCAATCAAATCTGAAACAGACTGACATTCTCTTAGGGTGTTGCCAGTTACTTGGATTGCAAAAAGCTGATCATAAAGTGCAATTAATGAAACGATTGCCAAAGAATCCCATTCTTCTAATTCATTCAATTTCATATTCTCTTCTAATGCCTCATCTCTTTGCAAAGCATCTTGTAATGCTAAAAGAAATTCTTGTTTTTTCATTCTAACTCCTTGTTATAGAATATGGGGTGAAATATTTGTGTATGTTTATCAAGATGAATAAGAGCTGTTGCCCAACTAAGTCCTACACCAAAACCACTCAAAATAACACGCAAATTTTTTTCTCTTTTTTGAGATAAAAGATCACAAATGGCTAATGGAATTGAAGCTGAGCTAGTGTTTCCATATTTTCCAACGCATTCACTAGGAGCTTTTGAAACATCTAATTCAAGCCTTCTTGCGATGTTTGAAATGATATAAGCATTGGCTTGATGAAAAAAGATATAGTCAATATCTTCAATTTTGTTTTGCGAAAATTGCAAAATCTCTTCAATAGCTTTAGGTTCTTTTTCAATAGAAAAATTGAAAACTTCAGCACCATCCATACATAAAAACGATGGATACTGATAATTTTTAGACAAATAAGGATTCTTTCTAAAACCACTATTTGGAACAATAATATTTTCCCATCCAGCCCCATCAGAATGAAGTGTGAAATAACTTTTTGCATTTGTATTTGAAATAAGTGTAGCACTTCCTGCATCTCCAAAAATTGGAGTTGTATTGCTATCATTGGGATGAAGCACTTTGCTCATTGTGTCCCCCACACAAAGAAGAATATTTTCTGCACCAGAAGATAGAAGCATAAAAGCCAAAAATAAACCATAAACATAGCCACTGCAACCTTGATTAAGATCAAAACAAGCACAATTTTGCGAGAGATTGAGTTTTCCGTGTAGCAGATGAGCATTATTAGGTTGAGAAAAATCAGGAGTTTGTGTAACAAAAATCAAAACATCAATTGGAGCATTAGATGTTTTAAGTAGAGTTTTGCTTGCTTGGAAACACAAATCTAATGTTGTTGTTTGATTATCAGCAATATAGCGTGTATCAAGTCCGATTGATTTTTTGATTCTCTGAGCTTTTTTGATATCCCCATTATAAAATTGTTGTGCTTGATCTTCAAGCTTTACTGCATTAGATGGGATACAACAAGCAATGGATTGAATCGCCCCAGAATGAAAAATTGTTTTCAAGCACACACCTTCTTTGAAGAAGGTGATATTATTTGTCTATCCCCCCCCCCCATTATATTTTGAGTTTTTAAGAATTCTTGTTCTAATTGCAAAATATCTTTTTTTCGCTCCTTGATGCGTTTGGCAGGAATCCCAAAATAAACACCCCAAGGTTTTGTTTCTCTCACAAGAAGACTCATCGCCCCAACGGCTACACCCTCTGCAAGATATGCTTTGGGAATAATCATAGATCCTGAACCAATAATGCAATGTTTTTCAAGAATAATTCTTTGTTTTTGAATTTGTTTAAAATGATTAGGAATGCAGGGATTTGTCATGCCTTCACCTGTATAATCATCACTGATTGCAAAAATTCTGACATGGCTACTGATACTACAAAAATCTTTAATAATCACTCCAACATCAGATCCTGTGATATTGCTTGATGCTCCAAGATGCACAAAATCTCCAATCTCTATTCTTCCACTTAGGATACAAAAATCATCGATTCTGACATTGCTACCGATTGATATTTTGGAAGCACCATAGATTTTTGCATTTTTTGAAATCAAAACATTTTTTCCAACACGCACAAAGCCTAATTCTTGAATCTCATTTTGGGTGTAAAATCCACAATTATTTTGTGATTGCATAAGAAAATCAATATTTTTCATCAATAGATAATCTTTGTTGAGTGATTAAATTTTTGAGAGTTGATAATTTTTTCAATCTTTTTACCATTTTTTATTATTTTTCTAAAGTCTATTGCAAAATTATATCATAAAATGCTTTGTTTATAAGAGGATTGTAAAAGCTCATAACCTTTGACACTTTTTCTCCAATGATTCTTGATATGCTATCACGCATTCCATAGGTGTTTTACAAATAATTCAAGCTCTTATTTGGTTTCTAAAACAAGAATGGCTCTAATGATTCTTATTTAGCTCTGTTTTGCAATATTCCTAACTTTTTTGAATCTCTCACTAGCTTGTAATTCTTCTTTTACAAGAACTTTTGATGGGATTTTGTAATTATCTATCTTTCCTTTGCAAAAACTTCTAATCATTTTTTTGATTTCATCTTTTTTGATTTTTTTAGAATCAATTACAACTTCACAACAAATACTTTGACCTGTAATGGCATTTTTTTCTCCATAAACTAGGCAATCTAATATGCCATCAATCTGCAAAATAATGCTTTCAATCTCTTGAGGCAAGACTTTTTCTCCTCCCACATTAATCATTTCTTTATTTCTGCCAATGATGCGAATGTATTCTTCACCATTTATCATTTTTGTTTCCACAAGATCGCCAGTTTTAAAATAACCATCTACAAAATTTTCCATACTTGCATTAAGATAGCCTAAAACTTGAGTTTGAGATTTGATCCATAATTCTTGATTAACAATTTTATATTCAATATTTGGATCAGAGATTTTCATAAAAAGAGAGCCTGATTTTTCACTAATTGTTTGCATAATTCCAACTTCGCTTGTTCCAAAGGTTTGCAAAAATTTTGTTTTTGGAAAAGCATTTTGCAATTTTTTCAAAAGAGTTTCGGGCATAGATTCTGTTCCATAAGAAATCATTTTTAGAGATGAAAGATTATGGTGTAGATGCACTTTGTTTAAAAGCATGAGATTGAGAAATGTAGGTGAAGTTGGAAGAATTGAAATTTTATGAGTTTCAATAAGATTTGCAATATGATGCACATCTTTTCTATCATTTGGGATAATGGCTGTTTGTCCTGTTGAAAGAATATTAAGAAGTGTATTGATTCCTCCAATGTGATCAAACATCAAAAATAAAAGCATACTGAGTTGCTTTGATTTTTTATTTTCAAATTTTTTGAGAATATGAGAGAGATTGTGGAGCATCGCTTTGGGTTTTCCTGTGCTACCACTACTAAAAAGAATTAATCCTGCATCATTAAGTTCAAAAAGATTTTGCTTAGGTTGAGAAATATGGATAATTTTTTCCATATCAGATTGTGCAATGAGAAATTCTGCATAACTTTCTTGTAATTTCTGATCTAATTCCTGAGGAGAGATAATAGGAATAATTGTATGTTGATTTTTCAGTAGAGCTAGAAATAAAGCAATGCTTTCAAGAGAATAATCACTTTGTATTGCGACTTTACTATGAGCTGGAATAGAATCAAGTAATTGATGATATTTGCTAATCTGCTCTAATAAATCTGCATAAGAATAAGAATGATGATTTTGCCAAATCGCAATTCTCTCTTTATAATCTTGTAATTTTTCAAATAAAAAATTATCCATTAACTCCCCCAAGATAAATGATTTGTCCACTAATAAAATCACTCTTTTCGTCTAAAAAAAACTCAATCACATTAAGACAATCTTGAAAATTTCCAAATCGCTTAATTGCCTGTCTTTGAAGTAGTGCATCTATTTTTTCTTTTGGAACATTTTTAATCAAATCTGTTGGAATAGGCGTAGGACCTACTGCATTAACTGTGATTCCAAATTCAGCAAGCTCAAAACTTGCGACTTGTGTTAAATTGGCAATTGCGGCTTTTGAGCTTGCATATACAGCCTCTCCTTCAAGTCTCAATGGAGTAGCAACTGTTGCAAAATTGACAATTCTAAAATGTGAAATATGTCCATTAGCTTTATTTTTCCTGCTTTGTTGAATCATAACTTTTCCAACTTCTCTTAAAAATAAAAAACTTCCAAAAACATTGGTGGAATAAATGTTTTTCATGGTTTTATAAGGAGTTAATAATAAGTGATTCATCGAGGCAATTCCAGCATTATTGAGCAAAACATCAATATTCCCAAATTCTTTTTTGATAGCTTTAATCATAGCAGCTACCTTTGTTTCATCGCTTACATCAAGTTCAAAATGGCAATAATTCTTGTGGGTAATGCTTGTTTCTCCTCTTGAACAACCACAAACAATATGCCCCAAAGACAAAAAGTGTTGGGCAAGTTCCTTCCCTATCCCTTTTCTAGTTCCAGTGATAACAAATACTTTCATCCCAAAACTTTATAAAAGACTTTGAATATATTGTGTGAGTGATGCCACATCTTTAAATGGAGAATTTCTTGAACTCATTGCTTTTTCATCAGCAAGAGTGATATTTTTGTCCATTTTTTCATCAATAAGCTGTTCTACATCAGTGATAAAACTTACAAGAGCTAGTGAATCTAAATTTCCATCTACACCATAAATTTTAGTTTGAGAATTTGGATTTTTTAATGCATCGTTTTCAAGCTCATCGGCTAGATTTTGAAGAGCTTGATAGATGATTTCTTCAATCTTGTTTTGCATCTTTATTTCCTTGAATTATAAAATTAAAACAAAAAATTATACCAAATTCACACTACTTGGCAAATTCACAATCCGCTCTTGTAGAAATATAGAATTGGAGAGATTATCGCATTGACATTTTGCAAACATCGGGGTTTGGTGATTGAGTTTCCAGATTGGGCGTGTCATAATGCCTCTTTTGTGGCTTTGGATCAAAAATGTATCTCTTTGATTGCTATTGTCAAGCAAAAGTGCATTAAGCCAAAAATTTGGATCTGTGCCATTGCGTGCTTGGATAAATTCAAATGCAGAATGAGAAAAGAAATCTTGATAATTTTTGGCAATTTGTTTTTTTGATTCTAAGAAAAATGGGAGCTGTTCTAATTGAGCAAGGGCAAGAGCGGCATTGATATTGGGCAAACGATAGTTAAAGCCTAATTGATTGTGATCATATTCATAAGGATGAGGAAGTTTTGCAGTGGTTGTGATGTGCTTGAGGAGCTTTGCAAATTCTGCATCTTGTGTGAGGATAATCCCACCGCCACCTGAAGTGATGATTTTGTTGCCATTGAAACTAAGAATGCTAGCAATTCCTTGAAGCCCTGTGTGGATTTTGCTTGTATCTTTGAATACATAGCTTCCCAAGCTTTCTGCACAATCTTCTACAAGCAAAATGCCCCATTCTTGGCAAATTTCTTGAATCTCAAAGATTCTTGCAGGATGCCCAAAAGTGTGCATAGGAATACAGGCTTTGATTTGTTTGCCTGTCTGATTGTTGAATGCTTTGTTGTCTTTTTTGGTTGCATTGTGATTTAAGAAGTGTTGCAATGCCTTGGGTGATAGAGAAAGAGAATCTAAATCCACATCAATATAAATAGGATTTGCTCCAGTATAAGCAATGGCATTGCTTGTAGCAATAAAGCTCAAAGATTGTGTAATCACTTCGCATTCTTGATTGATATGAAGTGCATGTAGCGTGGCATGCAAAGCACTTGTCCCATTTGTCGTAGCGATAGCATAGGCACTGCCACAAAACTTTGCAATCTCTTTTTCAAGGCGATTGACAAATTCCCCAACACTTGAGACATAGCCACTATCAATGCATGCATTGAGGTATTTTTTTTCATTGCCCAAAAACTTCGGTTCATGAAGGGGTATCACTTCCCCGTTTTTTGGTTTGTACAAATCGCAAATGAAATCAAAAATGCCTTCAAATTCACACATTATAAATGCCACTTTTATATTTTGCTAGATTTTTGCTCTCTTTAAACCAGTCAATCGTGATTTGGAGACCCTCTTTGATAGAATATTTTGGAGTGAAGCCTGTGAGATTGTGAATTTTTGAGTTATCACACCATAGCCTAAAAACCTCACTATTTTTAGGGCGGATTCTTTGGTTATCGGTGAGAAATGTAACATCACTTTGCATTAGCTCTTTGATGAGGTTGAGTGTATCACCGATACTAATTTCATAATTTGAGCCAATGTTAATGGTTTGACCGATACACTCTTGTGCAAGTGCAAGTGCGATGAAGCCCTCACAAGTATCTTTGACAAAATTAAAATCCCTTGTTGGTGTCAAATCCCCAAGCTTGATTTCCTTTGCTCCATTGGCAATTTGCGTGATGATAGTAGGAATCACAGCTCTTGCACTTTGGCGTGGTCCGTATGTATTGAATGGGCGTGCAATGGTGAGTGGCAAAGAAAAGGAATGATAAAAACTCATCGCAATGCAATCAGCACCGATTTTGCTTGCACTATAGGGGCTTTGGGGTTGTAAGGGATGCTTTTCATCAATTGGCACATATTGTGCTGTGCCATAGACTTCGCTTGTGCTTGTGTGAATGATACGCTTCACTCCATTTTCAAGAGAGGCTTGAGCAATATTGAGAGTGCCTTTGATATTGGTGTCTATGTAGCTATCTGGAGCGATATAGGAGTAGGGAATCGCAATAAGGGCTGCAAGATGAAACACCAAATCAACGCCTTTTGTGATGTGTTTGCAAAAGTGAGGATCGCGAATATCCCCACTAATCACTTCTATTTCTTGCAAGCAAGAAATATCCTCAAGCCAGCCCCAAGAATTAAAAGAGTTATAAAAATTCAAAGCCTTGATTTTGGCTTGGAAAAATGGAGATAGGGGATCTTGTGTGTGAGAATAAAGCATCTCAACTAAATGCGAACCGATAAAACCATCAGCTCCTGTGACGAGGATAACCATTTGCTTCCTTTTTTGTTTTGATTTATAATTATATACATAATTTGTTTAGAGGTATTTTGAGATTTTGAAATATAGCGAGGTGTTTGAAATGAAAAAAGTTGCGATTGTGATTCCAATCTATAATGTTGAAAAATATCTTAGAGAGTGTTTGGAATCTGTCATTCATCAAACCTATAAAAATCTTTGTATTGTTTTGGTTGATGATGCATCAACGGATAAAAGCTTTGAAATTGCAAAAGAATATTTTGACAAAGATTCTAGAGTTGTATTGATTTCTCACGATCACAATAGGGGTTTGAGTGCGTCTAGAAATACAGGATTGGATTATCTGTCTTGCAAAATAGGTGGGGGGGGGTATTTATGAGCATACAAGATTAACATCTCTCCCCGATTATCTGCATTTTTTGGATAGTGATGATTATTTGAGGCTTGATTGTATCGAGAAATGTCTAGAATTGGCTGAAGGATTTGATGCACAGGTGGTGTGGCATAGTCTTACAATCTACAATGAGCAGACTCAAGAGATGAGTAGTTCTAATACTTTTGCAGAGCTTGGTTTGAAAGAAGAATGCATATATGATGGTTTGGAGATTTTTGCAAGTCTTCCAGAACCACCTTCTTTTTCTTGGGCTTGGTGTGGAATGGTTCATTTTGATTTTTTGATACAGAATAACCTTAGATTTATAGAAGGTATTGAATCAGAAGATGCTCCATTTGGAATGCAGCTCTTTGCTTTGTCTTCAAAGATTATCATTTCTCATCTTGAATTATGTGTATATCGCATACGCCCAAACTCTATTAGTCAGCACACTTTGAGCAGGACATCAAAATCAAAAGATATCAGTTTCCCAGAATCTCTAAGTGATCTTGTTTGTGTTTTTCAGACTCCTTATGAGGTGAGACATTATAATTTTGCTTATTCTGCTTGTATCATTTGTCTTGTTATGGATGAATTTTTGAAAAATACAAATTTAAGCAAGGAAATGAAAGAGATATTGACTAGAATGATTGAACATCGAGCTATTTATGCTTTTGGGGGATTGACTTTTGGGGCGGATCCTAGAGATTGTCGTGCTATGTGCAAACAACTTCTTCCCTATTCTTCCAAAATACGCTTTGGTTCTAGAATGGCTTTTTATTTCCCATTAGTGTTTGCATTGCTTAAAAAGCTCAAAAATATGTTTCGCATCCAATCATAAGCTAGATCAGAAATACAGGCTCACGCCCCCTTGCACTTGGGTGATATTGGGGATTGCGTCATTGCCCAAATGTGTATTGTAGAGATTGAAAAACCCTTGCACATTTTGCGTGAAATTGAAGCCAAAGGTGAGATCAACCTCGTTTTGGCGATGGTGCAAAGCACTCAAAGCCGGATTGACAAAGGAAGCCGTGCCATAAAGCAGTGAGACAGACACAGCATCAATCTCTGTATAAAGCGTCCCATAAAAAAGCGTCGTATCTGTGATGCCACTAGATAAAACCTTGCCAATCCCCAAAGGAGAAATCGTATTGTTGATGAAATTGAGGCTTCCCCAACCGCTATATTTCCCACTTTGGATATACCCTACATTAAATCCTATCGTCACATCCTTGACTTTGCCCTCTATGTAGAATCGCGTGTCAAAATCGATACCATCGCCCCCTTTTGCACCATTTCTAAACTCAAAACTTCCCGCACTATTGAGATTGATCCCTAGCTTTGAGTTGGAAAACTTGTATTCTGCATTCGCACTTGCACCCATACCAAATGCGACAGAATACGAGGCAAAGGTATAAAACTTCGCCCAAAAAATATCTTGGAGATAGTATTTGACTGCGGTATAAAAATACCCGCTGTAGTTGTCGTTTGGCTCCACAAATCCCGACATTTGCGTCGCACTTGCCTCCCCATAACGCTCAAACCAAAAAAACTCAAGCATTAGATTTTCCAAAGAGCGATTGCGTATCCAAATCCCATCGACTTGATTGTCAATCCACTCATTTTGGATAGCAAACCTCCCTCCCTTGATACTCGTATCCCCATCAAAATATTCCATATAAGTATCGCTCAAAAGCATTTGGTTGAGTGGATCAAAATCTAGAGAGATGTCTCCTCTTTTGATATACCCTTGATTGCTAGAGGGTCCCCAATCTGAGTTTGTATGCCATTGCCAAATCGGATAGGCTCCACGAAATCCCACTGCAAATCGCATATTTTTGTAAAAAGCCGATCGGTATTGGATCCCCATCGTCAAAGCAAGGAAATAAGCGTCTTGGATGTAGCCGAGAGTTTGCGGTGCGGTGATGGAGTGTTTGGGTTTGTAATAATCGTTGAAAAGCCCGATGTCTCCTTTTGTCACCCCGTTTTTGAGAGCCTCATCAATAGAATCATAAGCCTTGAGCGAAGAGAGTAGGGGGATACCAAACAAAGCAATCGATGTGCAAACGCGTAAAAGTGTGGGGGTTAGAGCCATAGATTGTCCAATAATCGCGTATTGCCGACTTTGCAAGTCAATAGCACAATGGTTTGGTTGGGGATAATGTGGCTTATTTCCTCTAGGGAATGGTTGCAAAACGCAAGATACTGCACTTCAAGGTTTGTAAGTCTAGCAAGAGCTTGGGTTTTGAGTGTTTGTGTGTCGGTGATTCCTTGCTGGATGAGTGCTTGGATGTGTTGGAGGGTTTGGGGGATCGCCTGTGCTAGAGTGCGTTCTTGCTTGGAGAGATAGACATTTCTTGAGCTAAGTGCCAAACCATCGCTATCACGCACAATCGGACAACGCACGATCTCAATATCCAAAAACAAATCTTTGATCATTTTTTCAATGAGCAGGAGTTGCTGTGCGTCTTTTTGCCCAAAATAGCTACGCGTAGGTCGCACGAGATTGAAAAGCTTGAGCACAATTTGCAAAACGCCATCAAAATGCCCCAAACGATGAAAACCCTCAAACACATAGCCCATTTGCTTTGGGGGATTGAGAGTGATTTCATCATTGGAAGCATACATCGTGCTGATTTCTGGGATAAAGACTGCATCGATCCCCAAACTTTGTGCCATTTCCAAATCCTGCTCTAGCGTGCGTGGGTAGCGTGATAAATCTTCATTAGCCCCAAATTGTGTGGGATTGACAAAAATGCTTAGGAGTGTGTGTTGATTCTGTGTCTTTGCTTGTTGCAAAAGGCTGAGGTGTCCTTGGTGCAACGCCCCCATCGTCGGCACAAACCCCACGCTTGTATTTTGCAACGCCTGACGCCAAATCAGCAAATCGTTTATTGTTTTGAGGATTTTCATTGTGCGATCTCATCAAGGATTTGTTGTGCGATTTTTGCAGGATTGGCATCATTATAAATCGGACGCCCCACCACGATGAAGTCTGCAAGAGCCTCTTTGGCATTTCTAGGCGTAGCGACGCGTTTTTGGTCTTGAGTGTGTTGCAAATCTAGGCGTATGCCCGGCGTGAGCGTGAGGAGAGAAGTTGTGTTTTTGATGTGCAAACTTTCAAAAACAGAGCACACGACACCATCGCACCCTCCCTCTTGAGCCAAAAGAGCGAGAGTTTGGGCGTGGGTTTGAATCGGGGCATTATACACTGGCACAAAGCTTGGATCATCAAAGCTCGTGAGGGCGGTGACTGCAAAGATGAGGGGTTTGTCTCCACCAAGACTTGTGACTGCACGCATTGCTTCAACCCCTGCACTTGCGTGGATCGTGAGGAGATCGATCCCCAAATGATTGCATTCCTCAACGGCGGTTCGCATAGTGTTGGGAATATCATAGAGTTTGAGATCCAAAAAAATCTTGAAACGCGGATTGATGGCTTTGATTTGCTCCAAAAACTCCTTGCCATCGCGGATGAAGCTCCTCAAACCCACCTTCACCCAAATCTCAAAAGAGCTAAGTTTGTCCAATAGGGCTAAGTTTTGTGCCCTAGATTCCATATCTAATGCGACACAGAGCTGCACTTATGTTCCTTTTGTATAGCGTCCAAAACCCCATTGATGAAGCGTGGAGCGTGATCGCTGCCATAGAGTTTGGCAAGTTCGATTGCTTCATTGATGATGACTGGTGCGTCTGTGCAAGTGAAACAAATCTCATAAACCCCCAAACGCAAAATCGCCCTCTCGATTTTCCCAATCCTCTCGATATCCCATTCTTTGAGGTGCAGACTGATTTTGTCATCTAGAGTTTGCAAAGCACCCAAAACGCCATTGAGTAGCCCAAGTGCAAACTCTTGTTGTTTGTTACGGATCTTTTTTTCTTCCAATAGGTTTGGTGCTTCAGAGAGTATGTTTTCATTACCGCTGTCATAGGCATAGAGCAGTGTCACAACAGCTTCCCTAGCTTGAGCTCTTGTCGCCATTTATTGCAACGCACCATAAAGATTGATAAGCTCGATGAGGGAAGTCATCGCTTCAAACCCCTTGTTTCCTGCCTTGCTCCCTGCCCTCTCAATCGCTTGATCGATGTTGTCTGTCGTAAGCACACCAAAGCTCACAGGCTTGTTGTATTGGAGTGCCATATTGGCAATCCCTTTTGTCGCCTCTGCTGAAACATAGTCGAAATGTGGAGTCCCTCCACGAATGACAGCCCCAAGAGTGCAAACCCCATCGTATTTGTCGCTTTGTAGCAATCTTTGGAGCACAAAGGGGAGTTCATAAGCACCCGGTGCCAAGACTAGAGAGAGGTTTTTTGCCTCCCCTCCGTGACGCAGGAAGCAGTCTTTTGCCCCCTCGATCAATCGATCTGTGATGATGTGGTTGAATCGGCTTGAGAGTATGGCTACTTTTTCTGTGCCATTGAGTTGGAGTGTGCCTTGAATGATTTGCATAATAGTCCTTTAGTGTGAAATAGAATCGATGAGCAATAGTTTCTCAATGAGCGGATTGAGCTCTTGGGTGGGGATCATATTGGGTCCATCGCTTAGGGCGATTGATGGATCAAAATGCGTTTCCATAAAAAACCCATCAACACCCACCGCCGCTGCAGCCCTAGAGAGCAATGGGACAAAAGAGCGATCTCCACTGCTTTTGCCGCCCCCTCCACCGGGCATTTGCACGCTATGAGTGGCATCAAAAACCACAGGAGCAAATCTCCTCATAATCTCAAGACTTCTCATATCCACGACTAGATTGCCATAGCCAAAAGTGCTACCACGCTCTGTGAGCCACACTCCTAGCCTTTTGCTCTCCTCATAAGTCGCCTCTTGCCCCCCTCGCGTTTTGATGGCTTTGAGCACGCTGTATTGCATATCTAGCGGATTCATAAACTGCCCTTTTTTGATATTGATGATTTTGTCTGTTTGGGCAACAGCGACAATCAAATCGGTTTGACGGCATAGAAATGCAGGGATTTGGATCACATCAGCGACTTTGGCGATGAGTGGGGCTTGGTGGGATTCGTGAATGTCGGTGATGATTTTGTAGCCAAATTCTTTTTTGATTGTGGATAGAAGCTCCAAGCCCTCCTCAATCCCCGGACCACGATAAGAATCAAGGCTCGTGCGATTGGCTTTGTCAAAGCTTGATTTGAAATAAAAATCAATTTTTGGATTTTTGGCGATTGGCTCAAGGAGACTCGCGACTTTTGAGAGATTTTCATAGCTTTCGATGACGCAAGGTCCGCTCATTAGTATCATTGTTCTTCCTTTGGTTTGATCACTCTGAATTCTTTTGTGTGCAAATCATAATTCATTATTTCTCCAGTCGGGATTATATAATACCAACCAAAAATATTAAGTTGCTTTTCCTCCCACTTTTTTTTGATAAACGGGTAGTTGAGGAGGTTATCCACTTGCACTTCGATGTTGATTTGCTCTGTGAGCCAAATGCGTTTGGCAAATGAGTTGGGCTTGAGGATATCGACTTGATGACGCACGGGCTCTAGAAGCCTGATCCATTTTTTGAGATGTCTGGTTTCATCGCTGATGTCATTGTAGATAGCTTGACAAGCCCCGCAATTGCTATGCCCACAAACGATGATGTTTTGGACATTGAGCACCATCACTGCGTATTCTATCGCCGAAGTGATAGAGATGAAATGATTGTGTTGTGCATACGGAGGGACGATGTTGCCCACATTTCTGATGACAAAAAGCTCTCCGGGTTTGGTGTTGGTGATTTTGCTAGGTACGACTCTAGAATCCGCACAGCCGATGAAAAGTGTCTCGGGATTTTGCGTGCGTTGCAGACTTTCATAAAGCTCTTGATGTTCTAGAAAGTCTTCTTCTTGAAATTTAATCGCCCCTTGAATGAGTTTTTCCAAATATTGATTCCTTGAATTGAATTTAAACTAAAATGATTATAGCAACTCATTTTGTTTTTTTGTCTTTTTGGTGTCAAGCTTGTGGGATTTCTTGACATCCCTCTCTGACACAAATGTGATTATACAAAACCAAAGCAACCCAAACTTGAGGGAATCGATTTTGGAGCTTTGTTTGTGGGGGGTGGGGGGCTATGGCTTTGGGGGATTCTAGAATCTCTTGGGATTCTCTTTCTTTGAGTTGGCTTGGCTTGGATTCTTTCTTTTGAAGTTGCTTTGAGCAAACTACCCTTTATGCAATTCTAGAATCCCCTAGGATCTCTCTTGAGGGGGGATAAGGGGGTTTATTGCGAGGCACCCCCTTATCCCCCTTAAAATCCCCCAAACCCCTGCCCGCTTTTTGTGTGTTACCCACATTGCTTTGACTTTGTTTTGATTCTTTGAGTTTTTGAGTTTGATTCTTGTTTGCCGTGATTGTATGAAATAGTGAGTTTTTTTGAAGTTTTGATTTTGTATAATCATCTCTGTGTTGGAGAAGGACGCTTCCTTGTGGAAGGAGGTGGTGATGATGGATATATTTATTCTCATCATAAGGCTTTTACTAGCTTTGGTAGAGCTAGCAGAAGCTATTCTTGAGCTGATAGCTCAATACTAATTCGTTAAAGAGGCATTATACTCAATCTAGCCAAAGTTTTAGTTAATCTTCAACACAGCAAAAATATACAAGGAAGAAAGTCCTAAACGGAGGCTAGATTGAGTTGGGGTTTCCCAATGCCTCTCCCCCCTTGTAAATTTTCTTACGCAGTTTTTGCATTGCTTGTTCCCTCATACTTCTTTTTTAAGTTGCTTTTGCAGAAGCACGCTTCTTAATCATCAAATCTTACTTTGCTTTTTCTCTTAAGGGGGGCAAGGGGAACTTAGGGCAGCGTTCCCCTTATCCCCCTTAACAACCCCCATAACCCCAGCATTGCATTAGCAAGGCTTGTTCAAGATTACATTGACTTGGAATCTTTTTTGGTTCTACAAGGTTAGTTTGGTTAGCAGTTGTTTGTGCTTATATTGAAATAGTGAGGTTTCATATTTTTTGGAGTTTTTAAATGGAGGATTAGGGTTTGATGATTTGTGAGGGGTTTGCCCCTCACTTTTGATCTGCTACTCAAGCGGGAGGCTTGAGTGGATTAGTTGGAGGATCCTTTGGCTTCCTCTTGCTCCTCTGTTATTTGGACTTTGAGAGGTGCTTTGTTGTCCTCTTTGTCTGTCATTGTAGCTTTTGTGGCTTTGTCTCCGAAGCTATATCTTGCTCCAACATTCACTTGATAGAGCTTTTTGTATGTGTCTCCGAAGTTTGTCTCAACATCAAGATAAATTCTTGTTGCCTCTGCCACTTCGACATTGGTCCCGACATTTAGCACGAAGCGTCCATTGGAAGTGTAGGATTCTGTAGGTGTTGCCAAGTTTTCATTGGCAAAAGTGATTTTGTTTTTCCCTCCATTGATGACATCGTATTCATAGAATGTCCCCACATAGAGTGAAGTCGCCCAATCCTCACCTCTAAACTCTTTGCCAAAACTCGCACCTGCACGAGAACGCACAAGGAGGACTGATTGTTGGGTGGCTTTGAGATCACTCTCGCCAAGTTTGGCATTGAAATGAGAGGCACCAATATATCCCAATCCCAATTCCACTTGCGGATCTATAAACCAATCGTTGCCTGCACCTAGGGCAAAGCGATAGCCCACTTCATTGGAGAGTAAGAAAGCAGGGGTGTTTGCGTGACTAGATCCACCACTGATTTTGAAATCAGAAGTGATGTAGCTAAATTTGGCAATCGTGTCATTATACAAGCCTACATTGCTGATGTAGGAGTTATATACCGCCACTTCAAAAGCTCCAGATTTGATGTCATCTAGACTTCGACTAGCACCATCTTTGTCTTTGAGTGTGAGGCTTTTCCCAGATGATGTGGCATAAGAGAGTGCGACACCTATGTAGTTTTTGGCATTATCCAAATCAAGTGCATAGTCATAGCCTCCTTGTGCAGTCACATAGCTTGTTTCGACTTTGGCACCGAAGTTAGATTCTTGACTTCCACCAAACACTCTAGCCCAAGCCCCTTGATTGTAGGGGTTGTTTCTGAGATCTCCAAGTCTCTTGTTGATAGAGTTGAAGTTAGCTGTGAATAAATCAAAATTGAGTGCGAGGGCAGAGGAAGAGACTTTTTGGGTCACTTCACTTGCTCCAGAGAAGCGAATGTTTTTCAAGAAGTAGGTGGTGTAATCGCTTCCTGTTTTCGCATCGGAATCGGTTTCTTGTGTGTCCAATACAGCTATGAAGTTTTTGCCATCGCTAGTTGTGTTTGCTGTTGTTTTGAATTGAGCTACCGCAGAATCACCCTTTCCTTTTACTATGGCAAGGGCGATTTTTTCTGTTGTGCCATTTTTTCCGCTAGCAATGTTGTTGAGCTCTGTGGTATCGCCATTTTTGACGACAAGCTCAAGCGTTTGAAGATTCTCATTTTTTTCTTGAACACTCTCGATCACAACGCGATCTGCGTAAGTGTTGTTGCTAGATTTGGTTTTGGAAGCATAGAGTTTGAAAGTGTAGCTATGATTTGACAATCCTGTGCTATCACCAGCAGTTCCGATCGTGAGAGTGTTGTATGTAGCTGTGTCACCAGTGTTGTTGTTCTCACTAGAAATATCCACTATGGCGACTTTGTCATTAGAGCTAGCCTCTCTTGATAGTGAAGTGATTTTGTTGTCTGTTCCTCTCAATGCAAGAGTCGCACCATTTCCAAGAGTGGCATTAATTGCTCCGCCCGTAGTGAAGCTAAGTCCCTTTTCAAAAATCAGTGTATTGCCTGATTCTGCTCCTGTGCCTTGGACATTGAGATTTAAAACTTTGTTAGCTCCACTCACACTCACCGCGTTACTAATTGTTGTCGTGCTTGTGCCTGTTGTTTTGCCTACTTGAAGTGTGGGATCATCTCCTTGAGCTGCAACATCACTGCCAAGCGATAGAGAAGTGATTCTATTCTCACTGCCCTCTAGAGCCAAAGTAACTTTTTTACCAAGCTCTATGGCAAGCTCTGCATATTTACCAACTTTTACATCACCTGCAAAAGTAGTAGTGGTTTCACTAGCCCCATTAAGAACTAACTTTCCATATTTTTTATCACTATCACTATTACCATTAGTTACCGTGAGAGTGTTGAGCTTATTGGTTTGATTGGCTAATGTAAGCACGCCATTAGTTGCTGAACTTCCATTAAGAATCGCATTAATGTTTCCAGTTCCACTAAGTGCATTTGTAAAGCTAAGCTTTTGCCCCTTAACTTCGAGATTGAGGGTTTTGCCACTATCTACACTTACTGCATTTGCAATTGTTGTTGTGCCTGCACCTTGTGTAATCAGAGTGGATTCTGTAACATTGGCAGTAAGGGTGCTGATCGTATTGTTCGCACCTTGAAGTGTGAGGGTGGCTTTGCCATTCTCTCCTGCTGTTGCTCCCAAAAGGATCGTAGTGCTTCCGCTACCACTATTTGCAATCTCTTGTTCAAAGATTCCACTATTGCCTTTTTCTCCTTGTCCTGCAGTGACTTGAATCTTTGTTATGCCACTTGTTGTTGTAACTTTGTTTTTGAAAGTTCCATTTTCGCTATTGAAGTTGATTGCAAGTGTGCCTGCAGAGTGGGCGATGTCTTTTAGAGCATCACCATTCTTAAGTGTGAAACTTGAATCTTTGCTATTGAAGCTAATGGTTGTGCTTCCTTTCTCCTGTGTGCTAACCTCTCCTTTGATAATGGCATCGACTTTTTGTGTGGGGGTGCTAGTTTGTCCTATGATGATAGAAGTCAAACCACCAGCAGTAGATCCTTTTGCTGTGATTCCGCCTGTGAGGGTGAGGGTGGAATCTTTGTTGAAACTAATAGTAGTTTCTCCTCCATTACTACTCTCAATTGCCTGCTCTATTGTGGCATTGGCATTGTTGAGATTGAAATGTGTTTTGCCTGTTCCTGTGGTGGTGATTTTGTTGGTATCACCATTAGCTTCTATTTTCGAGCTATCTGTATTGAAACTAAAAGCGAGATTCCCTGCAGCGTTGCCGATGTCGCTTTTGACTTTGAGAGAAACCCCTGTTGCTTTGGGAGTGGTGGCAGATTCTGCTAAAGTGCCAAGATTGATTGTTGCGTTTCCTGATCCGCTAGTAGCAAGAGTGGTGATTGTGTTGGCTGCACCTTCTAGGGTGAGAGTGGTGTTGGTGCCATTGAGATTGAAAGTTGTTGTGCCACCATCAGCTGTTTCAATGTTCTTTTTTATGGTGAGGTTGGCAGAATCTTCTAGGGTGATGGCGTTGGTGCCACCAGCTCCAGTGTAAATAGCATAGTTGCGATTACTGCTAGTAGCTCCCCCTTGATTATCAATCCCATTTGTTCCTATTGTGCTATTGCCACTGCCAACAAAGATAGTGTTGCTAGAGCTAGCATTTGCAAAGATTCCATTATTGACGACTAACTCCTCTATAAGAATCGTATTTTGCCCACCACCCTTGCTAATGATAGTTTCGGCAGTGAGTGTGCCTGTGGCAATGTTGGCTGTTTTGGGTGTGGTTGTGGCTGTTGTATCGACAATCAAATCTTTGGCATCAGGGTTACTTATTTTATCTTTAAATTTCAAAAACCCCTTGCCGATGAAATTTTTCCTACCAGAACTCTCTGCTTGGATTGTGCTAATCTTTAGAGTGTTGTTTCCACCCTCAAGACTGATAAGATTGTGGCGATCACCCTGCTTGGTTCCTTTGGCTTGTAGGTTGTTAAGATGAAGAGTGGCATCTTTTTGGAATTGAATGAGGTTTTTGGCTTTTGTGCCTGCTGAATTGTTGGCTTCCTCAATTCCATCAGATTTATAAGCTGATGATGCAATGATGCTAACAAGTTTGCCCTCTTCTCCAATTTTTCCATTGTTTTGGAAAAGGATTCGATTTAGAGCATTGTTATACTTGGTATCGCCACTTGTAGTGACTGCAATTCCAGCTTCAGCTAAGATTGTCCCCTCATTTCCATTTTTTCCCTTAATGAAATTGGTTGAATTGTTAAATTCTTTGAAAGTGATATTGACATTAGTGCTACTTCCTTTTGGACTTCCTATAAATTTTTCTCCTGGACTATTGTGTCCATAAGTTTTGATATTCCCCTCAATCCCCCCATTTTCGCCTTCAAAAATGAAGTATTTTTCTGTGTGGCTCATAAGCTTTGTAGTGAGATTTCCTTTGAGCTTTGCTCCCTCTTGAAAGGTGAATGTTGCTTCAGTGCTAAGCTTCAAGTTTCCATTATAATCACCATTAATAATCTCAATATTGCCCTCCATATTTCCTTTGAAAATAGCATTTAATGAATTATTAAGAGAATGCCCAACTATGACTTTAAGATTGCCTTTGAGAGCAGTGCCATTTGTCACACCATTAAAATTTAAAAAAGTTTTGTGGTAAGTATCTGTTTTCATAGTTTGACCTACAAGCTCTGCATGCTCTCCAAAATCAATGGTGAGAGTGCTATCTCCACTTCCTAATTGGAGTCCTTTGGTTTCGTTAGTGAGTTTGAGTTGGGCTTTTTTTCCACCTACAGAGGCTGTGGTGGCATCTCCTGAATGAGTGCCACCACCATTTTTTATAAATTTGAGAGTGAAGTCAGTGATAGGGGTGGTTAGAGCGGAAAATTGCAGTTTGTTGAATTCTGAGCCATCTTTTGGCTCAATCTTTAGGGTTGTGAATTGCTGAAAATTTGTTCCTGCAGTTGTATCCCAACAAACCGCACTGCCACTAGTAGGACAAGAGACGGGATTTGCACTTGCAAAAGAAGTGCTGAGAGCTAGAGCCAAAGAAGTGGCAACGATAGGCTTGAAAAACTTAGAGGAATAAGCTTTGTTAATCCCCCCCCCCCTCGCTATTTGTCTGATTGAGTTCATATCAATCTCCTTTGTTTGAAACATCTCTCATCGTCTGAGACTATACGATTGTATATGAAAAGTTAATGACAAAAGATTTCAAATCAAAAAAAATTACAAAAAGTGTATTGTCGTGGAAGCAAATCGATGAAAGCCCTTTTGCTACAAACGCCTATTTATCGCGTTTGTGGGCGTTATTTTGAATGTTTGTAACAATTCTTCCAAGTTGTTGTGTGTTGTTGTATTGGATTGATTATCATTTGCGTTTTGGTTTGGGTGGGATGTCGGATAAAGGAAAACAATGCTTGAATTTTTGCTCTCTAGTGCTGTGCTAGGGATATTGTCTATTTGGGTGAGTGCGGTGGTGATGCCCGGTGCGGATATGTTTTTGGTCGTGAGGACGACAATCGCCAAAGGCAAAAAATACGCTATTGGCTCTGTGGCTGGGATCGTGCTAGGCACTTTGGTGTGGCTGGTGCTTGGGTTTTTTGCAATCGCACTTCTGCAGGAGGCAAATCTGCTTGTCGTGATTCAGATGTGTGGGGGGATTTATCTGGTGTATTTGGCGTTTGGGATTTTCAAATCGCTCGGGAAACAAGCGTGGGATCTAGAAAATGAGTTGCGGTTTGAGGAAACGGCGTGGAAAAGCTTCATACAGGGCTTATTGACCAATCTTTTGAATCCCAAACCCATCGTGTTTGTGAGTATTATTTTGAGTCAGCTTCCTCCAAAGGTGCCACTGGATTGTTTGCTATTGTTGCTTGGGATTATGCTGTTGATCCCTAGTGTGTGGTTTTGTTGTGTCGTGGAGTTTCTGAGCATCAAGAGGGTTTTTGAGCTGTTTATGCGTTATTCCAAACGCATCGATCAGGTGACGATGATTGTTTTTTTGGGCTTTGGGGTGAGTTTGGTGTTTCAGAGTGGGATGAAGTTGGCGGGGTTTTAGGTTTTGTCCCAAAGATTCAAAAATTTAAGTAAAATATCTCATCTTTCTTTAGGGTCAAAGGGTTATGAACATCGGCATTTATCCAAAATACATTCAAATACAAATTTGCGAAGATAATATGTTCCTCAACAAAATATTAGAAAATGCCAAGAGATATTTTAGCCACACACACAAGCTTTCTAATACGCTGTTGATTTTGGATGACAAACGCAAGGTCAAAAAAGAATATTTTTTGAATTGGGTTTATCATCTCCAAGAGTGCAAAAGTGAAATACGCGTGGTGGATTTGTTCAAATTCTCTCTTTTGCCCATTCGTATCAAAATCCTTAGACAAAACAGCATTGCACATTGCATTCGTATCCCTGTGGAGGTGCTTTCTCCATCGAGGATCCGACTCAAAATCCCTGCCAAAGATTTGAGGGTGAAGCGTGCGATTTTGGGATTGTTTCAGAGATTTATTTGTGATATTACAGAGGATGAGGTGTTGCTCAATAGCAATGCGAAGGGGTTTTGGGAAGAGTTTATGATACTCATTCAAGAGAGGATTGTGGGGAATCTTTTGTTGAGTTTTGATTTCAAAAGACGCCAGAAGCACTTGACACGCCAAGAGTTGCATTTGGAGAGTGAGTATTTGCTCCTAGATTCTCAAATCGGCGATGATTTTGAGGCTGTGCGTAAGCGTTATATCAGACTTGTGCGTCAATACCACCCTGATAATGTCTTTGGAGAAAATGCCGATTTGGTGCAATGTTATCAGCAAAAATTTTTACTCATTCGCAATGCGTTTGAGACAATTCGTGCGAGTTTAGCAAAAGCATAAAGGAGAAAATATGGATTTGAGTAGCAACAATAATGCACCAAGTGGAGAAAACAAAAGAAAAGGGTTTTTTGCTTTTGTTTTGGGGTTTTTGAGTATTTCGATTTTGCTGGGGGTTTTGTGTTTTGGGGTTTATTATTTTTTTGTGAAGCCTAGATTGGCTGTGCAGATACAAGATATAAGTGCCATGCAGACTTCCAAAGAAGTCAAGATGGAACAAAAAATCAATACTCTCACCAAAGAGATAGAGGGCAAAAACGAAGAGATCGCAAACTTGCAGAAAGAAAACCAACTTCTCAAAGATCAAACAAAAGACGCGATCCAAAGATTGCAATATGTGATCAAGCCACAAGCCAAAGTTGTCGCAGAATGCTATGACGCAAGAGTGGGGCAATACACCCTTTCCAAACAATGCAAAGCCAATCTGACTGCAGGGATCAAAGCATTGCTTGTGCAAAAACAAAAGATTATAGCTCTTGAGGTTGTGGGTGTTGTCGATGATTTGAAATATCGCGGTCCCGGGTCAAGACTCAAACAAGAGGGATTGGCTTCATTCCGTGCCAAAGAGGTGTTTGTCTATCTCAAGTCATCTTTGCCCAATATGGCAGTGTTTCAGGGATTGAGCGTGCAGAAGAAAAACAAACGAGGGTTTTTCATCCGTGCTTATGTTTTGCAATAGTGTGAGAGAATGCTAACCCAAAAATGTATCGGCATTTTTTTGCGTCCCAATGTTGCCCAAGCCAAGCTCACAGAGTGCCTTGAGGTGCTTGAAGAGTTTGGGTTTGAGGTGTTGTGCAAGGGGCTGGATTTCACAGAGCAAGACATCAAGAGGATGGAGCAAGAATGCGATTTTTTGATTTCTCTTGGTGGGGATGGGACTTTGATTGCCACAATGCACCAAACCCACGCATTGCCAATTTTGGGGGTGAATGCAGGGTGGCTTGGATTTCTGACTATCCCACTATCTGCATTTAGGGCGTTTATCCAAGATTTGTGTGAGGGGCAATACACCCTTGAGAGATACAAAATGCTTAGCGTATGGCTTGATGAGCAAAAGATATGCAATGCAATCAATGAGGTTTTGATTTCCAAAAAGGATCTCCCCACGATGGTGCAAATCGATGCCAAAATCGATGCCAAAATTTTCAATCATTATCGTTGTGATGGGTTGATTGTCGCCACCCCTTTGGGTTCTACGGCTTATAACATTTCAGCAGGGGGGAGTGTGGTGCATCCCAAATGCAAAAGCATTTTGCTCACCCCTCTTGCTCCTCATTCTTTGACACAACGCCCGATGATCCTAGATGAAGAGGTGGTGCTAGAGTTTGGAGTGCTTGCAGATTCGCAAATCATCATCGATGGGCAAAAAGCTTTTGATTTGAAGCCTGATCAGTGCCTTAGGATTTGTTGCGAGGGGGATTGTATGTCTTTGCTTTATCCCAAAAATCACGATTATTTTGAAGTCTTGAGAGAAAAGTTTCATTGGGGCGTTTGAGATGAAAATCGAGAGAATGTTGATCAAAAAATCCCCCGCATTTGATGAGGCTTTGCTGTATTTTGACAAGGGGCTCAATGTCATTAGTGGGGCAAGTGGGGCAGGGAAATCAGTTTTTTTTCATTCCCTTTTGGCGATTTTTGGGCTCAAAGAGTGTAATGCTTTGGCACTTGAGGCGAGTTTGGAGGGCGTGGAGGATCTGGGGGAGTTTCTGGTAGAAGATGAGCTCGTGTTGCAAGTGTTCAAAAAAGACAAAACCCGTTATTTTCTCAACCACCAAAGTGCTTCCAAAAAACGCTTCGAGCAGATATTCAGCCCATATCTCAAATGGTTGAGCCACAAAAACTCCAATGAGTTGCAGAGTGATTTTTTGTTGAGATTGCTAGATAGTAGGATCGCAGGGCAGTGTGTGGAGGAGTATGCAAGGGGCTTTGAGCGATACCAAACAATCCAAAAACAGCTCCAAGAAGTCAGACTCCAACAAAAAAACATCGCAGAGCTTGTGGAGTTTGCACAATTTGAAATCGAACGCATAGAGAGTGTCAATCCCAAGCCGATGGAATATGAGGAGCTACTAGAGTATAAAAAACGACTTTCCAAAAAAGACAAGATAGAGCAACAGGCATTTGAGGCGTTGAGGGCGATTGAGGGAATGGTGGAGGTGCGTAAGTTTCTGACACTTGTGCAACAAGAAATCCCTCATTATGATGAGG
Source organism: Helicobacter enhydrae (assembly GCF_001693335.1). Classification (NCBI taxonomy): domain Bacteria; kingdom Pseudomonadati; phylum Campylobacterota; class Epsilonproteobacteria; order Campylobacterales; family Helicobacteraceae; genus Helicobacter; species Helicobacter enhydrae. Next base: position 833,928 of record NZ_CP016503.1, on the reverse strand, counting down.
TGCTATGCGAGGTGGAGGGACTCATTTTGAGCGAAAAAGAAAAGCTCAATGAGCTAAATGAAGAAAACGCTGAAGAGGTTTTGAATCGTTTATCGGCAATATCGGCGTTGATCGGGCGTTATGGTGGGGTTGAGGAGGCACTCAAACGCCTAGAGGAGCAAAAGCAGAAACTATCCTCTTATCAAAACCTAGACACAGAGGAAAAAGCCCTAGAGGAGCAAAGGGAGAGAATCTACCAAGAGTTGATGGCACTAGGGAGCAAGATCTCTATCAAACGGCAGGAGGCTCTGCCCTCTTTGATCGCTGAGCTCAATGCGTTGGGAGGGCTTCTCAAGCTTAGCAAGATCGATTTGAAATGGCAGGAAGTGGAGTTGCATCCTTTGGGGCTTGATGCACTTGAAATCGTGCTCAATGATTGTGGCTGTGAGAAATTGAGCTCTGGTGAATACAATCGTTTGCGTTTGGCGGTTTTGGCACTCTCCAATACGCAGGGGGTGCTGTTGCTTGATGAGATTGATGCCAATCTGAGTGGCGAGGAGAGTGAGGGAGTGGCAAAGGTGTTGCAAAAGCTCTCTAAGCAATATCAGATTTTTGCTATCTCTCATCAGCCCCACTTACCTGCACTGGCTGATAGGCATTTTGTCGTGCAAAAGACGGAGCAGGGGAGCGTGATGGCGGCTCTAGATGATCAGGGACGCGTGTATGAGATCGCTAGAATGATTAGTGGATCAAAGCTCAGCCAAGAGGCACTAGATTTTGCCAAAATGAAGCTGGGGGTTAGGGAGTGAAACTCTCAAGGCTTAAAGCAATCGCACAGATGTTTGGGGGCTATCAGCAGATGTATTCTTTGCGTCGTGTCGAGGAAAATCTGTTTTGTCTGTGTTTGGATTTTGATACTTTTTATTTGGATATGACAAGGGGGAGAAGTGCGATCTTTGTGAGTGAGGCGAAGATTTTGGGGAATGTCTATCAGTCGGCGTTTGATTTGGCACTTTTGCGTTATTGCTCTAGATCCAAGATAGAGCGTGTTTCTGTGGATGGGAACAATCGGATTTTGGTGTTTGAGTTTTGGTATGTGTTGCCCTATAAGCAGGAGAAGATGTATTTGCATTTTGAATGCACGGGGCGTTATACCAATGTGATTTTGTGCGATAGTGCTTATAGGATTGTGGATTGTTTGCACCATATCACTCAAGGTGTGCGTGTGATCCGTCCCAAAGCCCCTTTTGTCCCATTGCCCCAACCTCAAGAATGTGTGTGCAGTGAGGCAGAGCCATTGGAGGGGCTAAGAGATAGGCTTGGAGAAGTGTGTGAGCAACGCAATGCCCAAAAAATCTCGACCCAAAAAGCCAATCTCAAACTTGCTGTGCAAAAAAAATACGAGCAAACCCAAGAGATGTTGTGTGCCTTGCCCCAAGAAGAGGAATTACAACAAGAGGCAGACAAAATGCAGAAATGGGGGAGTTTGATTTTGGCACATTTGCACAAGCTAGGGCATTTTGAATCAACAATCAATTTGCAAGATATGGAGAGTGGGGAGTGTGTGGAAATCGCGTTTCCATCCAAGGTGTATGCCTATGCTCAAGGGGCAAATTACTTTTTTGCCCAAAGCAAAAAGGCAAAGAAGCGATTGCAAAACTTGCATTTGCAACAAGAAAGCCTCAAGGGCAAAATGGATTTTTTGCTCAAAAAACTTGCATTTATCGATCGGGCAGAGAGCTATGAGGCGTTGCGTATCTTTGAAACCAAAACTTCCAAAAGAAAAAAAGAGGGCAAAAAAGACTATGAGAGCTTTTTTTTGGACGCGTTCAAGGTGTCGATGGGACGCAATGCCAAAGAAAACATCAAGCTATTGCAAGACGCCAAAGGAGAGGATCTGTGGCTGCATTTGCAGGGGATCCCATCCTCTCATATGATTATCCATTGTGGGAAACAAGCCGTGCGTGAAGAGGTGATTGCTCAGAGTGCCAAGATTTTGGCAGGATTAAATGGGATTTTGGATAAAAATATTGTGGTCGATTATACAAAACGCAAGTTTGTGAAAATCGTTGAAGGGTCCAATGTGGTCTATGCCAAACAAAAAAGCCTAAGGGTTTGAGGAGGATTTATGTCAGTTACAGGAATCGGAAATCTTACTTATATCAACCAAAACGCACAAGTGAGCTCAAGTGTGCAATCTGCCAATCAACATCGGGCAGATATTGCAAATCTTGCCAATATGCAAGACTTCCAAAACAAGCTCGATGCAGTCGCAGAGGTGAGGAAACTTGAGGAAAACGAGGCAATCAATCCGGATGCAGATTCTCAAAACCAATCCCAACAACAAGACAGGCAAGAGTCGCCACAACAGCAAGAAGAGCAAGAGGCGGCTTCATCAGAACATTTGCTAGATATTAGGGCGTAGCGATGAGAATCAGTGGTTTCACTTTTATCAAAAACGGAAGTATTTTGGGCTATCCCTATATCCAATCCATCCTTTCTATTTTGCCTTTGGTCGATGAGTTTATCGTGAATGTGGGGGGGGGTGAAGATGACACTTTGGAGCAAATCCAAAAACTCGCCCAAGAGCATAGCAAAATCAAAATCATCACATCGGTTTGGTGTGAAAATATGACTGCCAAAGGCTATGTGTATGGACAGCAAAAGATGATCGCACAATTCCAATGCAGTGGGGATTGGGCGTTTTATCTGGAGGCTGATGAGGTGTTGCATCAGGAGGATTTGCCCAAGATTAGGAGTGCAATGGAGGCTTATCTTGATGATGATGAGGTGGAGGCTCTGGCGTTTTCTTATCTCCATTTTTATGGCAATGCTCATACGATTGCCAACTCTCCGGCGTGGTATCGTAGTGAAGTGAGGGCGATCAAAACTAGCGTGAGGAGCTATGCTCCTGATGGATTGTTTTGGGTGGTGCTAGACAAAGATAACAAAAACGGACGCTACCCTCGGGCGGTTTTGGTCGATGCGAAGGTGTATCACTATGGTTGGGTGCGTAGTGAAGCACAGATGACGCTCAAGCATCGCAAAGTGGCGAAATATTGGAAACATCAGCCTAGAGCTTATTCTTATGCAGAGATTGATTCAAAGGTGTTGGAGCGTTTTGAGGGCACGCATTCTTTGGTGGTGCAAGAATGGCTCCAAGAAAACACAGATGACTATGGGACTCCCAAGCTCTATCAACCCAATCCAAACCACAAGCTCACAAGTCGTGAGAAGCGTCATCGGATGATGATGTGTTTGGAGAAATGGCTGGGGTTGAGATTTTCCAAAAAACACTATCAGTTGGTTTCAAAACCTCCCAAATGATCCCCCTTCCGTCTCTCTGCCCCTCCTCTCCCTATCTGAAATTTCAAAATGTTTGTTGAGGCTTTAAGGGGCTTTGGTGCTTTGACAAAAGCACATTTTATAGTTTTCAAGCTTAGCTTGGGTTTCTTTTGAAGTTGGTTTGTTGGGAGTTATGCTTTTTTGGTGATTCTAGATTCTCTTGGATTCTCTTTTTTGGCTTTGGCTTGGGGGAACTCTGCTCTTTAGCAATTCTAGAATCTTTTGGATTCTCCTTCTTTGAGTTGCTTTGGCAAAAGCATATTTTCTAGTTTCTCAAGCTTAGCTTGGAGTTTTTCTTTTGAAGTTGGTTGTGGGAGTATGGCTTTTTGGTGATTCTAGAATCTCTAGGGGCTTTCTTTTCAAGTTGACTTTGAGCAAACCACCCTTTATACAATTCTAGAATCCCCTAGGATCTCTCTTAAGGGGGGGCAAGGGGAACTTATAGCAAGCGTTCCCCTTATCCCCCTTAACAACCCCCATAACCCCAGCATTGCATTAGCAAGGCTCGTTCAAGATTACATTGACTTGGAATCTTTTTTGGTTCTACAAGGTTGGTTTGGTCAGCAGTTGTTTATGCTTATATTGAAATAGTGAGGTTTGATGATTGATTAGAGTTTTTTGAGAGTTTGTAAAGAGATTCTAAAAATCAAAAATAAAACTTCTCAAAAAGATTCTAAGAATCCAAGAATCCAAAGAATCAAGAATTAAAAATACTTTCACAAAGATTCTAAAGATTCTAAGAATTAGTAAAGAAATACTAGAATCTAGAATCTAGATTCAAATCAATCAAATCAAAAAACAAACCTAAAACACCAAAGAATCAAAACAAAGTCAAACTAATGTGGGTAACACACAAAAAGCGGGCAGGGGTTTGGGGGATTTTAAGGGGGATAAGGGGGGTGCCTCGCAATAAACCCCCTTGTGTCCCTTATAGAAAAAAGTAAAGTGGGATTTGGTGATTAAGAAATGTGCTTGTGCAAAAGCAATCTCAAAAACTAGCAAACAAATCAAATCAAGAATTCCCCAAATCCGTGCTTCACTCAAACTAAGATTCAACAACCAAAGAATCCAATCGCACAAAATTACTGGCAAATGGCGTTTTGTAAAATGAGCTCTTTGGCGATTCTAAAATCTCTAGAGTTCTACAAGGTTAGTTTGGGAGGCGGTTTGCCGTGATTGTATTGAAGTAGTGGGGTTTGATGATTTTTGGAATCTTTTGGGAAAATTTGAAAAAGATTCAAAACTCAAAAAACATATTTATAACTCCCCAAAAAACTTGTTCTCACAAACACTCTCTTACCTCCGATCAGCATTTGTTTGCCATCAAAAAAACTGACAGAAGAAAGAGGGAGCTTCGCCACAAAATCCAAGCGATGGTGTCTAGCAATCAAAAAACTAAATCCCGTATTGCCGTAGAGATTTAGCAAATGGGGGCTTTGGGTGGCAATAGGCTTCTCACGCATCACATATTGATAGCCCACTTCAGCTCCACCAAAAATCCCTGCACTATAGTTGCCATCATTATACAGATCCAACATCAAAGCACCATTGAGGCTCAAATCCACAAAACGATAATCAGTCTGATCGTGTGTCTGCGTATAGCCAACGCCAACGCCAATCCTTGAGCCAAAGACATTGGCGACAATATGCTCATTACCAAAAACGAGATTCAATGTGTATCCACGCGATTGGTTTTCCAAACTATCAGCTAAGCTATTGAGAGTGATTGCTGAAACAGAGAAATTGTTTGGAGCTTCTGCGGTTTGTATCCCTTGAGTGCTATACCCAGCCTCAAAACCGACATACAATCGTGCCTCAAGCATTGCCAAAAAAAATGCGATAACACAAAGAATCCTCATTGATTCCCTTATTTTGGATTTCCCCTATACATTTTGGGCTCATAGCCCAAATGACATTTGTTAGAAAACAAACTTATAACTTGCCATCAAACTAGAATGCACAGGCACTCTAACGCCACCTAACACAGCCCTATCTGTAGCAATATTTAATGAGCCAAGATACATTTTTGCCAAAAATTCCAAACGATGATGATTGGCAAGCATTGCACTCACTCCTGCACGCCAAGAAAAATCAAGCAAATGTGATGCTATAGCTTTTTGGTTTGCACATCGTTCTGATGCTCTCATATCGTAATGATAATCCGTGCTTGCTCCACCAAAAATCCCCAAGCTAAACGCCCCTGTATTGACAAAATTGACCAATACATCAGAGCTCCAACCCACATTCAAAAACTCTGATACAACATTCGTGGCTTTTGTATATACCGAAGTGTAGCCCACATCAATCCCCCAGCGTGTGCCCAAATAATCTCCCCAAAAATTTTCTGATCCAAAAACTCCGCCAACACTATACCCCTTGACCCCATGATCAAAAGCTTTGAAAACGGTATCTACAGCAGGTAGCACCAATCGCATACTATTGGCAGTCAAACCTGTGCCATCAGCAATTGTGGCAGTATAGCCACCCTCGATTCCAACAAAAAATCGTGCTTGAGATACAGAGACCAATGCACAAGAGGCAAGAATCAAGCTCAATAATTTCTTTTTCATTTTTACTCCATTTAACACTATCAATCAAAAATGCTTGTTGCTAAGCGAGTGGGGCTAAGCCCACCACTTTTTAGAAGAGATATTTGTAACCTGCACCGATGGTTACAGCAGGTAATGCGGCAAAGGTCTTCTCCTTATTGCTTTTTGTTGCTGAAGCCATGTCCATAAAAGGAAGTTTGGCAAAGATTTCAAAGCGATTGCGTTGTCCGATAAGCGTAGTGACACCAGCACGCCCTACAAAAGTAAGAGTGTGTTGTTTGCTTTCGCCATTAGGGAAATAATATCTATAATCTGCCCCCACGCCTCCAAAAACACCAAAGCTAAAGTTCCCACGATTGACAAGATTTACCATCAAGTCCAAATCTGCCATAGAAACCAGTGCTCCAAGTTTTTCTTTTGCAAAACCCTTTGCATTTTGACCAAGATCTCCCAAACCAATAACAACACTACTATATCCTACTCCAGCATCCCATCTCAATCCGACATAATCACCGAAAAAATACTCCGAGCCCAAAGTCAGATTGAGCAAAAATCCTTCAGGATTGTTTTTGAACATATCTCCAATCTCTCCAACAGAGACGGTTTTGAAAACCATTTTGTCTGTAGTGGAATTGCTGTCAGGAATACCCAAAGCAGTGTAGCCACCCTCGATTCCAACAAAAAATCGTGCTTGAGATACAGAAACCAATGCACAAGAGGCAAGAATCAAACTCAACAATTTCTTTTTCATTTTTACTCCTAGTTTTGAGGTATCTGAACCATTTTCAGTTCTATGGAGTATATCGTATTTAAAATCTAAAATTTAAATTCCATTTACTACAAAAAGATAGAGAGTTTTACAAAATTTCCCACTTAATCGGTGACTTGCCCATTTGCTTCAATGCCTCATTGGCTTTGACAAACACTCCACTCCCCACAAAACCTTGTGCCAAAGGGCTAGGATGAGGAGCAGTGATCACGCAATGAGCTTGAGTGTCGATCAAACTTGCTTTTTTCTTCGCATAATTCCCCCACAACATAAAAACCACGCCCTGCAAATGCGTCGCAATATAAACAATCACAGCATCGGTGAATTGCTCCCACCCCCAATGGCGATGAGAAGCGGGCTTGCCCTGCTCTACGGACAAAATGCTATTGAGAAGCAACACCCCTTGATCGCACCATTTGGTGAGATTGCCACTTTTTGGCGGGTGGATCCCTAAACTTAGGTGCAATTCCTTATAGATGTTTTGCAAGCTTGGAGGAATTTTCAATCCATCAGGCACACTGAAACTTAGCCCCATCGCTTGAGGAACGAATCTACCATCAATCATCTCTCCTCCGTGATAAGGGTCTTGCCCCAAAATCACCACTTTCAAATCACTAGGCTTGACGCGATTGAGGGCTTCAAAAGTGTGTGAAGCCTTTGGGAAAATCACGCCCCCATTGGCTTTGCAGGCAAGATAAGATTCTTTGATTTTTGCAAAATATGGCTTCTCAAACTCTGTCCTAAGAGCCTGTTTCCACTCATCGCAAATCGCTATCGCATCGACATTAATCATTCGATAATTTTTGGAACAATGAAAAATCCATCTTTGGCATTGGGTGCTGTTGATAGCACCATATCCCTCACTCCGCCATCACGCACGACATCCTCCCTCATCGGCGTTTGCAAGTCATTGTCTAGCACTATATCATCCAAATCCAAAGCACCAAGATTATCCATAAACCCCACAATCTCAGAGAGTTGCTTTTTGGTGTCTTCTTTTTGATCCTGTGCAATCTCAATCATTCCAAGCTTCTCTAGTTTGCCCAACAAGACATCATCAATCTTCATCATTTCCTCCATAAAATATAGCTTCCATCGCCTCAAAATCTTCATCACGCCGTGTGAAAATCAAAAAGGCAAAAATTGCTTGATATACTAGCATATCTAACCCATCGATACTATGGCACTTCTGATCCAACGCACAAAATGCGGTTTTGGGACGCTGTGACAAAAACCCCCTCAAATCACGCAAGGTTTGGATTTGCGAGGAGTTGGCATACATCAAATCAATATTCATTTTGGAGTTTTCAAGGAGAGGGGAGAGGATAGCCTCTGCCAAAGGGAGAGATGAGCCATCAACCCCTGCACTTGTGGCATTGACAACCAAATCAAAGGATTGATTCTGCAATGTTTGGCATTGGTGTATCACCTCAAACCCCTCTTGTGCAAATGCTTCGAGCCTCTCTGCATTGCGATTATAAACACTTGCGGGGATTTTTCTGCTTTTGAGGGCATAGGCGACTGCTTTGGCACTCCCACCCGCCCCAAGAATCAAAGCATTTTCAAACTCCATCCCCTCGATACATTTCAAAAATCCCAAAACATCGGTGTTGTAACCTATGATTTTTTGATTTTCCCAAACTATGGTATTCACAGCACCGATCTCAACAGCCTCCCCTCTCACTTCATCGCAAATCGCAAACGCGTTTTGTTTGTATGGCAAGGTGATATTCGCTCCATTGAGCCTCAAAAATGTCGGCAAAAACTGCTCGAAGTCTGACAAAAGGATTTTTTCATACTTTGCATTGATGTGGAAATGCTCAAACAACGCAGAGTGAATGATAGGGGAGAGAGAGTGGGAGATGGGGTTACCCATCACGGCATAAGTTTGCATTTTGCCTCCTGTATCATACAAGCCAACATCTGTCAAACTCTCTCAATGCTGTGCCCAAACCCCAGTGCTCCCGTCTTTTTTGATGAAATACACCTTGTAAGATTCTTTTCTCCATCCTTGTTCCATACCCGGACTCCCTATAACCATACCCGGCACGCTAAGCCCCACAACACCTTGAGGTTTCTCCTCAAGCAAACGCTTTATATCTTCTGCAGGAATATGTCCCTCCAAAAAATACCCCTCCACTTCTGCAGTATGACAGCTTTGAAGTTCTTGAGAGATCTTGTGCTTCTCTTTGAGTTGAAGCCACTCATTTGTTTTCACCTCTTTCACCTCAAACCCATTTTCTCTCAAGTGCTTTGACCAAAGCTTACAGCAAGAGCAAGTGGGATTCTCATACACAACAACCTTCTCTTGAGCAAATGCAAACCAAAACACACTCAAAATAATCAGTAAAAAACGCATTTTTTCCTCCATATTAAGAATTACGGACTATGAGACTAGAGGGCAACCCCAAAGACACGATCATCTCTTCTTCTTTGGCACGATGCTCTCCATAATCCACCTCATGATCATATCCTAGCAAATGTAAAAATCCGTGAATGAACAACAGCCTGATCTCATCTTCTATGCTATGTCCATATTCTTGAGCTTTTTTGGCAATCAAAGTCGCACTCATCACAATGCTTCCCAAAGGGAGATTTGGCACATCTTGTTCATAAGGAAACGACAGCACATCGGTGATCCCCTCTTTGTTGCGATAGGTTTGATTGAAATGGCTCATCTCTTCATCTCCAAGGATCAACACTTCAATATCTTTTTGGCAATCACACAACGCTCCCCAATCAATCTCTTCGCACTCCAAAGCACTTCGATTCTCAAAATAAACCACTTCTTTTCCCTTGAATGATAAAACCTAAATTCTACATCAAAATGATATAATTTTGGCTTAGTCTAGATTCTCGCATAGGGGCTTACAAATGGTTGATTATGGCATAAATCTTTGGTCCAACAATGACTTCATTATCGAAGATGGCGTAGTAAAAGTCGGAACGCACACCAAACCCGCACTTATTGATATTGTCAAAGACATCAGGGAACAAGGATATAGAGGTCCTTTGCTTTTGCGTTTCCCACATCTGATCAAGAATCAGATTGATAAAATTTTCTCAAGCTTTACATCCTCTATCCAAGAATACAATTATCAAGGGGCGTTCAAAGCCGTATTCCCCCTCAAAGTCAATCAAATGCCCAATTTTGTGCTCCCCCTTGTAGAACTCAGCCAAGAGCTTTGCTATGGGCTTGAGGCAGGAAGCAAAGCCGAGCTGATCCTTGCGATGGCTTACACCAACAAAAACTCTCCAATCACGGTCAATGGATTCAAAGACAAAGAGATGATTTCTTTGGGGTTTATCGCTGCTAATATGGGGCATGACATCACCCTCACGATCGAGGGACTTAACGAGCTTGAGAGCATTATTGAAGTTGCTCAAGAGTTCAATGCCCCCTATCCCAAGATCGGCTTACGCATTAGACTCCATAGCAGTGGGATCGGTATCTGGGCAAAAAGTGGAGGGATCAATTCCAAATTTGGTCTCAATAGCACAGAGCTATTGGAGGCGATTGCACTGCTAGAGAAAAACAATCTTTTGCACCTTTTTACGATGATCCATTTCCATATAGGTAGCCAAATCAGCGACATTTCCCCACTCAAAAAGGCTCTGAGGGAGGCGGGGAATATTTATGCTGAGCTTAGGAAAAAGGGAGCCAAGCATTTGACTTGTGTCAATATTGGTGGGGGATTGGCAGTGGAATACACCCAACACTCCCAAAATCATCATCGCAACTACACGCTCAATGAGTTCAGTGGCGATGTCGTTTTTTCACTGCGTGAGATCGCCAAAAACAAAAAAGAACCCGAGCCTGACATTTATATCGAATCAGGACGCTTCATCGCCGCTTCTCACGCCGTTTTGATAGCCCCTGTGCTTGAGCTATTTTCACAAGAATACGATGAAAAAGCCCTCAAACTCAAAGACAAAAACCCCCCGCTCATCGAAGAGCTACTCGATCTCTATCAAAGTATCAATGAAAAAAACGCCATAGAGTATCTCCACGATAGCCTAGATCATATGGAATCTTTGCTGACACTTTTTGATTTGGGGTATATTGATTTGCAAGATCGCAGCAACACAGAAGTGTTGGTGCATTTGGTGATCAAAAAGGTGATCAAGCTTCTAAGACACAAAAACCACAATGAAATCATCAGAATCCAAGAGCAAATCCAAGAACGCTACCTGCTCAACTGCTCGTTTTTCCAAAGCCTGCCAGATTATTGGGGATTGGAGCAAAATTTCCCTGTAATGCCTCTTGATCGCCTCAACAAACGCCCAACACGCAGTGCGAGTCTTTGGGACATCACTTGTGATAGCGATGGGGAAATCGCTTTTAACCCCTCCAAGCCTTTGTTTTTGCACGATGTGGATGTGACAAAAGAAGAATATTTTTTGGGCTTTTTCCTCGTGGGTGCTTATCAAGAAGTATTGGGAATGAGGCACAATCTATTCACACACCCCACAGAGTTTAGCGTCGTGCTTGATTCAGAACTCAACAAAGGCTATGAAATCACAGATATTTTGGAAGCCCAAACGATTTTAGATGTTTTAGATGACATTGATTATGACACCAAAGAGATCGAAAGACGCCTCAAGCTCAGAATCGAGGAGCAAGAGAGCCTCAACGACGAAGACAAAAAAGACATACTAGGGCGTCTATATGTTATGCTTAGCGAAAATGTCTATCTCAAAACCATTGCTCCATTGGATAATTGATGAACATAGCATTTTATCGCGATGCACTGATTGGGGATAATCTTGTCTCAATCCCTGCGATGTATGCCATCAAAGCCCTTTATCCCTCTTGCACTCTTATCGTCTATACCAACACAATCGGCATTGAGCTTTATGCACAATACCGCTTCATCGACGCACTCTACAACCTTGACACATTCTCCCACCAAGAGCTCAAAGCCCATATTGATTCTTATCATTTTGATATTTTTATCCTCACCCAAGCCAACCGCTGGAGATGCAAACTCATCAACCAAACCAATGTCCAAAAAGTCATCTCGCTTCTAAGTTTGGGGAGTGTGTTTAAGCAAAAATTTCATACGATTTTCATCTCAAGAAATTTCAGCCCAACTCCTCAATACCAAAGAATGCTAAAACTTGTCAGAGAAATCAACCCTAGCCACTTTGATACACATTTCCAAGAGATTGATTTCAGCCCTATCATTTTGCAAACACAACCCAAGCACCAAGAGTTCGTGCAGAACTTCCTCTCTACCTATCCAAATATGCAAACCCTTGTGATGATCAATCCTTTCTCACGCACCTGCTCTCACAATCTAACCCTGCAAGGTTGGCTCCACCTTGCAACATCTTTAGCCTCTCTTTATCCACAGATTCTCTTCATCATTCCCACCTATGAGGGCAATCCTCAAACCCTAGAGCTCACCGATACTCCAAAAAATATTGTGATTTTTTACAACACCCCAGATTTGTTCAATCTCATCGAGCTCATCAAACGCCTCAAACTCCTCATCTCCCCTAGCACAGGCAACGCACACATCGCCAACAATCTCAAGATCCCTTTGTTGGGGCTTTTTTCTAAACGCGATACTATGCTTTGGAGGGGGGAAAATATGCAAATAGAAAATCTCATCATCATTCCTTGCAAAAAAGAAAAAATGACGCCAGATGTAGAACAAACTCTTATCAAAAAGGCTATACAAAAAGCTCAAGAGTTGCTATAAGCACCTTCTTGCACACTTTTAGCTTGTGGTAAGGTGGCACAAAAGCCCAAAAACTCCACAAAATCACAACAAATCATTTCCGCTAAGCCTTTGGCAAATGGATCAAGAATCGCCAAAAAAATTCTCAAAAGTGATGAACTTTTGCAGGGTTTTATATAATTATGCTTCAAATTTGACAAAGGAGACAAAATGAAAAAAGTCAAAAAAGTTGTATTGGCTTACTCTGGGGGACTGGATACAAGTGTGATATTGAAATGGCTTGGGGATACTTATGGTTGTGAAGTGGTGACTTTCACTGCAGACATTGGGCAGGGGGAAGAGGTCGAACCTGCAAGGGCAAAAGCACAACTGCTAGGAATCAAGGCAGAAAATATTTTTATCGAGGACTTGAGAGAGGAGTTTGTCAGAGACTTTGTGTTCCCGATGTTTAGAGCCAATACGCTTTATGAGGGGGAGTATTTGCTAGGCACGAGCATCGCGCGCCCATTGATTGCAAAGCGTTTGGTTGAGATTGCCAAAGAAGTCGGAGCCGATGCTATCGCACACGGAGCGACAGGCAAGGGCAATGATCAAGTGAGGTTTGAGCTTGGGGCTTATGCACTCAATCCTGCTATCACCATCATCGCACCTTGGCGTGAGTGGGATCTCAATAGCCGTGAGAAGCTCCTCTCCTATGCCCAAAATGCAGGAATCCCTATCGAGAAAAAACCCAATCAATCCCCATATTCTATGGATGCCAATTTGTTGCATATCTCTTATGAGGGGCAGATTTTGGAAGATCCTTATACGCAACCAGAAGAGAGTATGTGGAGATGGACTTGCTCACCTTTTGACGCACCTGATGTCCCCGAAGAGATTGAGATCGGTTTTGAGAAAGGCGATGCGGTGAGTATCAATGGTGAGAGGCTCACACCTGCCAAACTTCTAGAGCGTTTGAATCTCCTTGGAGGCAAACACGGCATTGGACGCCTTGATCTTGTAGAAAATCGTTATGTTGGAATGAAATCTAGGGGTTGCTATGAAACGCCGGGTGGAAGCATTTTGCTCAAAGCACACCGAGCAATCGAATCCATCACGCTAGATCGCGAAGAAGCACATCTCAAAGATGAGCTAATGCCTCGCTATGCTTCATTGATCTACAACGGCTATTGGTTTTCAAGAGAGAGAGAGGCTTTGCAGGCTTTGATTGACAAAACTCAAGAGTTTGTGGAGGGTGAAGTGAGATTGAAACTTTATAAGGGCAATATCATTGTGACTGGACGCAAATCTCAAAAATCTTTGTTTGATGAAGCATATTCTACTTTTGAAGAGGACAATGTCTATCATCAAGGCGATGCAGAGGGATTTATCAAGCTCAATGCTTTGAGATTTATCATCTCAGGGAAAATGCGTCGCTAGTTTGAATGGGGGGGCAAGTCGAGCTAAAGCAAGTGTGGGGCTAAAGCAGGTAGGGCTAAAGCAGAGAGTGTGTCATTGGGCGTAGGCATTTTTGAATTTGAGCACCCCTGCTTTGCTCCTTGCGATCAAGGTGTGATTGTCGCTTTTGATAAATGTGGCATTTTGAAAGGTGGCAAATAACTCTCGCTCCAAATCCATCGTTGCCACATCACAAGCCATCATCGTCGTGGCAAGATCTTGGATTGTGCGTTTTTGGATATTTCCAAAAAAACTATTGCAAAATCCGACGCCAAAAAAATCATTGCCCTCAAATTCGATATAGGGCTTGTTTGGGGTGTTGAATCCATCGATATTTTTGCCATTCATTGCCACCAAAAAATATTTTTCATTGGCAAAGAGGGCTCCCAACAATAGCAACAAGATATATAGATATTTTTGCATCAATTAGATTCTAAATATCAGCGGCAACAATGTGGTTTGGATTGCGTGATAGGATAGTTTGCCTCTTTCCAAGCTTTCAAGCCACCCACAAGTTGATAGATGTGTTTATAGCCAAGTTTATGTGCCCAGATACACGCTGAAGTCGCACGCGTTGGTGTGATTTGTTTCCCTTCATCATAAAACACAAGGATCGCTTCTTTGTCGGCACCGAGTTTTTTGAGAAAAACTTCTTGACTATCTCTGCTATTCCATTGCGTGGGGGCTGTATGATCATAGGGTGCAAACTCTAGAGTTTTGGCATTTTCTAAATGTCCTAGCAAATATTGCCCCACAGCCGATGTGTCAATCACTACGACTTGATGGTTTTGGAGGAGTGTGTGCAGTTTCTCTGCAGTGATCCATTTGAATCCATCTTTTTGTGCTGACTGGATCAATGCCTGTGCCTTGTTTTGCAACTCTTGACTGATTGGCGGTGTTTTTTTATCAAGTGTGGCACTCAAGGCTTGAGTGAGGCTATCATCAGATTTTTGATCCTGAGCATAACCTATGAACAACGACGCTAGAAATACAAGTGAAAAGATTGCTTTCATTTTAGCTCCTTAGATTTTGTAATTCTTCTTGCACTTTTTGCAATTTTTCTTGTGCGATTTTTAGCCCTTCTTGATTGCTAAGAAGCACAGATTCGGGGGCATTTGCTACAAACTTTTGGTTTTGAAGCAAAGCAGTGAGCTTTGCCACTTCAGCTTCGAGCTTGCCTTTTTGGTTTTCCAAACGCCCAAGGATTTGTTGGAGATTGGCTTCATTGAGCACAACATAGCATTCGCACAATCTCCCAATGTCTCCGATACTGCCTTGAGGTTTGGTATCGACAATCTGACATCGCGAGATTTTGGTCAGCTTCTGCAAAAAAGCAAACAGCCAGTCTGGGTGAGTGACTTTGGCTTTGACAAACACCTCTTTGATTTCAATGTTGCCAAGTTGGAGTTTGAGGCGACGCGTAGAGGTGATGATGTCTTTGATGATAGCAAACTCTTCTTGGATTTGTGTATCTAGAGTTTGTGGTTTTGGAAAGGGAGTGATCATAATGGAATCATCTTGAGTGAGCGATGTTTTGCGTAGTTTGTGGTAGAGATAATCGCTCAAAAACGGCATAAATGGATGCAAAAGCTTCAATGCACTCAAAAAGATACTTCCAAGCTCTGTAATGCTTTCTTTTTGCACTTTGGCAAACTCAATCCCCCAATCACAGAATTCATCCCACAAAAACTGCTCGATGATTTGTGTAGAATCATTGAATCGGTAGGTATCAAGTGCCTCTCTGAGTTTTTGTGTGGTTTGTGAAAATGATGAAGCAAGATAGCGTCCTAATGGAGTTTTGAAAGTTTCAAGCTCTTTGAAACAGGCGTCCTCTCCCTCCTGCTGTTGCAAATACAAAAGCAAAAAATTCCCCGCATTGAAAATTTTGTTGGCAAAATTTTTCGCCAAGTCTAGAGCTTTGGGATCGAGCCTGATGTTTCTACCTTGTATGCAGAGTTTGGCAAGTGTAAATCTCACAGAATCAGCACCATAAGTTTCAATCATCTCAAGGGGATTTACCACATTGCCTAGACTTTTGCTCATTTTACGCCCGTATTCATCGCACACAAGGGCGTGTAGATAGATGTCTTGGAATGGCAGGTTTTGGAGCGTGGATTGCCCTGCCAAAAGCATTCTTGCCACCCAAAAAAACAAAATATCAAATCCTGTGATGAGCAAGGAGTTGGGGTAGAAGTTTTGCAAATCCTCTTTGTTCCACACAATGCCCTCTCCCCAAGTCCCATTGCCCCACCCCAAAGTGCTAAAAGCCCATAGAGCAGAGCTAAACCAAGTGTCTAGCACATCGGGATCTTGGGTGATGTGAGAGCCGCCACATTTGGGGCAAGAGCAGGGATTATCCTCTGTGCTGACAAACTGCTCTCCACATTCACAATAAAATACAGGGATCTGATGTCCCCACCACAACTGCCTTGAAATACACCAAGGGCGTAACTCCCTCATCCAAGCATTGTAGTTGTTTTTCCATTGAGAGGGGAAAAACTGGCAACCTCCATCATTGACAGCCTTAATCGCAGTTTCTGCGATTTTGGGGGAGATGAACCATTGTTTGGAGATGTATGGCTCGACAATGTTCCCACAACGATAGCATTTGCCCACTTGATTGGTGTAGGGCTCGATTTTTTCTACAAAGCCCAAATCTTGCAGTTTTTGCACGATTGGCTCACGCGCCTCAAGGCGTTCAAGCCCCTCAAATTCTAGAGCATGGTGGTTTAGAAATCCGTTTTTGTCAAAAATAGTCAGAGATTCTAGTCCGTGTTTTTTGCCCACTTCATAGTCGTTCATATCGTGTGCGGGGGTGACTTTGACACATCCTGTCCCAAACTCCATATCTACTTTTTCATCAGCGATGATGGGGATTTTGCGATTGATGATAGGGAGGATGACATTTTGTCCGATAAGATGTGTGTATCTAGAATCATTGGGGTTAATCATCACAGCCGTATCCCCAAAAAAAGTTTCAGGGCGTGTGGTGGCGACGACTAGGTATTGGTCGCTATTTTCGATAGGGTATTTGAGGTGATAGAGGGAGGTTTGATTTTTTTCGTATTCCACTTCAATATCAGAGAGTGCGCCATCGTGGGTGCACCAGTTGATCATATAGTTGCCTTGATAGATATAGCCCTCATCATACCATTGCTTAAATGCAGTTTTGACAGCATTTCTCAAGCCCTCATCTAGAGTGAAACGCAATCTACTCCAAGCAGGGCTAATGCCCAAATGCTCCATTTGGGATAGAATCATCCCTCCACTCTCTTCTTTCCATTCCCAAACTTTTTTGACAAAATTCTCACGCGACATTTCTTCTTTTTTGATTCCTTGCTTGAGGAGTTGTTTTTCTACGACATTTTGTGTGGCGATCCCTGCGTGGTCCATACCCGGCTGATAGAGGGTGATATATCCATCCATACGCTTGTATCGCGTAATGATGTCTTGCAGGGTGAAAGTCAGAGCGTGTCCGATATGTAGGACACCTGTCACATTTGGGGGAGGCATCATAATGGCAAAATGCTTGTCTTTTTGGGCGATTTTGTGATTGCCATCAATTTCAAAATAGCCTTGTTGTTTTGTGTGCTGATAGATTTCTTGTTCGATCTGTTTTGCGGAATAAGTTTTCATCGGTGTCTGTGTCCTCGATACAAATATTAAAATTTGCTGATTTATTTGATTAGTTTGAGTTGATATTATGCCATTTTAAAAATTCAAATGTGCTAAAATCGGTGATTAAGAATACAATAATCAAGTTTTTGCGGAAGTGTATCGAATGGATAAAATATTTTTTTGCGGTATTTTGCTAGTGTTTATTGCTTGGAGTTTTTTGGGCAAACAAGAAAATGTGCCACCTAGTTTTTCTCTACCCACTATGACTCAAGCAACAGAGATTCCTATTTTCCTCAAAAACAATCTTGCTTCAATTAGCCACGCTCCTTCGGCACATTCTGCGACAATTGCGTCTTTGGATAACAATCGTTTGCTGGCAATGTGGTTTGCAGGGACTGGTGAGGGCAAAAGTGATGTTGAGATTTATGGAAGCGTGTATGATCCCCAAAACAATGCGTGGAGCGAGCCAAAGAGCTATTTGAATCGCAATCGATTGAGTTTGGATTCGCATCAATATATCAAAAAGCTAGGCAATCCCGTATTGTATAAAAGCCAAAATGGCACAATCCACTTGTTTGTGACAGCTGTGAGTCTTGGTGGATGGGCGACTAGCAAAATCTATCACTATATTTCACAAGACAATGCTCAAAGCTTCAGCTATAAGCAAGAGTTGCAATTGGGTGCTTTGATGAATCTAAGCTTTTTAGTGCGTACTCAACCTGTTGGTTTGCAAGATGGGGGGTTTTATTTGCCTATCTACCACGAACTTGCCAAAAAATATGCTTTGATTGCACACTTTGATCCATCGGGCAATATGCTTGAAGTGCGGAGGATAAATCCTGAAAATGGATTGTTGCAACCCTCAATCACAGCGATCAACCAAAAAGAATGTCTCGCAGTTTTTCGCAATTATGAGAGCGGACCTATGAAGGTGCAGAAATGTAGCAATGGCGGAATGTTGTGGGGAGAATTGCTTGATAGTAATGTGCTTAATGAAGGGAATACTGCAAATGTTGTCAATTTTGATGGAGAGATTTTGCTCATCCACAATACGCGTGAGGGTGTCCCAAGCGAATCTAGAGGGACATTGATTCTATCAAAACTCCAAGATCTGAAGTCTTTGAACGAGTGGCAGCAGCTTGAGATTCTTGATGTCGCACAAGGGGTGAGGAGTGGTGATCAAAGTGTAGAGGTTTCTTATCCCACAACGATTGTCAATGGGGATTTTGTAGATATTGTCTATACCAACAATCGCACGCATATCAGTCATATTAGATTCAACAAAAAATGGCTGATGCAAAGGGGTAAATGATGATTTTTTCTGCTGTGGTTTATACATTTTTGATCCTTGCCATTGTCGCAACTAGCCTCCAAAAGATTGGTAGAGAGATGCGTATGGTGCTTCTTGCTTTGGTTGGGGTATTGGTCAATCTCCCAATCATTTATCATTTGAGCATTGTGGAGTGGATCGTGAGCTTTTTGGCGACACCTAGCGTGTTTTTGGGAGTTTTGGCGGTTAGCTCGTTGATAGTTACTTTTTATGCACCCAAAGAGGTGCTTCTACCACCAACATCCAAAATCTTTATTGTGATTTTTGGGTTTGTTTTGTATCTTGGCTCTTTGAATCTACTATTTGGGTTTGATTTGACTGCGTTGAATTTTGAGTATCAGATTGTGATTGCCTCGATCATTATGCTTTTTGCATTTGTGGTGGATAAGTTTTTGGGCATTGTGTATTTGATATGTTTTTTCTTTTTTTGTCTTGGAATCGGAGAAAACATCTTTGTTTCGATGATTGATGTTTTGGTATGGGGCTATGCGATATTTGGGATTTTCCTTGATGGGGCAAGGAAAAAAGCACACCAACGATTTTGATGCGTCAATCTTTTCTACTTGATGTGCGTAGCCCAAAGGAATACAATGCCTCACACATTCCTACGGCGTTGAATTATCCTGTTTTGAATGATTGGCAGTATGCAGAGATTGGGAGTCTGTATCATCAAGATGCGTTGAGTGCCAAAAAACAAGGCAGTGTGTATGTGTGCCAAAACATCGCACGATATTTGCAAGAGGATTTGATTTTTCATCCAAAAAACAAGATTGTTTTGTATTGTGCGAGGGGAGGGCAAAGGAGTCGGAGTTTTTGGCATATTCTAAAAGAGATAGGGTTTGATTGTGAGCGTTTGGATGGGGGGTATAAAAGCTATCGCACCAAAGTTGTCAAGGCTTTGCAAACTCCGCCACGCCAAACATTTTTGACATTGTATGGAATGACAGGTTGTGGCAAAAGCGACTTGATCGCACTCAATGATTCTTGGAGCATTGACATTGAGGGCTTGAGCAAACATTATGGATCAAGTTTTGGAGATCAATCCAATGGCTTCCTATCTCAACCTAGCGGTGCGATGTTTGAAAACTCACTTTTTGAGGAGCTTGCTAGAAAAGAGGGATTGGTATTGGTAGAAGGAGAATCCAAAAAATTAGGCAAGATTGTTTTGCCCTCTCCTTTTTTTGAGGCTGTGCATAGGGGTAGAAAAATACTAGTGAGCACTTCGATGCCAAAGCGTGTAGAGAGGATTGTCAAAATGTATCACACCATCACGCCAGAACAATTCACAAGCAGTATGCACAAAATCAGACCCTATATCCACAAAAAATATTTTGTTGAAGTGCTAGAAGCTTATGATCGTGGGGATCTTGAGAGGGTGGCTTGGATTTTGCTAGAGAAATATTATGATTGCGTGTATCGTCAGCAACAATGCGAGTTTGAGGTTTTTGGCGATGATTTGCAAAAAGCAAATATGCAAATTGCGAGTATTTACAAAGAGTTGGCGTTCTAGGAGTAAAACTTCATAAATTATGTTTAGCCATTTGAATGACTGGTTAGGAGTGTTTATGAGAGTATTGCAGATTGTGTGTTTGTTGCTTGGTGTTTCTTGTGGGCTTTGGGCGATGAGTGAAAATGAGTGGAAGAGGACTTATCAGAAGTGCAATATGGGATCTGATCGTGCAGAGTGCCAAACATTGCTAGATAAGTTTCCTAGAAGCTTTGGTGCCCCATCCAAATGCTTCAGGGATCAGTGTTATAAGCTTGGGAATATTTACTATCATCTTGATTTGTTCAAACAAGCTGTGAAGTTTTATCAAAAAGCTTGTAAAGATGGCGAGGGGGATGGTTGCAATCGTTTGGGCTTGATGCAGGAGGCAGGGGAGTATTTCAAACAAGATCCCAAAAAAGCATTTGATTTCTACCAAAAAGCCTGTCAGGCTGATTCTGCGTTGGGGTGCTTCAATCTGGGTTTGATGTATTTTAATGGCGAGAGTGTGCCGCAGGATTTCTCCAAAGTTGTCAAGTTTTATCAAAGGGCTTGTGATTTGGGGGATTATGAGAGTTGTAATGCGTTGGGAATGATCTATCATAGCGATCAATGGATTGAGCCAAATGAAGATAGGGCGTTGGAGCTTTTTACAAAAGCTTGTGATGGCGGTATCGCACTTGGTTGCACAAACTTGGGTGATATGCACATCAAAGAGAGGCGTATCGGACGGAATCTAGAAAAAGCCAAAGAATCCTTTGGCATGGCTTGTGATCTTGGCGATGAAGAGGGGTGTGAGCTGTATGAGGTAATCAGATAGAGATCGCCCCTCTTTGCTTAATGTGTGTTTGGGGTGGAATGGATAAGAGAGTTCAAAAACTCTTCAAGATTGAACTTCTTGCGATGTTCTTCTGTGAAAATGTGGATCATAATCTCCCCCAAATCAGCAATAATCCAATCCTCACTTTCTTCCTCTGTCCCATAAAATGTTTCACCAAGTGGCTTGAGTTGGGTTTTGAGTGTGTCAAGCAACGCAAAGGAATGTTTGCCCACAAGTGCAGTTGCAATCACAACTACATCTGTAATGTATTCTTTGCCCTCCAAGCTAATCACTTCAATATTTTCAGCCTTTTTGTCATCCAAAATCTGTGTAATCCTTTGAACACGCGTTTGTAAATCAGTCATTGCAACCCTTTTCTTAAATATGTCATTGTATCTAGTGATGCCAAATCCCCTAGCTAAAGAGGGAATTCACGCTCTCATCATTGTTGATTCTGCGAATCACTTCTGCAAACAATGGAGTGACGCTAAGAATCTTGATTTTTGAAGATTGTGCAGGAAGTGGGATTGTGTCTGTGAGAACCACTTCATCCAAAGCACTCTCATTGATTCTCTTGATCGCTCCTCCGCTTAGCACCGCATGTGTTCCAAGTGCCATTACGCTTTTTGCACCGCGTTTTTTGAGCACATCTCCTGCCTTGCACATCGTCCCAGCAGTGTCAATCATATCATCAACCAAAATCACATCTTTTCCTTCCACTTCTCCGATGATGTTCATCACCTCGCTGATATTAGCCCGTTCTCGCTTTTTATCCACAATCACAAGATCAAGCCCTAGTTGATCGGCAAAATATCTCGCTCTGGCAACTCCTCCAATGTCTGGTGAAGCGATGACAGGTGCGGGGAGGTTTTTTTGTTTGATATAGTCGCGAAATACGATGGAGCCATAGAGGTTATCCACAGGAATATCAAAAAATCCTTGAATCTGCCCTGCGTGCAAATCCATTGTTACGATACGATTGACACCTGCTGTTTCTAGGAGATTGGCTACAAGTTTGGCAGTGATTGGCACTCTTGGAGCAGCTTTGCGATCTTGTCTTGCATAGCCAAAATAAGGAATGATAGCATTGATTGTGCGTGCTGAACTGCGTCTAAACGCATCAGTCATCACCAAAAGCTCCATTAGATTATCATTTGTTGGAGCACAAGTGGGCTGAATGATGAAAATATCTTTGCCTCGCACAGATTCTGTGATTTGCACGCTGATTTCTCCATCACTAAATTTGCCAATCATTGCATTTGCCAAAGGAATATCCAAAAACTTCGCAACCTCTTGACTAAAATCTTTGTAGGCAGTCCCAGTAAAAACCTTAAAATCTCGCATCATTAAATCCTTGTATTAAAATAACTGAAAGCATAAAACAATCTAACCTAAAACAAACTAAAATCTTCCAAAATCAGCCCAAATTTTGTTGCCCCAAAATATCAAACTTCTTCAAAAACGCTTCATCAACTTCTAGCAACCCCATTTTGCGTAATTTTTCAATCACTTTGGGAGAGCAGTTGGTGTCTTGGGGCCACTCTCGCAAATGCCCATCGCACTCTTCTTTGTCTGTCGCATCGATGTATAGCACTCCTTGATGAATCAATACATCGCGTTTGGCATCAATGTTGTTTGCCACCCTCCACACAAGCATATAGGGATTGCAAATATCGTTTTTCTCTGCATCAACGGCGACTACAATGCCTAGATGATTAGAGATCGGATAGAGTGATTGGAGCATAATGCGTTGATGATTTTTCTCTACAGCAATGACACAGATTGGCGTGTGTGTGTGGGTGAAATATTGGTGGATTTGTTGAGTTTGAGGGAGGAGGGAGGAGATTTTTTGCTCCAACTGCATATCATCAAGGATTTGCAAATCTGTGCGTTTGTATTCTGTTTCCAAAACCTCAAGCCCTAGTTTCCCCCCTTGTGCATAATGAGGCGAGGAGTGATCAAGGGCATCGCACACTCCCTCTGTGATCAATAGATGATCAGTGTTGAAGCGATTGAGGATGTATTCTGTGATTGCTGTGTAGTGTGTGAGTGGTGGGGAGGAGTGTGGGAGGAAGATTGCGTGTTTGACAAAACTCATCTGTCCTATTCCCCAAAAAGCGTGCATAAGTTGCTTGGAATGTGCGGGGTATTCTGGTCGTATTTGAGCCAAAATGAGATTGTGGAACACTCCATTTTCAGGCATATGATAATCCACCAATCCGTGTGTGGTGGTCTGAAGCAAGGGCAAAAATACGCGTTCTGTGAGATAGCCCATATATTTGTCTTCTAATGGGGGTTTGCCCACCACCGTGGCAGGAAATATGGGAGCATTTTTGCGTGTGATGGCACTCACTTCAAGCACAGGATAAGGTTCTATCGGCGTGTAATAGCCGGTATGATCGCCAAAGGGTCCTTCATCTTGAAGTGCATTCACATCAACCCAACCCTCAATCACAAAATCTGCATCATAGGGCACCGCAAGTGGATTGGTGAGGCATTGCACAAGTTGGGGATGTTTTTCTCTGATCAATCCATACAATGCAAGTTCAAAGGCTCCATAAGGCATAGGGGCTTGACCACACCAAGTATAGAGTGGATCACCTCCCAATGCGATACTCACAGGCATTTTTTGGTTGGCTTTTTTGTAATCGTGGAAAAAATGATTGGAATCTTTGTGGATTTGCCAATGCAGACCTAGATGTTTATCATCATAGACTTGCAAACGATATAAGCCTAGATTTTTCAACTCTCCATTGAGGCTTTGGGTATAGACTTGCCCCATCGTGATAAAAGCCCCACCATCAAGCTCCCAAGTCTTAAGCACAGGGAGGTTGAACAGCGAAGTTTCCCTAGATTCTTGACACATTGCTTTGCCTTTGTAGATTTTGGGGATGGCGTGTCTTAGTGCAAACAATTCCCGTGCTTTTGTGAGCTTTTGCATTAGGGTTTTGGGGGGATTGAGCTTGAGCAGGTTTTGGATTTGTTGGGCGATGTCTTGAGGATTTTTCTGGAGAATCAAAGAGAGAAGTTCAAAAGAGCCAAAAATATTAGTTAGCACGGGATAGTCGAGCTTTTGTTGATTCCTAATAGGGTGGGTGAAAAGCAGAGCTTTGGGATTGTGCTTCTTGACTTCGATATAAGAGAGATGAGGGATTTCAAGCTCAACATCAAGAGGGGTATCAATGATTTCGAGAAGATTGTGTTTTTGTGCCAAATGGATGAAGTTTTGCATAATCGACCTTGGGGTTGGTGTGTGGGGGTGGGGAGGAGCCTCCCCGAGCTTAAAACGCTAGACCTAGTGTCAGGCTTGTTGTGAGAAGTTCTAAATCAAGAGAGTGTCCGTTATCATTGCCTCCAGGGAAGTGAATGCCTGTTTTTTGCCAACTCCCATTGATGCCAAGGGTGAGAAATGGGATCAAAGGCACATCAAGCTTCGCACCAAAATTCACAGCCCAAGTGTCCTTGAGGCTTGAATCCCCACCATAACCGCGTGTGAAATGAGAATAACTTGCTCCAATGTAGGGAGTGAGATTGATAAGTGGGATTTGATAGCCAATCACCCCACCATATTGCAAGTTGCCAAATTTTACCTTATAGTCGATTGCTTCTATATCATTGAAGCGATTCTGTAGTTCTTCATAAGTCACCTGTGGGGCGATCATCAAGCCTCCGATCCCTAGCCACAAACGAGCGTAGCCACCATAGGCTAAATGATCTTTATCGGCAATCGACGCCTTGTGTCCGTTTTGAGTTACAATCAAATCACCCTTTTTGTATCCCACACTTCCTCCCAACTCCGGAGAGATCACAAAGAATCCGAGATTGATGGCACTTGCCACACTTGCCAAAAAGCCACTCATCAAGAGAGCTACTAACCATTGTTTTTTCATCGTTATACTCCGATAGATTGAAATTGATTCTTAAATCAAGAATAACTCTTAAATGTTATCACATTTTTTTGTTTGCTATAATCCTTGGATTAGAGAGTTTGATACACCTTGCAACATTTGGAAATGAAGTAGTCTTACAAAGGGCATTGTTAAATGAAAGAAATATTTTTTAATCGAGAATTGTCTTGGCTCAAATTCAATCAGCGTGTTTTAAACGAGAGTGAAAACCCAAACGAGCCTTTGCTTGAGCGTTTGAAATTTATCGCAATCTATGGAATCAACTTAGATGAGTTCTATATGATTCGCGTAGCAGGACTCAAAAAGCTCTACAATCAGGGGTTTGGTAAGATAGGGATTGATTTGATGACCCCCAAAGAGCAATTGCTCAAAATCGAGCAAGTGCTAAGAGAGCAGAAAAAGACTTTGGAAAAAAGCTATTTTCAAATCCGTGATGCTCTGAAAGATGAGGGGTTGCATATCCTTTCTTTTCAAGAACTTGGAGCAGAACAGAAAAAAAGGGCAGAAGAATATTTTTATGCAAACCTATATCCTGTGATTGTGCCTTTGGTGGTGGATTTTGTCCATCCATTTCCACATCTCAACAATTTGAGCTTTGGGATTGTGTTGCGTTTTCAAAACATCACAGATCCCCAAGTGTCCAAATTCGCCCTCATCAGAATCCCAAGATTTTTCCCGCGATTTGTTGAGGTGGGAGCGGGGCAGTTTGTCTTGTGTGAGAGTATCGTTGGAGAGTTTTCTAGAAGTATTTTTGAGGGCTATGATGTCAAAAGCTGGTGTCCTTTTAGAATCACGCGTAATGCAGATCTAGAGATTCAAGAAGAAGAGGCAGATGATTTTATCGAGTTGCTCAATGAGAGCCTCAAGGCAAGAAAAAATGGTGAGATCGTGAGGCTTCAAGTGGGCAGATATACAGATGAAGCTTTGCTCGATTTTTTGAAAACCCACATCCCCTTGCAAGATCAAGATATTTTCCAATATGACTTGCCTTTGAATCTTGGTGCATTGTGGGAGATTGTGACAGAAGTGCAATATCCGCATTTGCGTTCTCCTCATTTCCAGCCCGTTCTCCCCAAAAGTTTGCAAGATTGCGATATTTTTGAGGTGTTGGATCAAAGAGATGTGATGCTATTCCACCCTTATGAGAGTTTTGATCCTGTGGTGCAGTTGATCGAACAAGCAAGTTGCGATCCTGATGTTCTCTCTATCAAAATGACACTCTATCGCGTAGGCAAAGATTCTCCGATTGTTGAGGCATTGATACGGGCAGCAGAGCATAAGCAAGTCAATGTGCTTGTGGAGCTTAAAGCAAGGTTTGATGAAGAAAACAATTTGGAATGGGTCAAGGCTTTGGAGGAGGCAGGGGCACATGTGCTGTATGGGGCGACAGGGCTAAAAGTGCATTCCAAAATCGCTCTAGTGTTGAAACGCGATGCAAATATGGTGCGTGGGTATATCCATATTAGTACAGGCAATTACAATATCAAGAGTGCCAAAGTCTATACTGATGTGAGTTTGCTTAGCTCAAGAATGGAGCTAGTGGAAGATGGGGTGAAGTTTTTTCATTCCTTGTGTGCAGGGTTGGCTAATGAAACTAGGCTCAAAACAATCTTTATGGCACCTTTGCAAATCAAACAAGAGATGTTGAGATTGATCGCAGAGGAACAAAGGCAAGGGGAAAAAGGGGAGATGATTTTGAAAATGAATGCCCTAGTCGATGAAGACATCATCAACGCTCTTTGTGCAGCTTCTTGTAGTGGGGTGAAAATCACTTTGATTGTGAGGGGGATTTGTGCTTTGCGTCCGAAGCTTAGGGGGGTGAGTGAAAACATCCGCGTGATTTCAATCATAGGTAGGTTTTTGGAACACGCAAGGATTTATTATTTCAAACATAGCGGAGTTTTTTTCTCTAGTGCAGATATGATGACAAGGAATCTCCAAAGGCGTGTGGAGTTGCTTGTGCCTATTGAGGATGCAGAGTTTCATCAACGGCTTTTGGAGTTTTTGGAAATGCAGAGCCGAGACAATGTGGGGGCGTATGAGCTTGGAGAGGATGGGGAGTATAGCAAGATTCTTGGGGGAGATTATAGTTCGCAAAAAGAGCTTGAAAAGCTAATGCGTTCTATGCAGGGAAAATAAGTTGTTTCTTAGGCAATGTCAAAAAATGGTAGCATTGCAAAATAAAATCGTGGAGTGAGTGATGTATGGTTTCTTGAAAAATTTCATATTCCGATTTGATCCCGAATTTGATCATCGTATCGCCGAGTTTTTGCTCAAAAATGTCGTGCCATTGCCGTTGATTAGCGATTGTGTCGCAAGTCAATGTTGTTTTTTTGATGAGAGTTTGCGTAGCGAGGTGTTGGGTTTGCGATTTGCCAATCCTGTGGGGCTTTCTGCAGGATTTGACAAAAATGCCACAATGCTCAAAGGGCTTTCTACTTTGGGGTTTGGGTTTGCAGAAGTGGGGAGCGTGACTCTTCAAGCACAAGAGGGCAATCCAAAGCCACGGATTTTTCGCTTTGCTGATGAAGAAAGTTTGCAAAACTCTATGGGATTCAATAATGATGGTGCAGAAGTGATGATGCAACGCCTCAAAGCACTCCGTCCTTTTGTGTTGCCACTTGGGGTCAATCTAGGGAAAAACAAAGACGCTCAAGATGCCTTGAGCAATTTTGAGCAAAATTTGGACAAGCTTCAAGAGGTGGGGGATTTTTTCATTTTCAATCTCTCTTCGCCCAATACTCCAAATCTGCGTGATTTGCAAAATGAGGATTTTGTGGCTGAATTGTTTGCAATGGCGTGTGCAAAAACAAACAAACCGCTTTTGCTCAAAATCTGCCCAGACAATGAAATCACTCACTCTCTCAAAGTCGTTGAGCAAGCAATCAAAAGTGGAGCGAGTGGAATCGTCGCAACAAACACAACCAAAGACTATTCTTTGCTCAAAGCTCCCAAAGAAAGCGGTGGCGTGAGTGGCAAAGCATTGCGTAACAAAAGTCGCGAAGTGTTTTATGAACTAGCAAAAGCGTTTTTTGGCAAAACCACTTTGATTGCTTCAGGTGGGATTTTTGATGGTGAAGAGGCTTATGATAGGATCAAGATGGGGGCGTCTTTGGTTGAAGTTTATTCTGCATTGATTTTTGAGGGTCCTAGCGTGTGTGCTAGGATCAATCAAGAGATCTTGCGTCGATTAAAAAAAGATGGATTTTCCAATATTTCTGAAGCAGTCGGAGTGGATTTATGATGAAAAAATTATTTGTAGCGAGTGTTTTTGTATGTAGTTTGTATGCAGAGGGGTTTATCACGGATTTTTCTCAGGCAGGGGGTCAGTTGCAGCAGCCCCAAACTACGCAAGAAAAACCACAGAATCAACATCAAACAATCACACCACAAGAGGAGCAACCTTTGCAAATGACATCAGTGTTACCCAAATATTTTTCCAAAAAATTAGAGAATGGTTTGGAAGTCTATGTGATTCCTATCAAAAATGGCAGTTCTGTGATTGAAACCAATGTGTTTTATAAAGTCGGAAGTCGCAATGAGGTGATGGGGAAGAGCGGGATTGCTCACATGCTTGAGCATCTCAATTTCAAATCCACAGAAAATCTCAAAGCAGGTGAGTTTGATGAGATTGTCAAGAAGTTTGGAGGCTTGACAAATGCCTCAACAAGCTTTGATTATACGCGTTATTTTGTCAAGTCAAGTGCTAGAAATTTGGATAAATCTTTGGAGCTTTTTGCAGAATTGATGCAAAATCTCAACCTCAATGACGCAGAGTTCCAGCCTGAGCGAGATGTCGTGGCAGAGGAGCGTCGTTGGAGGACAGATAACTCTCCGATTGGTTATTTGTATTTTAGATTTTTCAATACAGCTTATATTTACCACCCTTATCATTGGACACCCATTGGGTTTATGGATGATATTAAAAATTGGAAAATTGAAGACATCAAAGAATTCCACAAAACCTATTATCAACCCCAAAACGCCATTATTGTGGTAGCAGGAGATATTGAGCCACAAGAAGTCTTTGATGGGGCACAGAAATATTTTGCTTCTATTCCAAATCACGCAGAGATCCCAGAGGTTTATACGATTGAGCCCAAGCAGGACGGGGCAAAGCATATCGAGATCAGCAAAGATTCCCAAATCCAATATTATGCCTTGGGTTACAAAATCCCAAACTTCAAGCACGAAGATCAGGTGGCTCTTGAGGTGATTAGCTATCTTTTGAGTGGTGGCAAAAGCTCTCTTTTGCACGCAGAGCTTGTGGATAAAAAGCAAGTCGCATCAGAGGCTTATGTCTATCCTATGCAATTGCGTGATGGCGGGGTGTTTTTAAGCATTATTGCAGGAAATTCAGATGTCAAAGCAGAGGTTTTGAGAGATGAGGTCCAAAACTTATTGCAACAACTCAAAGATGGCAAGATCTCCCAAAAAGATCTCCAAAAAGCCAAAATCAATATGCGTGCAGATTTTATCCGCAGTTTGGAAGATGCCTCCAGCGTGGCTTCAATGTTTGGGGAATATTTGGCAAAAGGGGATTTGGAGCCATTGCTCAATTATGAGCAAAAACTACAAGAGATCGATATGGCAAAAATTATTGATGTGGCAAACAAATATTTTGTCTTACACAATCAAACAAGTGCGATTTTGAGGAAATAATATGATCTCAGGAGCAATGAGTGCATTGATAACACCTTTTAAAAATGGAAAAGTGGATTATGCTACTTATGAGAGATTGATCCAAAGACAAGTCCGCCATGGAATGGATGCTTGTGTGCCTGTTGGCACAACTGGAGAATCCGCCACATTGTCACATCAAGAGCATATGGAGTGTATTGAAGTGGCAGTGAATGCATGCAAAGGCACTCAGATGAAAGTTTTGGCAGGGGCAGGGAGCAACTCCACACAAGAATCCATAGAACTTGCTCAATTTGCACAAAAAATCGGAGCCGATGGGATTTTGTGTGTCACGCCTTATTACAACAAGCCTACGCAAGAAGGCTTGTTTGAGCATTACAAAGCAGTGGCTCAAAGTGTGGAAATCCCATTGATGCTTTATAATGTTCCCGGACGCACGGGGGTCAATATCCAGATAGAAACAGCCTTGCGACTTTTGGAGATAGAAAATATTTTTGGTATCAAAGAGGCGACAGGAAGCCTTGAGCGTGTCGTAGGTATCCATAGAGAAGCCCCAAAAAGTGTGATCGCAAGTGGGGAGGATGCCATCAATTATCCGATTTTGGCAAGTGGGGGGAGTGCCGTGATTTCTGTGACAGGCAATTTGTTGCCTGATAAGATTGCAGATCTTACACATTGTGCGATGCGTGGCGAGTATCAAAAGAGTCGAGAAATCAATAGCACATTGTATCCGCTCAATCAAGCAATGTTTTGTGAAACCAATCCTGTTCCGGTGAAAACGGCAATGTTTTTGGCGGGATTGATAGAGGATTTGGAATTTCGCTTACCTTTGGTAAAATTAACCAAAGAAAATCTCTGTAAGTTGGAGAAAATTCTAGAAAAATATGAGGTGTTACAATGAAAGGAAAAACTTTAGTCATTAGTGGAGCAACAAGAGGGATAGGCAAAGCGATTTTGTATCGTTTTGCTCAAGAGGGTGTGAATGTTGCTTTTACATACAACAAAAATGAGGAGGAGGCACAGAAAATCGCTCAAGATCTTCAATCGCAATTTGGTATCAAAGCCAAATATTATCCCCTCAATGTGTTGGAGCCAGAGCAATATACAGAATTGTTTCAAGAGATTGACAAAGATTTTGATCGTGTAGATTTTTTTGTAAGCAATGCGATTATTTATGGGCGTAGCGTTGTGGGGGGATTTGCTCCGTTTATGCGTCTTAAGCCTAGAGGATTGAATAATATCTATACTGCCACAGTCCTTGCGTTTGTTGTGGGTGCTCAAGAAGCTGCCAAAAGGATGAAAGAAGTAGGTGGTGGAGCGATAGTATCATTGAGTTCTACAGGTAATCTTGTATATATGCCAAACTATGCTGGACATGGGAATTCCAAAAATGCAGTGGAAACTATGGTGAAATATGCTGCTACAGAGCTTGGCGAGTTTGGGATTCGCGTAAATGCAGTGAGTGGGGGACCGATTGACACAGACGCACTCAAAGCATTCCCTGATTATGATGAAGTCAAAGCCAAAGTTGAGGAGCAATCTCCTCTTGGTCGTATGGGACAGCCACAGGATTTGGCAGGGGCTTGTTATTTTCTCTGCGATGATTCACAAAGTGGGTGGCTTACAGGACAGACAATCATTATCGATGGTGGCACGACATTTCAATAATATGGGGTGGCAATGAGAAATATACCTAATGCTTTGACGATTTTTCGCATTTGCCTAGCTTTTTTGGTGATGGCAATTATTTTGTATATGGATTTATCAAGCGGCATTACGCGTTTTATGGCTTGTAGTGTGTTTTTTGTTGCAAGTGTTACAGATTTTTTTGATGGCTTTATTGCGAGGCGTTATGGTTTGCAATCAAGGTTTGGAGAGGTGTTTGATCCATTGGCAGACAAAATGCTAGTTTTGGGGGCTTTTATCGCATTGCTTGTGGTCAATCTAGCGAATCCTTGGGCGGTTTTTCTGATTTTTAGCCGTGAGTTTTTGATCACAGGGTTACGCACCGTGATGGCAAATACCAAAATCAGCCTTGCAGCTAATATGATGGGCAAAGTCAAATCCGTATCTCAATATTGGGCGATTGGGTGTTTGATCGCAAATATTTTGCCCGGAATGTGGAATGATTTCTTTTTGTGGCTTTCTGTTGTCCTAACAATCGTTTCTGGCTATAGCTATGTGCGTCAATATTTTAAAGAGTTTTAGAGATGATTTCAGCACTATTGGCGTTGTCATTTTTGATTTTTTTTCACGAATTGGGACATTTCCTCGTTGCGCGTTTTTTTGGGGTAAAAGTTGAGGTTTTTAGCATTGGCTTTGGCAAAAAGCTAGTGAGCAAAACGATTGGAGATACAGAATACGCCCTCTCTCTCATCCCTCTAGGTGGATATGTGAAAATGAAGGGGCAAAATGATTCTAATCCTTTGGAGCAATCTCAAGATGTAGATAGCTACACGAGCAAAACTCCTTTGCAGAGGATTTGTATCTTGCTTGCTGGTCCTTTGTTTAATATCTTGCTTGCATTTTTGATTTATTGTGGATTGGGGTATGGGGAGAGGCAGGTGCTTTTGCCCATTGTGGGTGAGGTGGAGCAGGGTTTCCCTGCAGAGCAAGCAGGAATCTTGAGTGGGGATAAGATCGTAGCGATCAATGGGCATTCTTTGCGTTCTTGGAATGATCTTGTGGAGAGTGTTTTGGCTTCCAAAGCGTTGCATATACAGGTGCAAAGAGATGGGAAAATGCTAGATTTTGAAGTGATACCTACACAAATGCAAAGGCGTAATATCTTTGGCGAAGAGCAAGAGGTGAATGTCATAGGGATCAAAGCTTCAAATCAGATCGGTTATGCACATTATGGGGTGGGAGAAGCGATTTATAATGGTTTGGTTTTGACTTGGAATAATAGCTTGTTGATTTTTGAGGGGATCAAAAAGCTGATTGTGGGTGTGGTGCCTACAAGTGAGGTGGGGGGTGTGGTGTCGATTGTGCAAGTGATGGACAAAGCGAGTGCAAGTGGCATTGTGAGTTTTTTGGCTTTGCTTGCATTGATTTCTATCAATTTGGGAGTTTTGAATCTATTGCCAATCCCTGCATTGGATGGTGGGCATATTGTGTTTAATCTTTATGAGCTTGTGAGCAAGAAGCCTCCGAGTGAAAAGGTTTTTTTGTATCTGACTTTGGGGGGATGGGCGATTTTGTTTGCTTTGATGAGTTTGGGGCTATATAATGATTTCAATCGCTTGTTACAGGAATAAGTATGAGTGGTTTGCAAAGTGTGATTGCCAAAATTGAGAAGGCGCGTCTAGCATACGATGCACACCAAATCATCAATCTTGTCGCAGTGAGCAAGTATTGGGAAACCTCACAAATCATCGAGCTTTATTCTCAAGGGCAACGCGCGTTTGGAGAAAACAAAGTGCAGGATTTGAAAACCAAACACCAATTGCTTGAGGCATATCCTTTGGAATGGCACTTCATCGGCAGAATCCAAGAAAACAAAATCAACGCATTGATTGATTTGAAGCCAAGTTTGATCCATTCTATCGAGAGCTTGAAACTTGCAGAGGCTTTTCAAAAAAGACTTCAAAGAAGTGGGATCTCTCAAAGAGTGTTGCTGCAAATCAATTCCTCTCAAGAGGAGAGCAAAGCAGGGGTGCATCCTCAAGAGGCAAAAGAAGTCTATCTTGCGATCAAAGAGAATTGCCCCAATTTGATTTTGGAAGGGGTGATGACTATCGGTGCACATACACAAGATCAAAGCGTGATTGCCAAAAGTTTTGAATGCACCCAAAAGATTTTTGATTCTTTGCCTAGTGCTTCAATCCTCTCTATGGGGATGAGCGGGGATTATGAACTCGCGATTGCCAATGGTGCAAACCTCTTGCGTATCGGAAGTGCGATCACTCCTTAAGCACACTTGCTAGGATCACGCCATCTACGCGTTTGGCAATCATTTCTGCAATCTCTTGCATATCATCGATGACAAAGAGGATTTGAGTATCCAAAAGATAATCTCTAGCAATTTCTTGAAGCTCAAAAAGAGAATGCGTGATGATGTATTTTGCTCCAAGATTGGCATAGATGACAAGATCGCTTGGTGTTGAAGCATAGAAGGCATAACACACTTGGTTTGTGTGGCAAAAGGTGGAGATGTGGAAATCCTCATCTTCTGTGCTAGAAAACCATACGATTTCATTTGCCAAAGTGTGATTGATGTCTTGGATCGAGTGGATTTTGACAAACTTAGGATAAGGGATTGCTTGATGTCCGATGATGAGCATTTAGTTTCCAAGCAAACAATTTTTGGAGCAGTAGTAGTGCCCGTTGGACAAAATCGCTTCTTTTTGAGAGATAAAAGTCTGACATTTGTGGCATTCAACCATTGTTTCATCATCTTGATTGGGGGTTGTGGGGCGTGGCGGTTTCCTCAAAAACCAAAACCACACAACACCAAAGAGCAATCCCAAAAATATAAGTGTTTTTAGCATTGTATCCTCCGATAGAAATAGATTCGCTGGGTGTTGGAAGCAAATAGCTCATTTGGTGCGATTTCTTCACCCTCAAGCTTGAGCTGACTGCCTTTATAAAACAAAAACGCACCTTTTGATTCAAGATGCTTCGCACTCATCGCAATCAAAAGTGGCGTTGAAGTAACGGCTCTTGAGGTGATGAGATCAACTTGTTGGGGTATTTTAGCATTTTGGAGGGTGGAATGAAAGATATGGACATTGGAGAGCTTGAGCTCAATGCAGAGCATTTTGAGAAAACTTGCCCTTTTGAGGCGTGGCTCTGTGAGATAAAACACGCTTTGGGGTTTGGCGATTGCAAGAGGGATTGCAGGGAAACCACAACCTGATCCAATGTCTAATGCGGTCTTGAAATCATCAATAAATTCTAGAGGATAGAGGCAGTCTGTGATGTTTTCTCGCACTTCTTCTGGGGTTTTTGCCCCTGTGAGATTATGGACTTGATTCCATTGGAGCAGAAGTTGGCTGTATCGTTGGAGTTTTGTAGTCATAGGATCAGCATTCCATCGCCATAGGAATAGAATCTGTATTGGGCTTGAATGGCTTCTTGATAGATTTCTAGACATTTTTTGCGTCCCACAAGTGAGCTTACAAGCATAATCAGCGTGGATTTGGGGAGATGGAAATTTGTCAGCAAGGCATTGATTTTTTGTGGGGGATTGTGTGGATGCAGAAACAAATCGCACTCTCCATAGATGTGGGATTGCGTGGTGTGCGTGGGGGGGTTGCGGTGGAGATATTCTACGACTCTTGCAGTCGTGGTGCCGATACATAAAATATGGGAGGCTTGAGTGATGTTGCGATAGCTTTCATTGCTAAGTGCGAAGCTTTCTGTGTGGATCTGA
This sequence comes from Helicobacter enhydrae, assembly GCF_001693335.1. Lineage (NCBI taxonomy): Bacteria > Pseudomonadati > Campylobacterota > Epsilonproteobacteria > Campylobacterales > Helicobacteraceae > Helicobacter > Helicobacter enhydrae. The sequence goes on along the minus strand of NZ_CP016503.1, from coordinate 798,985 downwards.
TGATCTCGGATGTCTGGAGTTTGCACACTCAAAAATGTTCCTGCTCCTACATTAAGAGTCACAAAGCAGTGTTTGAAATGTTGGAGAATCTGATCGATTTGACTGAAATGCAATGAAGCTGTGGGTGCTGCCACAGAGCCTAAGTTTTTGGCAAAGACACTTTGATACTCTTGTGCGTCTAGTGGGCGATCTTGGCGTTTGATGTAGGGTGGCAAAGGAATGTGACCGATTTTCTCTATTTCACAAAGAAGCTCAGATGGAGAGATGGGGCGGGAATCTAGCTCAAAGCTTACGATTCTAAACCCATCTTCTAGCAATTCTTGCACTTGCAATGTGAGGTTTGGAGACAAAGAAATGGTTTGCCCCACTTTGACTCTGCCTTTGATTTGAACCAAGAATTGATGATGGGCAATGTGACGATGATAAAAAACTTCTACTTGCCCTCCGAGCGTGTGATCGGCGTGGATTTTGTTGCCATACATTCTGGCTTTGATGACTTTGGTGTCATTGAGGACAAAGAGCGTATCGCTTGGCACAAAATCATAGAAATGGAAAAAATCGCTATGAGTGATCGTGTCTTTTTGTCTGTCATAGACAAGGAGTTTCGCACTTTCTCTTGGCATTGCAGGGAAAGTGGCGATGAGGTTTGGTGGTAGATGATAATCATAGCTTGAGAGTTGCAAATCTATCATTCTTCTTCTTTGGAAGCGGGATTGACGCATTTGGCAATCAAGATAGATAGCCCATAAAGCCCCATCAGTGGGATCGCCATAAAGAATTGTGAGAGGACATCAGGAGGGGTGATCACCGCAGAGATGATGAAAATAATCACAATAGCGTATTTGAAAAATCCGATCAGGGTTTGATCTGTGATGAGCCCGACTTTTGCCAAAAAATAGCTCAATACAGGGAGCTCAAAGGCGATACCAAAACCAAGAATAAGTCGCGTAAAAAAAGTCACATAACTCTCCACGCTGATATTAGAATCAAATTGCGTATTTCCAAACATCAAAATATATTTAATCACAAAAGGAAACACGACAAAATAGGCGAAACTCGCACCAATGGCAAACATAATACTTGCAAAAAACACAAATGGCAAAACGACCATTTTTTCGTGCTTGTATAATCCGGGGGCGACAAAAAGCCACATCTGCCAAAAAATCACAGGCATTGAGATCACAAGAGAGGCAAAAAAACTGACTTTCATCGCTGTAAATACTCCCTCAGCAGGAGAGAGTTGCACAAGTTTGCCTTTGACACTTGAGGCAAACGCTTGATCTAGAGGCACTTTGATCAGTGCAAAAAGATATTCCCAAAATGAAAAACACAAGACAAAAACGACAATCAAAGTCAGCGATGAGATGACTAAGCGTTTGCGTAAATCTTGAATATGGGGTTTGAGATTTTCAAACATTTGTAGGATCCTTTTTGTAGCCAATTTCTTCAGGCTGATGTGGAGTGGTATGTGTTTGGTTGCTTTGTGAGCTTGGTGTGTTTGGCTCTTTTGGGAGAGGGGGCTTGGTATCTTGAGACACATCTAGAGGTGAGTCAAAGGTGTCAAATCTTGTATCGGCGTTGATCTCATCGAGGTTTTTGGCGATGGATTCTTTGTATTGCAAGGCTTCTTTTTTGAGTTCGGCGATATTTAGCTCTTGATCAATACTAGATTTTGCATCATCCATTGTTTTTTTGACTGCTCTAAAAAATTTCGCCAAATCAATCATCGCACCGGGAAGTTTCTCTGGTCCCAAAAAAATAATCGCAATCACAACCACCACAAAAATCTCAAAAAATCCCATTCCAAACATTAGTAAAAAGCCTTGAATAAAAATACTTCAAATTTTACACTAATCACATCAAGAAGTGCGAGAAGATTCTGATCGAAATGCCAAATTGGGTTGATTGAGATGGGAGTTTGTGGGAGATGTTTTGTTTTCGGTGGCTAGGGATTGCAAAATGAAGGTTTAAATACCTTTATAAATGTTGATTTATAAAGAAAGACTCAAGATCGCTTCAGAGGATTTTGTTGATCCTGTTTCAATAGATTTTTGCAAAGATTCTCTTGATTGATTTTGGTGTTATATCCAAACTCACATTCTTTTAGGCATTTTAATTTGTTTGAATATTTTATTGAGTGTAATTGACAGAAATTCCACTTTTGAGATTTTTGAAGCTTCAATATAAATTGAAAGAACGAAATATATTATCAGACTGACTCAAAGTTCCTAATAAAGTTTTAAGTTATCTTGGGTCTTAAAATTTAGCACATTTTCTAATGCCTTCTTGATACGCTCTTCCTCTTGGCTTTCTGTGGTGTTTAAACGCAAAAGGGGGATGTGATATTGCTGGCAAATCTTATTTTTGAGCCCATCGCGTCTTTTTTGTTTTTCTTGTGTGTGGAATGCATAGCCATCTACCTCAATGGCAAGCACAAGAGATTTATCCATAATATGATAGATAACAAAATCAAAATGACTCCCGTGCTGAATGAATCGCCTCTCTTCTTCATCGGTGTGATGAGGGGTAATGAGGTTGGCAAGTGGGACATAAGAGACAATATCAAGCATTCCTTTATAGTGATTCTCTAATACCCTTTGAATCACAATATAAACAAGATTTTCAGAATCAAATGCCGAAATTCTTTTCCTGCCTTTGAGATAATCCTCTCTTGCTTTTGCATTGGCTTTATACAAAAGATCAAAGATGGATTTGATATTGCTTGTTTTAATTTCTCCCTTATGATAGGTGATATATCTCACAAAATCACTAACATTGCTTTGTGTCTGTGTGAATGTTTTGGAAGTGATAAGAATAAATCTTTTCTTTGCTCTTGTGATTGCGACATTGAGGAGTTTGGGATCATCAATGAAGGGATTATTTTCATTGGCTGTTGTTGTGAGAATAATTACTTCTTTTTCTCTGCCTTGATAACTATGAACGGTATCGACTTGAATCTCTAAAGAAGCATATTTTTTGATACACTCATTAATACAAGCAACCTGCTCTCTATAGGGTGCAATAATGCCTATATCATTAGGTGGGTATTTTAGTTTGGGCAATACTTCATTGCAAACAACATCGGCTTCTCTTTGATTGTGCATTCCTCTAGCGTGATTACCCCTCTCTGTATAAATAACTTCTAAAGCTGGTTCATCTTCTCTTTCATCACTAAGAATAACAAGTTCATTACCATAGAATCTTTTATTGCAGAAATTAATGATTTTAGGATGGCAACGATAATGCTCCTTAAGTAATGTTTTGGGGAGATTGGTAAATGATGCAATGATAGAGCTTAAAAAAGAATGAGAAAGATAATGGAAATTTTGTGGGAGTGTGTAGTTTTTCTCAATGGCTTTAATTTTGTCGCAATCTTGGCTAGTGATGACATTGGGCAATTGCTTGCTATCCCCTACAACCACGATATTTTTAGCACACAGCAATGCTAGAGAACCTGTCACCAAATCCACTTGGGAGGATTCATCAACAATAATATAATCTAATAAAAACTCCCTAAAGTCAAAACAACGCCTAATAGAATGTGTGGTGCTAAAAATAATAGGATAGTTTTTGCAAAATTCTTGTGGTTTGCTATAAATCTGTTTTTCATCAAAACTTGGGGGTTTTTGGTAGTTATTTTTGAGATAAGAAAATAAGAGTGTTTTGGAGATAGAGGTGAGTTTTTTGAGAATATCTTGCTTTTGAAGCTTTTTGAGTTTATCAGCATTCCTGCTTAAATCCTCTTCTATCTCTCTGATTTTTTGCTTATAATAGGCATATTCAAAAGCTCTGGTTATTTCCTCTGGTGATTGCTTGTAAAATGCCCAATTTCCTATACGCCCAATAAAGCATAATTTGCACACAAGCAAAAATCTCAAGAATCTATATTTGCATTCTTGTAATGCAATTTTGGAGAGGAGAAGTTTCTTGGAATGTTTTTGTAATTTTGTAACATAGAGGGGTGGGAGGGGCATTTGATTTTTGAAATATTTAAACTCAAGTTCAAGCTCATAGAGTAGATTTTTTTGGAGTGCAATATGCTCTTGGAGATGAAAGATTTCTTGCACTTTAATATTAAGATCTTGAAGTTTTTGATGTTCTTTATCCCTTTGTGCCTTGCCAAGCCTCTGTATATCATTTAAAATATATGGTGTGCTTTTATCTTGCATCTCAATAAAACTCTCAACATTTTCTTTTTTGCCAAGATTTGCACATAAATACTCCAGCCCCTCCTGCTCTAATTTTTCAAACACATTTCTTGTAGCACTATTATTGTTAGAAAGCACAGCGACATTTTTACCTTCATAGAGAATATTGGCAATGATATTGAGGATACTTTGGGTTTTACCAGTTCCAGGAGGTCCCTCAATCACGCTAATTTGAGATTTCATCGCATTTTGGATAGCAAAAAATTGAGAAATATTAAGTCCAAATGGAGAGAGAGTTAAAGCTATTTCTCTGCTTTGGATGGGCAATCTATTAAGATAAGGATAAAAGGCACACTTTTTTGACATATCTTTGATTTTGCTATAGAAGTCTTGAAGCATAGTGGGCTTTTGATCGTCAGTGTTAGAAGGTTCATCAGGTTTTTCAGGCTTTATACCCACAATGCCTGCAATTTCTTGGAGATACTCAAAATATGAGCTATTTGCATTGTCCTTTTTGACTGGCATATCTTTATAGCAAATCAATCGAATCTCTCCATCAAAGAAAAACACCTTGCAATAGTTATCAAAGCGTAGAATTTTCTTGACATTGAAAAAATCAAAATTTTCTCTATCAAGTGTCTTTGGGTTTGCAAGAAAGACAATGCTAGATTCTTTATAATAATAGGATTTGGGGGAATTTAAAAAACACACTTCAAATTTATCATCAATAAGATTGATACTCTTGATTTCTGTTGTTTTATCCTCATTTTTAATAAGAACAAGAAATTTTTCAATATCCATCATCGCCTCATTGCATTTTAATTATTCTACAAACATTTGAGCATTGATTCTTTTAAGTTCCTAAAGGGGCAAAGAGAATCTTAACCTGCACACTTTGAGTGTCTTTGTTTTCTTGAGTGCAAAAACTCAAATAGCGACTTGCTTCAAAACACCATTCTCTCTCTTGCTTTTGGATTGCTTTTGTTTTTTCACACAAAGGATAGATAATCCAAACTTCTTTGGCTTGGTAAGAGCAGGCATAAGCCCACATTTGATACAAATCAGCTTGAGAGACTCCACATTTTCTCTCATCACTTGAGCCATCCAAAATCTTCCACTTGGTATCAAGGATTTTTATCTCCCCTTTGTCCTTTACCAACATATCAGGCTTAAGTGCGAAAAGTGGCTCATTGTTATTTTTGATAAGAAATTGACTTTGTGTTTGAAGCTTGATAAAAAGATTAGGATTGTTTTTTGTAAGCATCGTAGCCACATAGGATTCAAAAAGTTTTTCCATTGAAAAAAGCAAGGCGAAATTTTGCTCTTTGCCACTAGAGGAAGTGAAAGACTTCTTATACAAAAAGACTTTGCACCACGCTAGAATTTTTTCATAATAGGAGAAATGCCTCAAGCCCTTGCATTGCTCAAAATCTTTGTCTATATTTTGACTAGGAGGGATATTCTCAAAAAGCTCAAGGGATTTTTGGACTTCAAAGCGTGTCCTAGCAGAAGTGGCTCTAGTTTTGAGAAATAAAAGCGTAGATTTGATAATCCTATTTTGTGCAATATCTGCAAGATATGCATCAGTTTCTATGAAAAAACGCTCTTTGTGAATGAGATTTTGACTCATCTGTTCTTTGAAAAGCAATTTGCCTTTGAGGTAGGTGAAATTCTCCTGTATGCTCACATAATCGTGACGGATTCCTTTTTGATAGAGGATTGCAAACTCTCTGCAAAAGTTTTGAATAAAAATATCCAAAAGGGGTATTTTGCTCGTATCCAAAGAAGCAGTTTGTGATAGTTTGAAAGGCAAATCTTTCAAGGTTTTAAGAAAGGTGATAAGAAGTGCTTTTGCAGATTGATTGTTATCTTGAGATGTTTCAAAGTTTTGAGTTACAAAATTCTCAACTTTATAGCTTTTTTGCAATGCCTCCTTTGTGTATTTGGGCAAACCCTCTTGTGTGTCCTGATCAAAGCATTTAGGCAAAATCTCTAGTGTGCCATAGCGAGTTTGAATCACTCCTACATGATTTTGGGCTTTGAGTCTGCTTACACCATCAAATCTCAAAAATTTTCCATTGCCTTTGCCTTTGGCAAAGTCCCCTAGTGATTCAAAAAAACGCCTTGCTCTATCTTTGTCACTTTGCAATTTTTTTGCGATGTCATCAACCCCAAAGGATTGATACTCAATGATCGGGTAGATTAGAGGTTTCATCGGTTTTTTGAGTGTTGTAGATATTAATATAATTTTGAGAATCATTCCAAAGTGGCTTTTCAAATGAGGCAATGCTATAAATGGCTTTGTCTTCAATATTAATTTCAAGATTTTGAAAGCCGTTGCAATTTATAATTTTTAAACGCTCTTCATCCTTGACTTTTTCAATCATTTTATTACCATTTAGCACGGCGTAAATAAAAGCATAATCATTATAAAAATACTCTTGAAGCAAAGGAATAATTTTGTTTTGAAACACATTTTTAAGCTCATTGAGAGTTTTTACTTCAAGCAAAAATGTATGTCCGATTGTTTTTTCACGATCAAGCAAAAATTCTATGCGTTGATTCATCTTTGTAAGCATTTCATCTAGCTTGATTCCTGTATCATTTCCTTTGTCATCATTAATCTTAATATCTTTTAATTTATCAGGTTGAGGCATCATCTCTACAAACTCAAAGCGTCTGCGTAATGCAGTATCTAGTGTGGTGATGCTACGATCTGCTGTATTCATCGTTCCGATGATATAAAGATTGCTTGGCACACCAAAAGATTCTTGACTATAGGGCAACTGCACTCTCAAAGCCTCGCTTTCACCTATGCGTTTGCTTGGCTCAATGAGGGTAATAAGCTCTCCAAAAATCTTGCTAATATTTCCACGATTGATTTCATCAATGATAAGAACAAAAGAATCTTGATAATTTTCTAATGCCCTCTTGCATATCTCTTTGAAAATTCCATTCTTGATTTCATATTCCATAGCATTAGATTCTATAGAATTAGAAACTGCCTCTATAAGCTTAGGCTTAATCCCCTCGACAAATTCCTCATAACCATAGCTTTGGTGGAATGTCACAAACTCGATTTGCCCATTCTCACAATACTTATCAAACTCCTCTTTTGCCTCTTCTCTAGAGCTTGTTTTTACGCCCAAAATCTTTAATGCCCTATTGATTGTGTGATAGGTTTTGCCTGTTCCCGGAGGTCCATAGAGGATTTGATTGAGAGGTTGTTTCATTGCTTGTTCCTTATTTTGCGTGTTTTTTGTTTTTTCCTCCTTATTTTGAATGTCTTTGTTGTCTTGATAAAAGGAGAGCAAATCATCAAGATTTTCAAGATTTGCTTGTGTAATGATATTGCGGTGCAGGTCCTTGCAATCTGAACCCTGCACATTCATTTTTCTCGCAATGTCTTCTAAATAGTTTTTGGTGAAAAACGGACAGACAGATGGTGAATCAAAATTTTGATAGATGAATGCTATTTTCCAAGGAAAATAGTTTTTTGTATTAGGATTTGACCCCAACTCATCAGGCATTTCAATCTCTTTGTCATCTGTAGCACCCTTATCAATGATTTGTAAGAGGCATTTTTTAATCTTTTCAAACTTTTCTTTATTCTTGTCTGAATCTCCATTTGGATCAATTGCACTGCTTTGTTTTGTTTGTGCTTGAATTCCTTTTAGGTTTTCAAGTTCGGCAAAAAATGATGTTCCATTTTTATTATTGTAGTCTTCCCACCCCATTTTCTCTATTCTTTCTTTGCTCCATTTTTTTCTAAAATCTAGGATTTGTTTCTTTGCCTCTTCGTTTGATAGAAATTCTGCTTCAAAACCCTCTGCCAAAAATTTGTTGAAGTAATCTGCAAGTTCTAAAAATCTATCTGTAATTTCATCTAATTTAAGTTCTTCCCACTTAAAGATATAGCCCCCTGATTCCTCCAAGATACCTTCTTGTTCCATTTGATTCACGGCTTTGCAACGAGAGTTGTTGATGTCTGCTTCAGGAAAAGCAAATTTGAGGCAGTAAGTGCCTTCTTTGTGCAAATAGCCAAACCAAATATATACACCCATTTGCAAAGATGGCTTTTCGCCATTGACTTTTGTTGCTCCAAACAAATCTTGACGATAAAAAGAGATAGAGGGATTTTTACTTAAATTTCCACTTCCAAAACGTGGGTGACAAATATAATTTAAATCTCTCAAAACCTTATCTGATTTTTCCTTTATTGCCTCTTCTGCTTTTTGAATTGCTTTTGTTACTTTACTTTCATATTTTCCAACACACTGATCCACTTGCCTAACAAACTCTTTAAGGCACCCTTGAAAAATCTCTCGCTGTTGTTTGCTAAATTCCATAACACTTCTCCTATTTTGATATTTTGTTGAATTATATTATTTTATTTTTTTTTTTTTTGTCAAGCTCATATCGGTAGAATCACGCTGTTTGCGTGGTTTGGAGCGATTGCTCATCGGTGGCAAACTGCCACCCTTCAGTCCTGTTGGTCTAAAAATTTCGGATCAAAGAGGCTTTTTGTATGGACATTCCCCAATGCCACTTTCAAAGAGGTGAAAAAATTAGGATTGAATTTTTCTAATTCTTTGAGCATTTGTTTGGTTTTTTCTCTTGCAAATGGCTTTTTGTCATCTTTTTGCCAATTAATAGGGCAGTTGCAATCTGGTGCGATGTAGATATTGTTTTTAGCAATGAAGTCTATGATTTGTGCCTCTCTTACAAAAATCAAAGGGCGGATTACCCACAATCCATTCTCTGCTTGATAAATCGGGGGCATAGAACGCAAAGCACCGTTATAGCTAAGATTCATCATAAAGCTTTCAGCTGCATCATCGAGATGATGTGCAAGGGCGATTTTGTTGTAATTGCCCTCAAGTGCCTTGGAATACAAAGCACCCCTACGCATTCTGGAGCAAAAACTACAATAAATCGTCCCCTCACGACGATTCTCCTCTAAGATTTTGTAAATATCAGTGCGATAGAGCTCATAGGGAATATTGTTTTGCTCACAATATTCAAAGATATAATCATACTCCCCTCCCCTCCCATAATCAACGGTTAATGCCTTGAATTCAAAATTAAAAGGTGCGTATTTTTTCAATCTTGCCAAAAGTGTCGCTAGAAGTATAGAATCCTTCCCCCCACTTAGCCCCAAAAGTATCCTATCCCCCTCTTTGATGAGATCAAATTGTGCATTTGTTTGCCCTGTGATTCTTAAGATTTTTTTGCTAATCTCGATGTCTTGTTTTTCCATAAAATTTCCTAGTCGCGTCAAATGTGGATAGTTTCAAAGATTGTATTTTACTATCTTTGGAGCAATATGCGTTTTGCTTGATGAGATGTGCTTGTGTCAAACCATTGCCAAAGCTTGAACGCTTGGCGATGTGTGGTGCTGTATCAATAGGCAAGGGGGATCGCTCCCAATCCCCATTCATTTCTATATATGCTCAGATTCTTTTATCATCAAAAAATATACCGATAACCCACCACAAAACTTGTGCGTGCAAAAGAATCTAGTCTATCAAAACCTGAATCTAAACCGATAGAAGCACTAGGGAGTTTTGCTATCAGATCAACTCTGTGGTGATTGTCAAGCATCGTGCTAACCCCCATACGCCAACCCACATCCAAAACATGAGTCACATCTTCAGAATCTTCAAATCTAGACAAAACATAATTATAAACCACGCCCACTCCGACAAAAACACCCACACTAGAACTTCCATTGTGAAAGAAATTGACCATCAAATCACTAAAAGATTCTGCCTGAAAAGATTCTGCGTGTTCTGCAAACCCTTGAGAGTAGATAGAAGTGTAGCCAACACCAAGCCCATTGCGTGTCCCAACATACTTCCAATAAAACCCCTCATACCCCAAACTTGCACCAAGGCTATAGCCACGCGTCCCATTGCGTATCGCTTCGGGAGTCGCATCAATCCAAGGAAGTGCCATCTTGATATTGCTATCACTCAACCCATAGTCAGACTGCACGGCATATCCCGCCTCGATACCAACAAACCATTTCGCCTGAGCAACTGCACAAAAAGCCAATGAAGCCACCAACAAGCTCAATACTTTTCTCATTTTCACTCCTTTTGCTTGGATTTGGCTTTTATATTACTACAAGCCAATCGAAAATCCAAAGACAGGGGAGTCATCTTGCCTTTTGTGTAGCGATTTTGCAACTTAGGGAGATTTTGTCATTTGAGGATTGCCCCACCCCTTTTGCTTCTAATCCTAAAACCCTAAAATCATTTCCAAAGAGTAGAATTTGGCTTTTTTAAGACACTTAGTGCCTTGATTTCGCTTGTAATTCTTTGTAAATTGTATCAATTTCATCTTCATCTTGTTGATTGGCTAGGGCTTTTCTCTGCTCTTTGCGTTTAAAATCAAAGCGTGCATATTGTTCATAAGCAAAACTCTCCATTGCTTCTTGAGAGATACTCCCATTGCCCTTTAAAAGCTCTTTGCCTTGAAATTTAATGAGCAAATCCACATTTTCTCTCCAAAAGTCCATACTAAGCGTTTTGTTATCTTTTACTCTAAGTTCAGCAGATTCCAAAAACACATTTACCAAGCGATTGAGGCTATCAAGCTCCTCTTCTTTGAGATAGTTTTTGGCAATCAAAATATCGCCCTTTCTCACCACCTTGCCTTTCCAGCTTGTAAGCCCCATATTGAGTGCATCGGCATTTGCTCTTTGATAGATAATCTCACTAGCAGTTTGATGAGTAATGGCATACAAAAGCTTATTTTGGGTTTGTGCAAAAAACATTTGTGTCGCCTTATCTGTCGAATCATAATCCACGCTCAAGGCAAACAAATCACGCACCTTTTGATAAAACCTTTTTTCACTCGCTCTAATATCTCTAATCTGTTCTAAAAGCTCATCAAAATAATCTGTGCGTCCATTTGGATTTTTGAGTCTATTGCTATCAATCAAGAAGCCTTTTTGCAAATAACTTTGCAGATTTTCATTAGCCCATTTGCGGAACTGCACGCCCCTTTTGCTTCTAACCCTAAAACCTATGGCTAAAATCATTTCCAAAGAGTAGAATTTAACCTTATATTGCTTGCCATCTGTGGCAGTTGTCAAGTATTCCTTGACAACTGATTCTTCCCTTAATTCCATATCTTCAAAGATATTTTTGATGTGCAAAGAGATGTTTTGTTTGGAGGTGTCAAAAAGTTTGGCAATAGAATCTTGACTAAGATACACACTCTCTCCTAGTGCATACAGCTCGACTTTTACCTTTTCATCTTGCGTAGTGTAGAGAATGATGTCATTTTGCATTTTGATACTCCTTAAAAATCAATCTTTTGGCATTTTTATCACAACGCTTGAGATACGCTCTTGTAGATTTTGGCATTGCTCTTGATTTTGTTGATTTTGCTGTGTGGGTTGGGCTGATATGCCAAATTGCTTTTTGATTTCATTAACAAGAATCTTAATACCCATAAGCTCGTGTTCTTTAAACCTACGCCTAGCAAATTGTTTTTTCTTTTTAAGTTTCCATTGTGGTGTATCAGAAAAATTGTATTGTGATTCTTGATTTTGGATATATTGCTCATAACAATTCTCGATTGTAAAATCTCCTGATGAATTTTGTCCTTGAGAAACTAACATTGTTTTAATCCCAAACTTTTCAACTTTTGATTGAGCTGATTTTCCCTCGTTATCATCATCACAAAGAAACAAGCATTTTTCTTTTAATTGCGGTTTTAATTTATCAATCATATCTGCATAATACTCCATTTTTGAAGCACTTCTACAATTAAAGATTCGAAATGATTGTGGAATATGCTCACCTTTTTGTTGTCTATCAATTTCAATATACCGCTCCAAGTGTTTTTTATCTGTCTCGCCCTCAACAAACAAAATCAAACTTGATTCAATTAACAATTCAATATTAGCTCTAATTTCTTCAATCAAAACACCACTAGAAAGCCTTTCCATACTCTCTATTTTTGTTGTTTTCTCAATTTCTCCATCTTCCATATAAAACAAATCTTCATCTTCACAATAAGCGACACTTGAGAGAGAATGCGTTGTCATAATCACTTGGCAATCAAACTCTTTGACAATCACATCTTTTAGAATCTCAATGAGCATTTTTGCCATTTTGGGATTGAGATGTGCATCAGGCTCATCAAACAAGAAAATCATTGAATCTAATGGACTTTTCTCATATCTCCACATAAACAAAGAGGTGATGATTTGCTCTCCTGTGGAGAGTTCGCTAAGAGGAACAGAAATGCCTTCTTGATTTTGACAAATAAGTTTTGGTTGGTTATTTTCATTAGGTTCTAGCACAAGAGTGTATTTGGAATAAGCTTTTTTAAGCAATTTATTCACTTGATCGAGAGGATTTTCTCCTAATTCCTCTTTGATTTTTGCTTTGATTTGATCCACATCTTTTATCTCATTATCAAGCCTATCTCTTAATCTAGTTTTTTTAATATAATAATTGCCAAAAAATGAAAGCAAAGCTGTTTCATTAAAAATAGTTCGTTGTGATTCAAAATCAATATCCTGAAGTTCATCTAGCCATTTCTCAATCTCTTTTTGATTACTAAGATAAAATTTCTCCTCACTCATTCCATTACGCTCAAAATGCTTTTTGTATTGAGATAAATCAAGAGATTGCCTGTAAGAATTGCAAAACCCTTGTGCTTCTTTGGAAAAAGAATCAAAATTTCTATTGATAAAATCTTCAAATGTTAAGCTTTGGGATACTTCTTGGAGATACAAATGATTTGCACTTTCTGTTTTTGCGAAATTAAACATACTCTTTGGATTACTCAAATCTGTCTCTATTATAAACTTTTGACGCAATATATTTTTGTGTTCTTCTGCTCTTCTAGCAAACTCATCACTATATCCCGCACCCCCTAATTCAAATTTATCATAGTATTCTATTATCGCATTAATTCTTTGATGTTCATTGAGAATAAATCTCCCCTCTCTGATTCCATTAAGCAATGCACTCTTTCCACTTCCATTTTCCCCTGTAATCACTGCAAATTTTGGAATATCTTCCCATTTAAACAATGGTGTAATATTCTTGTAATCTTGATTTGCCTCAATACTTGTGATATATGTATTATCTGCCATTCATTCTCCCTTTCACCAAATCATCATTTATCCCAAAGACTCTTAAGCAAGGCGATGTAGCTAGGTTGTTTGTTTTGCAAAACTTGGAAAGATTCAAGCAAGTGGTAGAATTCTTCTTTGGTGAGTTTGTAGATCTCTGTTGCTATGGTGATATCTAGTTGTGCTTTGATTGTGTCGTAGGCTTTTTGTGTGCTTGGCATATCTATGTTATGAAACTCTTCTTTGAGGCTTGTGAAATGCTTCTTTTTGTCATTAAAAAGTTGGAGTTTTAGAGCATCAAAAGCAATGTTTTGATAAAGACTAGATTGCAAGATTTCCTCATCACTGGGTTGAGGGATTGGGAGTCGCTCTAAGTAAGTTTTACTCACATTGATTTGCACCATACCCCTAAGGATAAAATCCACCACCAAGGCATTAAAAATCCCTAAGGCAAAGAGGAGTCTAAGATGGCTTGTAGTCTTGTGGGTGATATGTCCTTGTGAATCTACAATGTATTTTTTGACACTACTTGCAAACATACTATGCCCAAAACCACAATCTTTGGGCAAAAGGCTAAAAATTCCCGTGCGTTCATCAGTGTCCCTTGCAATTCCCCTAAAGCCTAAGCGATAAAAACTCCTATCATATTTGATGATAGAATCCTCTAATTCTGTGATGGATTTGCCCTGTGCAATAGAATCCAAAAGTCTTGTGTATTCTTTGTTATTTAATCTTAAATCCTGTTTTAGCCTATAAATCTCCTTGCTTCTTAGCCTCTTATCAAATGCCTTAGAATCCAAAAAATATTGTGCCTCTCCAAATTCTGCATTGTTTTGATGAATCATCTTGCCCTCATAAAGTGGCAATAATCCTTCTTGATAGGATTCTATAAATAAATCTTTATCTGCTGTCATATGAAGTTCATTTCTAAAATCAAGCCATTCTAAAGAAAGGGGCTTGAAAGCTGCATAGCATTTTTTGAGAATCTCCAAATCAGCTTTGGAGCGCACTTCTTGGAATGCAAGTTGGGAGGGGCTTAGGGCTTTGATTTCTGCAAAAGTGGTGGCGATTGTGTTGTGATTATCATAGATGGCATCAATTTGTGTTTGATAAAACATTGTTTTGATGGTGTGGTCTGTGCTGGATTTGATATTTTTCACTTGCATTAGGGCAAATTTATAGCGTAAATCTACATCGGTGAAAATCCCCTCTCTATTTTCAAAACTATAGAAATATTCCAAAGTCTTGTTTTCTAGGATTTCTTGACGCAAAGCCACACTGCCTTCCTCTAGCATTAATGCACTGGGCAAAACATAATTAAGTGAGCCTCCTTGAGCAAGTAGGCTTAGATTTTTCTCAACAAAAAATCTAAAGAGATTCCCATCACCACTGCCCCTATTTAGAGGATAATGTATTTTGTAATAGTTGTTATTAGAATCAATGAAGGCTTTTTGTTTCTCATATTCCTGTTTGATATAAGGTTTGCTAAGGAGGTTTTCACACACTTCTTTTTTCTTGGATTTACTAAGGGTGCGATAATCACTTTGATATTGAGGGAAAAAGTCACTATCACTAAATTTGGTCTTATCCCAAGGTGGATTGCCCACAATCACATCAAAGCCCAAAAATTTATCCTCTTTGACTAATTCTGGAAACTCGATTTCATAATTGAAAAAGCGATATTTTTTAGCATAGGATTCTATAATGCTACGCAGTTCCTGCCATTCTTTTTCATCTTTGTTTGTTAAATACTCTATGTTGCTATGTTCTAGTTTTTCAGATTCTTTTAATTCGTTGCTACTCATAAAGCTTTTTGCATTGTATAGATTCAAAAAAAGATTGAGTTTATCTAAAATGGGGCTAATCTCATTTTGATAAATATGCTTTGATTCTTTAATGTCTTGTTCTGTATTATCTTTTATGGAATCTAGTTTGTCAAACACAAGGCTTAAAGCATTAAACTCATTTAAAAAAGCGTCAATGAAAAGGCTCGCTCCTTCTTTTTTGCTCTTTTTTTGTTGTAGGGTATCATAATAACTTTTAAAATGATTTATGCTTGTGCCAATCAACGCATTGCCACATTTGATATGATGCTCTAGGAAGCTTAGAGGTGTGCCAAAGATAAAGCTATCAATCCAAAGTGAAAGCTTTGTTAGCTCTATGCTAAAGGGGTTTAAATCAACGCCAAAAATCACTCTTTTGAGTAAAAGCCGTTTTAGAATATCGCTTTCATCTGCCTTATAGCCTTGAATAAAGACACAAATATTATTTTGCACTGCTTGTTTTTCTTCCTCATACAAATTTTTGAGTTCAGGGAAAGAATCAAAATCCTCTTGAACGATTTGTGTGATTTGGTTTAGGGCTTCTACTAGGAAATGCCCACTTCCACAGGCATTATCCAAAATCTTAAAATGCAAGATATTGCTAGGATTTAGCTTGTCTTTCAAAGCAGAACGCACAAGAAATTTGGTAATAGAATCTGGGGTATAAAAACTTGCGGTGCTTTTGCGAGAATTGCTGGTGTTTTTTAGATAAATTTGTCCTTTTTGATAAAATTGTGCTGTGTGGATAAGATTATCTTTGGCTATCTTTGCATAATCATAGCTATCAAAATACCCTTCAGTTGATTTCAAATCCTTGCCTCTTTTTTTGGATTGATATGCAAGATAAAAGAGATCTTCTTGTGCAATTTCAAAGAAATAGGAGAGTAGCCCCTCATAAATAGTGCCTAGATGTGCCACACTTAGAGTGCGATAATCACGCTTGAAAGGCAAATCTTTTTCTTTATAATAAAAAAGTGCGTCTAGAATCTCTCTAAGCTCTTTGTTGTCAAAAATCTTTGGGGTTTGCAAAAGGGGCGTGTTGTGTGTGTCAAAAAGTCCCCCATTAAAGATTGGCATATCAAAATTTGGTTTGCCCTCATTGTAGATTCTAAAAATATCTTCTAGCTTACCATAAGCTTCATAGCTATCATTCTTTACTTGTTGTATTGAATCTAGAAGTTTATGGAGGCTGATTTCATCTTTGAAACAAGAATGCTTGTCTAATATCTCATCAAACTTGTCTTCAAAATAGGCGATGAAAAGCAGACGAAAAATGAAATAAAGGGCATTTTGGTAGATGTCTTCAAGAGGGGCATTGGGGTTTTTGGCATAAATACAAGCACCGATGCGTTCAAAAAGCGAATTGTTGCCATTGGTCCCATAGATAATGGATTGCAAATCATCTTCAATAGAGATTTTGGATTGGGTGTTTTTCTCTAGCGTTTCTTGCATTGTGTTTTTGAGATTTTTTGGGCTTTGAGAGAAATTTTGGGCTTTAAAGATGTGATAGAAATATTGGAAAGCTTGTAAGTCATCTTTGAAAATGATGGATTCTAAATTGACTTCATAGAAAATCTTTTGAGCGCTCAATTTTGAATTATCATAAAAACGCCATATTCTGCCATTAGTGAGGAATCCAAAATCAAGCTTTAGATTGCTAAGATAGCGTAAAAGCTGAAAATGTGGATTGTCTTTGACTTGCTTATTATCCACTTCTACATTATAGGCTTTGGATTCTAAAATCACGGAAATATAGGCATTGCTAGAGTGTCTTTCTTGTTTGGATAAATCTTGATAAGAACGCTTAGCCTCTGCAGTTACAAAAAGTAAAAAATCTGGTTTTTCTAGTTTGCCTTGAATGATTTTTTCATCTTGCCTGATGCTGTGCCAATCTAGTATTTCTAATACTCTAGCGATAAAATCATCTTCGAATTGATGCTCATTTTGGCAAGAGAATCTCTGTGCATCATAGAGTGCTTTGATGCGATCAAATACGCGTTGGACTTCTGTTTGCGTGCCTTCAAAATCGTAGATTTTGGGGAAGCTAACTTGGAGCATATATGTGGTGAAAAGGTTGTTGGACAAAAAATCAAATGTTTTCAAGATGTGCCTTTGGTTTGAGGTTGAAATATTTGCAAGATTATAACAAATGCCCAAATTGTCTTGTGGGTTGCAAAATTTGGTGTGAAGCGTTTTGCTATATCATCATCTATCTCATCAGAAATTTTGGCACAGAAAATAGAATTGCTACATATTTTCACATTTGTTTTGGCTGGATTTGGATTCCCGCTTTTGTCGCATATTGATAATGAGTTTGATCGATGATGTGCTTGATGAAATTTTGCTAGTGCGATGTTTTCTCTGGCTTTGGATTTACTTTGCTATCAAAGTTAATTAATTCTTGACTACAATTATTGACATCATTCTACGGCTAAATGAGGTCTTTGAGAGATTTTACTAAACCACAAAACAAGCGTTTTGGGTGATTTGAGGGACAATGAGTGGTAATCTTATCTTGAGTTTTTATCTGTATGTGTTTATTGTTTGTTCGTTGATTGGGGTGTTTTTCTTGACCAAAAAAATAGGTCCAAGCAGACAAAATCCTGCCAAAAACAAAACCTATGAGAGTGGGATTGTGAATTTTTATGGGGGGATCAACTCAAGTATCAATGTCAAATATTATCTCGTGGCGATTGTATTTGTCATCTTTGATATAGAGGCGGTGTTTATGTATCCGTGGGCTGTGAGTTTGCGTGAGCTTGGTGAGTATGGGCTTGTGGTGATGTTTGTCTTTATGGCAATCTTGCTTGTGGGGTTGTTTTATATCTACAAAAAGAAGATTTTAAGATGGGAATAGAAAATTTAGTTCAAAACGATGTGATTTTAACGCGACTTGATGCGTTGTTTAACTGGGGTAGGAAAAACTCTCTGTGGCCTATGATTTTTGGGACTGCTTGTTGTGCGATAGAGTTTATGAGCTCTGTTTCTTCAAGACACGATCTCTCTAGGTTTGGTGCAGAGGTGATGCGTTTCTCTCCTAGACAGGCAGATTTGATGATCGTGGCTGGAACGATTTCTTTCAAACAAGCTCCGATTCTCAAAGAGATTTATGATCAAATGTGCGATCCAAAATGGGTGGTGAGTATGGGGGCGTGTGCGTGTAGTGGCGGGTTTTATGATAACTATACGACTTTGCAAGGAATCGATCAGATCATTCCTGTTGATGTTTATATCAGTGGCTGTCCTCCCCGTCCTGAAGGTATCATCGATGCAATCGTGGCAATACAAGAAAAAATCTCTAGTGAATCAATCAAAGATAGGCACAAAGATTTCAAAGGATTACTAGATGTTTGAAGAGCTTTTATCAAGATTTCATCCCATAAAACATAGCAATGTCAATGGACTTTTGAGCATACAAATCAATCCTAGCTTGATTGGTGAAGTGGCTTTGTATATTCGGGATACTCTTGGCTTTGAGATATTGGCAGATATTGCGTGCGTGGATAATCTACATCTTGACACTTCCAAACGCTTCAGCCTTTATTATGTTTTTCGCAAAACAGACGGGCGGGAGGTGTGTGTCTATTTGGAGCTTGATCTAGATGAGAGGGTGACAAGCATTGAGGGGATTTACAAAAGTGCAAATTGGGCGGAGAGGGAATGCTTCGATCAGTTTGGGGTGCAGTTTGAAAACCACCCAAACCTAAGGCGTATCCTCAATCACAAAGATTTCAAAGGGCACCCTTTGAGAAAAGACTACCCCATCACAGGCTATCAAGTGCTGTATGAAAGCGATGATTTGGTCGATGAGATGAAAAACCAAATGCACAGAGAGGGGCTTGTGAGCGAGGAGAATGAGGAGTTCAAAACCAAATACACATTTTTGAATATCGGACCCTCTCACCCGGCAACGCACGGAACGATCAGGAACTTTGTGGCATTGGATGGGGAGAAAATCATCTCTTGTGTCACAGAGATAGGGTATTTGCATCGCGGATTTGAAAAAGCTTGTGAGAACCATAGCTACGCTCAAATCATCCCCTACACAGATCGCTTGAACTACTGCTCTGCTTTGCTCAACAATATCGGATATGCCAAAGCGATTGAGGATGTGCTAGGAGTGACTCTGCCAGATCGCGGGATTTTTATGCGTGTGATTTTGGGTGAGTTGGCTCGGATCATCGATCACGAAGTGTGCTTGGGTGCGATGTTTGTGGATATGGGGGGGCTGACAAATTATTGGTATCTTTATAACCCTAGAGAGAAAATCTATGATTTTTTATCCAAATTGACAGGTGCGAGATTTACAAACTCATTTGCAAGAATCGGCGGTATGGCAAATGATTTTTATGAGGGTTGGCAAGAGGAGCTTTTGGCTCACCTCAAAGAGGTAGAAAAAGGCGTTGATGATACGATGGTGCTGATTGAGAAAAATCGTATCTATTTGGATAGGGTGCAAAATATCTGCAAAATCAGTGCAAAAGAGGCGTTGAGCTATGGGTTTAGCGGTCCCAATTTGAGAGCTAGTGGAGTGGGATATGATTTGAGAAAAGACAAGCCTTATTACTACTATGATAGCTTTGATTTTGAAGTGCCTGTAGGGAGCGAGGGGGACATCTATGATCGTATGTTTGTGCGATTTTTTGAGATCAGAGAATCTATCTCAATCATCAGACAAGCGATCAAGCGTATTCCAGAGGGCAAAATCAGCATCGAGGACAAAGAAATCTTTTTGCCCCCCAAAGAACAAGTGTATTCCAATATCGAATCCCTCATCAACCACTTCAAACTTGTCTTTGATGGGATCAAGCTCCCAAAAGGACATTTTTATAGTGCGACTGAAGGGGCAAATGGGGAGCTTGGGTTTTTTATCGTGAGTGATGGCAAACCCAAACCC
Source organism: Helicobacter enhydrae (assembly GCF_001693335.1). Lineage (NCBI taxonomy): Bacteria > Pseudomonadati > Campylobacterota > Epsilonproteobacteria > Campylobacterales > Helicobacteraceae > Helicobacter > Helicobacter enhydrae. The sequence goes on along the minus strand of NZ_CP016503.1, from coordinate 779,017 downwards.
TACAGAGTGAAGCTCCGCCCCCCTTGCTTTTATGCACTCAACGCATTTTCAAGTATGGTGCGAGGTGCTTTGATCGCTGATAGTATTTTGAATCTAGGCAGTTTGAATATCATCGCAGGAGAACTAGATAGATGAAGTTTGAATTTACTCAAGAACAATTAGACGCATTGCATAGGCTAGAACAGCAGGTCGATGACAAAAGAGCACTTGTGTTGCCCTCTCTTTGGATAGTGCAGAGGACAAAAGGCTATATAGAAGCCGAGGATATTAAATATCTAGAAAAAACCCTTGGGGTGCGTGCGATGTTTTATTCTGAAGCGATTGGGTTTTATTCGATGTTTAACTCAAGCCCTAAGGGTAAGTTTGAGCTGAAGTTTTGCAAAACCATCACTTGCAAATTGAGGGGAGCTGATGCACTGATCAAGTTTGCAGAAGAGCTTTTGGGAATCAAAATGGGTGAAACGACAAGCGATGGGCTGTTTAGTCTAGGTGAGAGTGAGTGTCTTGGGTATTGTGAAAAAGCACCTTGTATGCTGTGTAATCTTGAGCAAATTGATACTTTGGATGAGAAAAAAATCAGTGATTTGATAGAAAAATCAAGGAAAAATGATGCAAGTTGTTAGTGCAAGATTTGGGATTGAAAATGCCCATAAAATTGAAGTCGCCAAGGCTTATGGTGCCTATGAGGATTTGCCCAAAATCCTTCAAATGGATAGAGAAGCAATCGTAGAGGCTGTGGATAAGAGTGGTTTGAGAGGCAAAGGTGGGGGCGGCGGTCATTGTGGCACGAAGTGGAAAAATATGTTAGCTTGGGAGAGTGAGAAGCGTTATTTGGTGGTCAATGGCGATGAGAGTGAGCCCGGAACCTGCAAGGACAAATATATCCTCAATCTGGATCCACATCTACTCATCGAGGGGATCATCATCGCCTCTTATGCGTTGAAAGCCAATCGGGCGTATGTGTATATTCGTGGAGAGTATGAGAGGGAATATCTCTCTTTGAGCCAAGCGATCAAAGAGGCACACAAAGAACTCAATGGCTTTGAAATCATCGTATGTAAGGGGGCAGGAGCCTATATCTGCGGAGAGAAATCTGCACTTCTAGAATCTATAGAGGGCAAAAGAGGACACCCAAGACTAAAACCACACAACAGAGCAGAACCTGATTTTTTGTTTGGCTCAGCCTGTGTGGTCAATAATGTAGAAACAATCGCAAGCGTGCCATTTATCGTGAAAAAGGGTTGGGAAGCCTATCGCTCTGTTGGGACAGAGAAAAGCCCGGGGACATTGTTGTTTTCAGTCACAGGTTGCGTGAATACTCCTTGTATCAAAGAAATGCCTTTTGGGACAAAAATGATTGATTTTATCAATGAGTTTGGTGGTGGCGTATGGAAAAACAGAGAGCTCAAAGCCGTGATTCCCGGGGGCTCAAGTGCTACGATTTTGACAAAAGAAGAGGTTTTGAGGGCTACTTTGGATTATGAGAGCCTTGGGGAGTTTAGGAGTTCGCTTGGCACGGGTGGGATGATGGTTTTTGATGATAGTGTGAGTATGCCTGAAGTGCTGTGCAATCTCCTTGAGTTTTATACAGAGGAGAGTTGTGGGCAATGCACCCCTTGTAGAGAGGGCTGTGGCTGGGCGTTGAGAGTGGTGGAGAAAATGCTCAGGGGCGAGGGAAGTCTCAAAGATTTGGACACACTCAAAGATATTTCTTATATGCTTGATGGCAAAACCATTTGCGTTTTTGCCCCTGCCGTAAAAGATGTCATTATGGGCTTTATCACAAAATTTGAAGATGAGTTTGTCGCATTATGCAAGGAGGGGAATAATGGTTGAAATTATCGTAGATGGGGAGAGAGTTAGCGTTGATGAGAGAGGCAATCTCATCAGTGAGCTAAAAAAGCACAATATAGAAATCCCTCATTTTTGCTATCACGAAGCACTGGGAGTGAGCGGGAATTGTAGAATGTGCCTCATAGAAGTTGTGGGGCAGAAGCGTCCTCAAATCGCTTGTGACACACCAATCAAAGCAGGAATGGAAATCAAAATCAATAGCGAGATGACTAGGAAAATCCAAAGAGGGATTTTGGAGCTTGAGTTTATCAATCACCCTATCGATTGCCCTGTGTGCGATCAAGCAGGAGAATGCTCCTTGCAAGAATACTATATGAGCTATGATAAGGCTGATTCAAGAGTGAGGCTGACAGAAAAAGTCCGCAAAACCAAAAAAGAAGACTTCGGAAGCAATGTCATACACGATGCGGAGCGTTGCGTGCTTTGTCGGCGTTGCGTGCGATTTACAGAGATTTGCACTCAAACCTATGAGCTGGGGGTCGGCAATCGTGGGGAGCATAGCAAGATTATTTTGTTTAATGATGAAAAGATCGATAATCCTTATGCGGGAAACATCGTAGATGTCTGTCCTGTCGGGGCGATGACTTCTGCGGATTTTCGCTTCAAAAAAAGAGTATGGCATCTCAAAAACACTCCTGCCATTTGTCAAGGGTGCGAGAGGGGCTGTGCGATATGGGTGGATAGCAGTCAAGATAAATATGAAGAACAAAGGATTTATCGCTTTAGACCGCGTGTCGATGAGGCAGTCAATGGGCATTTTATCTGTGATTATGGACGCTATAGCTACAAAAATGAACAGATTCTGGTGCAAGAAAATGTGCAGGGTTTGCTTGACACGCTCAAAGAGAGATTGCTCCATCAGGCAGGAGAATGTGATTTGTTGATGACTTCCTCACTCTCGCTTGAAGAAATGTTTGCGGTGGTGCATTTTGCCAAAGATTTTGGGCTAAAAGTCTATGGTTATGATGATTTTGTAGATGAAAGCTTTTGTGATACTCAAGGGCTAAAACTACGCTACCCAAACAAAACAGCCAACAAAAAAGGACTGGATTATTTTGTGGAGCATTTTGGGGTTTTGCGAGATCTCTCCACTCTCAAGGACAAAGTGGTCGTTTTGCATTTGGGAAGTGGGATTGAGCGGTTGAATCTTGCAAACAAGCAAACCATTTGTATCGGATCTTTTGAGGGGGCAGATTTGATTTGTGCAAGTGCATATCATCGCGATGGACATAGTGTCAATGTGGATAATAAGCTTAGGACAAGCAAGGCGAGTTTTGGCAATCAATCCTTGAGCATTGAGCAGATAGTGGGTGCGATTGCCGGGAAGCAATATGAATTTGATCTTGATATTTTAAAGGTATTTGAATGAGCGAAGTGGTTTTGATTCTTTTTAGAATTGTTTTTATTCTGATTTTTGCACTCACATTTGTGCCTATTTTGGTTTTGCTTGAACGCAAGATTTCTGCTTTTATTCAAGATCGTCCCGGTCCCAATCGGACAAATATCGGAGGCATTCGACTTGGTGGGGTGGTGCAATCACTTGCAGATGCCCTCAAACTGATGATCAAAGAGGACTTCACCCCCTCAAGCATTCGTTCCAAAGTGCTTTTTACCATTGCTCCGATGATTTTGTTTTTGATGAGCTTGATGACGATTGCTGTCATTCCGTTTTCTGATTATTTCACTCTTGATGGTGTGCAATATCTGATGCAGGCTATTCCTTTTGATGGGGGTATGCTATGGTATCTTGGAATGGCGTCTTTGAGTATCTATGGCATTATGCTTGCAGGATATTCTTCCAACAACAAATACTCGCTTCTAGGATCACTGAGAGCCGCCTCTGGTGCGATCAGCTATGAGATCCCTCTAGGATTGGCAGTTGTGAGTATGATGATCACTTATGGTTCGATCCATCTCAATGATTTTGTGCATTACCAACAAGGCTCGATCTTTGGTTTGCCCTCTTGGGGGATTTTCATCCAACCTTTGGCAGGAGTGATTTTCATTGTTTGTGCTTTTGCAGAGACAAACAGAGCCCCCTTTGACCTTGCAGAGGGAGAGAGTGAGATCGTGGCAGGTTATCATCTAGAATATAGTGCGATGAGCTTTGCGATGTTTTTTATGGCGGAATATATTGCGATGGTGGCAATGAGTGCGTTGATCATCACTTTGTTTTTTGGTGGATACGCATTGCCCTATCTTAGCACAGCTGATCTTTTGGAGCATTATCAAGTGATTCTTGTGGCAATGGCTTGTTTGACGACTCTTTTTGGGATTGGATTTGTGCGTTGGATCGGCAAAAACAATGTCACGCGTTACAAAACAAACAACGACTTAAGGAAGCGTGAAAACAAATTCTACACGATCGCGACTTTTGCGGTTGTGGCGGTTGTGGATTTGGTGTGTGCGTTTTTGTATTTCAATGGACTAGAGAGCTTTGGCAAAGAAGTATTGGTGACTTTGCTCTATCTAGGTATTTTTACGCTCAAAACCTTTGTGATGCTCTTTGTATTTATCTGGGTGCGTTGGACAATCCCAAGATTTAGATACGATCAGATTCAGAGGCTGGGTTGGGAGAAGCTGATGCCTCTAGCAATCCTAAATATCATAATTACAGCAGTGGTGGTGATCTATGGCAATTAAAATCAAACACATACAGAGAAAAAAGACTCCCTTTTTGCAACGAATCTATCTACCCTATATCTTTGCAGGGATGGCTAGGACATTGAAGCATTTTTTGCAAAACGCAAGCGATACTTCCAAAATCGAGTTTTTGGAATATCCTGAGCAAAAGCCCCAAGACATCACCAAACGCTATAGGGGATTGCACAGATTGACAAAAAACGAGCAGGGAGAGCTCAAGTGCGTAGCCTGTGATATGTGTGCTACCGCCTGTCCTGCTGATTGTATTTTTATCACAGCCAAAGAGTTGGAAAATAGCAAAGAAAAAGCCCCTTTGACTTTCAGTATCGATTTGCTTGAGTGTGTGTATTGTGGGCTTTGTGTAGAGGCTTGTCCCAAAGATGCCATAAGAATGGATACGGGCATTTTTACCAAAGTGGGCAATAGTAGAGAATCTTTTTTGATTGATATCAAAACCTTATCGGAGCGAAAGGAGGGGGAGTTTTAATGGAGCTATTTTTGTTTATCAATTTTGCGAGTTTGGCAATTTTGGGGGCGTTGGGATTGGTTTTGTTTCAAGCACCAATCTATGGAGCTTTGAGCTTGATTGTCACAATGGTTTCTATCGCAGGGCTTTATCTTTTGCTGTTTGCCAAAACCCTCTTTCTGATTCAGATTGTTGTGTATGCTGGGGCGATTATGGTGCTTAGTGTGTTTGTGATGATGTTTTTCAATATCACTACCCATAGGCTTTGTGTCGAGTTCAAAAAATCCGCCCTTTTGCCGTTGGTGCTTTGTGCTGGATTTTTTTATCTTTTGATTGATGCGTTATGGAAACTGCCCAATGATTTTGAGGTCGCTCCGTTTGATTTTGGGGAGATTGAGAGTTTGGGGATTTATCTTTTCAATCATTGGAGTTTGAGTTTTGAGGCGATTTCTTTGCTTCTCACTATCGCATTGATTGGCGTGATTGCAATTTTAAAGGGCAAAAATGTTTAAACTCTATCTATTAGTGGCTTTGATTTTGTTTTGTATCGGGACTTTGGGTGTGTTGGTCAGAAAAAATATTTTTACTATTTTTATGTCAATCGAATTGATGCTCAATGCTGTGGCGTTGATGTTTGCAGTGTTCGCTAGGGAAAATCTCAACCTTGATGGGCATGTGATTGTGATGCTTATCATCGCACTTGCAGCGGCTGAAGCGAGTTTTGGCTTGGCTCTCATTGTGCTGTTGTATAAGAAAAAGCAAAGTTTGCGTATCACTGATTTTAATGTGCTAAAGGATAAAAATGTTGATTGATATTGTGATTTTAGCGCCACTATTGGGAGGCATTGTTTTGGGTTTGGCATATTTGGGCAAAAATCGTTTGCACCTCTCTCAATCAGCCTTTGCGGTTTTGGGAATGATTGCACCTGTGATAAGCTTCGTGTGTATGGCATTTTTGTTTGTGGATTATACGCACACTCAAGATCTCAAAGCCTTTACTTGGATTGATGTGGGGATTTTCAAAATCAATATAGGGTTTTATCTGGATGAGTTGAGTGCGATTATGGGGGTGTTTGTCGCGTTTTTGGGGATGCTTATCCATCTGTATTCTGTGGGCTATATGGACAAAGATGAAGGGTTTGGCAAGTTTTTTTGTTATATGAATCTGTTTTTGGGAAGTATGTTTATCCTTGTGCTTGCTGATAATCCTATCTTGATGTTTGTGGGTTGGGAAGGAGTGGGGGCTTGTTCGTATTTGCTGATTTCGTTTTATTTTGATTCCAAAGCAAATGTAAAAGCAGGAAATAAAGCTTTTATCCTCAACAGAATCGGGGATTTTGGCTTTTTGATTGGCTTGATTAGTCTTTATCTTGTCGCATCGGTGGGGGGATTTGACTATGAGGCATTATCCAAAGCCTATATTCCCAATGATATAGCGACTTTTATCGCGTTTTGTTTCATCTGTGGGGCGTTAGCCAAATCTGCACAGATTCCACTTTATACTTGGCTTCCTGATGCGATGGCTGGACCTACGCCTATCTCTGCCCTTATCCACGCTGCGACAATGGTGACTGCAGGTGTGTATATGGTGGTGAGGTTTGATTTTTTATACAAAGATTTAAATGAAGTGCTAGAAGTCCTTGCTTATATTGGTGTGGCAAGTGCATTGTTTGCTGCCATTATCGCTACAAAAGCAACAGACATCAAAAAGATTTTGGCATATTCTACGATGAGTCAGCTAGGCTATATGTTTGCAAGTCTTGCCTTTAGCTCTCAGTCTGCCTTGTTTCATCTATTCACACACGGGTTTTTCAAAGCTCTTTTGTTTTTGGGGGCAGGTTCTATCATCATTGCACTCCACCACGAGCAAAATATTTTCAAAATGGGTTCTTTGCACAAGCACAAAATTTTGTTTTATCCGATGCTCTTTGGCTCTCTAGCAATCAGTGGGATTTTCCCTTTTGCGGGATTTTTCTCAAAAGATGCGATTATCCTTGGGGCGTTTTTGAATGGGCATTATGTGATGGCGTTGATTTTGCTTTTTGTGGCCGGATTGACTGCTTATTATGTGTTTAGGTTGTTTTTCTTGGTGTTTTATTCTCAAAACCAAGCCAAAGAAGTGCATCAAGTGCCTTTTGTGATGAGTTTTGTCAATGTGATTCTCTCCATCTTTGCACTGATCGGTGGAGGCGTTGGGGTATTTTTGCATTTGGAGCATATTAGCCTGACACTTGAGATCATCGGTGGATTGGTGAGCTTGTTTGTCGCATTGCTTGGGATTTTTGTGGCTTATAAGAAATTTTATCGCTATCAAAACACTCAAGAGGAGATTGGGTTGTTTGAAAATCTTGTGATTCACAAATTTTATATCGATGAAATTTATGACTTGGTTTTTGTCAGAAGTTTTGCATTTTTGAGCAAGTTTGTCCGCGAGATTTTGGATGCCAAAGTTTTCGATCCTTTGGTGATGAAAACTGCTCGATTGTTTAAAATCGGCGGATTGATCTATGCCAAATGGACACAAAACGGACTTGCAAACACTTATGCGTTTTATATGTTAGCCATTCTGTTAGCCCTTATCATTTATCTAAAGGTTGGTTTATGATGTTTCTTCCTTATGTCTTGAGTTTGATGATTTTTCTCCCCTTTAGCGTGGGTGTGATTATGATTTTGTTTTGCAATGATTTTGTTGCTAGAGCATTGGCTTTTGTCACGACGCTTGTGGTGGCACTTCTTGGGTTTATGCTGTTTTTTGCATTTGATGCTGGTGGGGGGATCCAATTTGTCAATCACCTGCCCTTGGTGCCTCAATATGGCATTAATTACTTAGTCGGTGTTGATGGGATCAATCTGTATATTTTGCTTGTGATTGCTTTTTCATTTCCTCCATTGTTTTTTATTCTCAAGAGGACAGACAAAGGCTATTGGGCAAATATGTTGTTGATGCAAAGTGGATTTTTTAGTGTAGTTTCTTCCTTGGATTTGGTGTATTTCTATGCGGGTTGGGAGATGATGCTTATCCCGATTTTTATCATGGTGGGAATCTATGGGAGAAATCCTGAGCGCGCTGCATCGCTTCTCAATATGATGTATTATGCGATCTTTGGCTCTATGGTGATGCTTGGGGCAATCATCTATCTTGGGGTGCAACATTATGAGGCTTTTGGCTTTTTTAGCTTCAAACTTGCAGATTTGATTCGGACTCCTTTGGATGTTGGCACACAGAGTGTTTTGTTTTTTTGTTTTATGTTGGCTTTTGCAATCAAGTTGCCTTTGTTTCCGTTCCACCTTTGGCTTAGCAAGGCTTATACCAACTCTATCACCACGGCGACTTTTATGCTCTCTGTGATTGCCTCAAAAATGGCGATCTTTGCAACTTTGCGTTTTGTGTTGCCTTTGTTTCCAGCCTCTTTTGTGGAGTATTCAAGCTGGTTTATTTTGCTAGGCTTGTTTTCAATGCTGTATTTTGGGACTTCTGCTTTTAGGGCAAAAGATTTCAAAACCTTACTTGCCTATGCTTCTGCCTCACATCTTGGCTTGATTGTAGCGGGTGCATTTGCTTTGAATGTGGAGGCGATGATGGGGGCGATGTATCAAGTGGTGGCACACGCGATCACAAGTGGAGTGATGTTTTTGCTTGTGGGGATCATCATCAGGCAATTGGGGACTAGAGAGATCAGCCAACTTGGGGGAATTGCAATGAGGGCACCTGTTTTTGCGACTCTGTTTGCTATCGCTATGATTTCAAGTGTGGGTTTGCCTGCGACGATTGGGTTTATGGGGGAGCTTTTGATTATTTTTGGATTGTTTGAGCTTGATCTCATGTATGGCATTCTTGCGACGACTTCTATTGTGATTGGAGCGGTTTATATGTTTGTGGTGTATCGAAGAGCTATTTTGCAAAACACAAATGAAAGGACACAACATTTCAAAGATCTCAAAATCTCTGAAACTCTTGCTTTTATGGTGGCAATTTCAATGATTTTTGTGATGGGGATTTATCCCAAACCTTTTTTGAAAAAAATAGAGCCTACGATGCAGACGCATTATGAAAGCTATATCAAACCAAATCTAGGGGTTGCAAAATGATGTTTTTACCCTATATCCTCGCTTTAGTTTTTGCGATTGTGAATATCTTTTTGTGTGTGAGCAAAATCACCAAAAAAACAGGGATCCTTTGGAATATCGTCTTTTGGCTGATAGTTTTGGGGGCGTTTTTTGTCGCACATTCTAGTTTTGCCAATGGAGACTTGATGGGGTTTGCGGTGGGCTTCATCGTCTTTGATGAATTTTCATTTTGTTTTGGGGTTGTGCTGTCTGTTTTGATTTTGATTTTTTTGACTTCTAGTTTTTACAATGATGATCTTGTATACTACAAGCACGAAATGCTTACTTTGGTGTCTTTGGTCGGTTTGGGATTGTTGCTGATGAGCTTGAGTGCTGAGCTGATTTTCACATTGATTTGTCTAGAGATTGCTTCTATCGGTCTTTATGCGATGATTGCCCTCAATAGCACTGAATACAAAAGCATCGAATCTGCCTTCAAATACTTTTTGCTTTCTTCGTTGATGAGTGCGTTTTATCTGCTTGGGTCGGCGATTATTTTTGGGGTGAGTGGCACCACAAGGTATGCACTGATTGACATACAAACAGATTTTTTGAGTCTTGTTGGGATGATCCTTGTGCTTTCTATGATGTTTTTTAAGATTGGTATTTTTGGATTTTATCGCTGGAGTTTGGATGTGTATTATGGTTCAAGTATGAATATCACTGGGTTTTTTGCCTCTGTGTTCAAACTTGCGAGTTTTACTATTTTGATCAAATTTTGCTTCGCGTATCCAAGTGCCAATCTGCCAATATTGCAAGGGATTTTTGCATTTTTGGCAGTGCTTAGTATGTTTGCAGGGAATCTTTTGTCTATCAAAGAAAACGATGTCAAAAAGATCTTGATCGCAGCAAGTATTGTGCATTCAGGTTATATTTTTATCAATCTCTCCGCGGGAGAACCTTCTTTGTATCCTGCTTTGTATTATCTCTGCACCTATGCGATTGTGACGGCGTTTGCTTTTGGGATTTTGAATGGGATCTTTGGAGATAGGGAGATTAGGATTGCAGATCTGAGCGGTCTTTACAAAAATCATCCGCTTGAGGCATTTGCATTGACAATCATTTGTCTATCTTTTGTGGGATTCCCTTACACAGTCGGATTTATGGGCAAACTTTTTGTGTTTTCTAGTGCAGTGGAGGGGGGGCGTATTGATCTGTTGATTTTTGGTGTCATCAACACGATCTTGTCGGTTTATTATTATCTACGCATAATTATCAGCATTTATTTTGGAAGTGATGAGGTGCAACTCACTTGCGGACGCTTCAAAAGTCTTGGTTTGCTGTCTTTGTTGGCTGTGTTTTTTGTGATTTTGGAGGGTAGTGGGATTTTCTCTATCATCACAGCATTGGGTCTTTTGCCACGATAGCTTCTCGCAAAGCCCTAGTGGTGTGGGGCATTGATAGATCAAGAGATGGTATCTGTGATTTTTTGGAGCAGTTTTCTGCCGATAGAGCTTTCATCTTTGTTTTGCAGACATTGCGTGAGTAGTTCATCTTGCTTATCGCGTCTCAAATATCTGAAATTTTTGTAGGCAAAAAGAGAATAATCTTTGACAATCAGAACATTTTGTTGATTGAGTAGATACAAAGAGCCATAGACGCTATCTACATCATCATCTTTTGTATAAAATTGGGCAAAAACAGCCCCTCTCGCCTTTTTGCCCAAACTTGTCCAAAAAACATTTCTTTTTTCTGTGATTTTGATTGTTTGATTGAGAAATTTTATGCTTTGCATTGAGTGTCCCATTATTGAAATTGCTTTATACAGAACTATATTTTCATTTTTATGCAAATGGTTGGTGTTACAAAGTTTATCATCTTTGATGTTTTGTATTTCTTAAAGATTGCAAACCATGTTGGCGTGTTTGGCGTAGCAGAAGCGTGACTTTGGGTGTTTGGGCTTGGTTTCAATCTTTGGGAAGTGTGTTGCAAGGCTCGTTAAATCAGCCAACAAATCAAGAATCCTCAAAAAGCATCGCCCCCCCCAAACCAATCCCAAAACATTGGCAAACAGCATTTGACAATAAGATTCTAGAAATAACTTGATTTGATCATCCCAAATGGGAGGGAGATGCTTGATTGGGTTTGCCAAACGATTATCCAAGCAAACGATGACAAAAAGTATCAAAGCCGATTGGACTTTTGCACACTTTGGAGTTTGGTTTGATAGAATTTCAATTTTTACAAGTTTAACACAAGGGCATCACTTTGGAAGATTTTGACTATTATGAAATATTGGAGTTGAGCAAAACCGCCTCCCAAGAACAAATCAAAAAAGCTTTTAGGAGAAAGGCGATGCAGTATCACCCAGATCGCAACCCCGATAATCCTCAAGCAGAAGAGCAATTCAAAAAAATCAATGAAGCCTATGAAGTCCTAAGCGATGAAGAAAAACGCGGGATCTATGATACTTATGGCAAAGCAGGTTTGCAGGGTGGAGGACGAGGTGCAGGGGGATTTGAGGGCTTTGGAGATATATTTGGAGATATATTTGGCGATTTTTTTGGTGGGGGCAAAAGCACAAGGAGACAAAGAGACGCTCTCAAATTTGCACTTGATTTTGCAATCGATCTAGAGCTAGAGTTCAAAGAGGCGATTTTTGGGTGCAAAAAAGAGATCTCTCTCTCATACAAAATCGCTTGCAAGACTTGCAGTGGCAGTGGTGCAAGCAAAAAAAACACCTGCCCACAATGTCAAGGGCATGGGCAGATTGGAATCAGACAAGGCTTTATGACTTTTGCACAGACTTGCCCACAATGTCAAGGCAGTGGTGAAGTGGTATCAGAACAATGCCCAGATTGCAAAGGCAATGGCTATGAGGCACACCAAGAAACTTTTGAAATCAAAATCCCAGAGGGCGTGGATAATGGCAACCAAATCCGCGTCGCACATCACGGAAACCAAGACAAAAATGGCAGTCGTGGGGATTTGTATGTGCGTTTGTATGTCAAAGATGATGAGCATTTCATCCGCGATGGAGAAAATCTCTATGTCGAAGTGCCTGTTTTTTTTACTTCAATCATTTTGGGTGCAACGATCAAAATCCCCTCTCCTCGCAAAGAGCTAGAGCTTGAAATCCCCTCTGCTTCCAAAGATGTCAAGCCTTTCATTTTCAAAGGCTGCGGTGTCAAAAGTCTAAGAGGTGGCGGATATGGCGATCTAATCGCACAAATCAAAACCATCTACCCCACCAAACTCAACAAAGAGCAAAAAGAACTTCTAGAAAAACTGCACCAAAGTTTTGGCGAACACAGCCAACCCCACAAAAGTATGCTAGAACAAGCCTGTCAAAAAGTCAAAGACTGGTTCAAAGAGTTCAAATAAACCCAAGCCTATTCTTTGGGTTTGTCATCGCAAAGCTCCAATGCCCGACACGCAAGGATTTTGGCAATCTCTTTTTTCTCATTGATGATCAAATCAAGATCCAAGCCCTCCAAATCGTATTCTTCTGATTCTGTGGAAACTTTGGCAATTACGCGACAATTTGGTGCTTTTTGCAAAATGATTTCACAGATGTTTTGCAAGTGGCTTGTGTGATCGATCGCCACGATGACTGCGACACTTTTTTGCAGATTGAGTTGCTCTAGGATACTCTTTTGTGCGATATTCCCAAAAATCACATTGTCCCCCGCACTGATCCCTTGCTCAACCTTGCTTAGATTGTAATCTATGGCAATATATTTCACATTGTTTTCTTTCAGATACGCCACCGTGGCTTGTCCAAAGTTGCCATATCCACAGACGACGATGTGGTCCTCTATCTTTGTTGGCATTTGCACGGCTACTTCCTGATGAGATTCTTGGGCGATTTTTTTGGGCAAGAAAACATCTGCGATGGCACGCAGATTTTTCAGAATAAAAGGGGTGGCAATCATTGACAAAATCGCCATCAAAGTCAAAACCTGCTGCAATGAATCTACAGAAAAATCTTCAGACAAAAGTTTGTAATGGATACAAAGCTGCAGCAATGGATTGTCGGTATCAAAAGAAATGATATTGTGCGTCCTTGCAAGTAAAAAGATAGCAAAAGAAAACTCCCCAATCTGACAAAGAGACAAAGCGGTTTTGAGAGACATTTTGGCACTACGCCTAAAAACCCTCAAAATCGCAAAAATAACCCCGATTTTTAGCAACATCACAAGGAGCAAAAACATCCCGATGATAAAAAAATGTTGCATCAAAAATTCCACATTGACTTGCATTCCCACAGTGACAAAAAACAATCCCAAAAAAATATCACGGAAATGTGCCAAATCCGCTTCTACCTGATATTTGTATCTAGAGCTTGAGATCACCATTCCTGCCACAAATGCTCCCAAAGAATGAGAAAAACCAAAACGCTCACTCAAAAGCGAAGCACCCAACACAATAAAAAGCACTGTCCCCACAAAAATCTCATCCATTTGTGTGTCTGCAGCAAATTTCAAAATACGCGTCGCCATAAACTTGCCGGGGACAAACAAAATGAAAAGCACCACAATCGCAGAAATCAAAGTCTGAGAGACCATTGGCAAAAATTCTTGATCTTGATTCCCAAGCATTGACACCATCAGCAAAATAGGAATCACTGCAATATCTTGCATAATCAAAATGCCCAACGCATTTTTGGCATACTCTCTGCCCATCGTTTTGCTCTCCTCAAAGCTCTTGAGGACAATCGCTGTAGAGGACAAAGAAAAAGCACTTGCGATCACAGAGGAAGTCGTCGCTCCCATTTTGAACACAAAAAAACAAATGCAAAAAAACAGCACAGAAGTCAAGCACACTTGCAACGCCCCAAAAAACAAAACCTCTTGTTTCATCGATTTGATTCGTGTGAAGCTAAACTCTAGCCCAATCATAAACATCAAAAACACGATCCCTAATTCTGCGATTTCATTCAGTTCCCCCAATTCACTCATTGTGTGCAAATCAAACACATACACAATAATCGTCCCTGTGACAATGTAGCCGATGATGACAGGGATGTCGATCCTTTTGAAAACGATATTGATCAAAACTGCGATTCCTAACGCCAACACTCCGATTGCAAAACCCATTTACTTCCTTCATTTGTATTTTTCCAAAGCACACTTATACCAAAATCACCAAATCCAAACAACACAAAATATCAAGATATTTGCAAGTGCGACAAATGGTGGGATGGGATATGTGCTCAAAATATTTTAGATTATATCTCAAAAAAATATCCCAAAATTCAAGAGAGGAGATTGTGTTTGGCATTGCACAAGTCTCAATGCCTTTGGTGCGTTTCTCAAATGAGTTTTTAGAATCCTTTGCAATCTTTGCCAAAACCCTAAAAACCCAAAACCCCACTATTTCATACAATCACGGCAAACCGCTGACCAAACTAACCTTGTGGAAGCCAAAGGATTCTAGAATTGACAAAAGTGCGGTTTTGCAAAACGCTGTTCGCTGTCTCTCTTTTTGATTCTTGCTTTTTCAGAAGCACACTTTTGAGGGATTCTAGAATCTCTTAGTTTCTTTTTTTTGGAGTTGGATTGAGAGGCTCTATATTCTTTGGTGATTCTTTTGGTTGTTGAATCTTGGATTGAGTGAAGCACACTTTCTAATCACCAAATCCAACTTTGCTTTTTCTCTATAAGGGGGACAAGGGGGTTTATTGCGAGGCACCCCCCTTATCCCCCTTAAAATCCCCCAAACCCCCTGCCCGCTTTTTTGTGTGTTACCCACATTAGTTTGATTTTGTTTTGATTCTTTGGTGTTTCAGATTTGTTTTTTGGTTTAATTCTAGATTCTTGGAATCTTTGAAATCTTTTTGAAAAACTTTGATTCTAGATTTTTATATTTCTTTACTAATCATTAGATTCTTGTTGCAATCTTTTAAAACTCTAAAAAACACAAAACCCTCACTATTTCATATAAGGCAATGCAAACCGCTTCCCAAACCAACCTTGTAGAACCAAAAAAGATTCCAAGTCAATGTAATCTTGAACGAGCCTTGCTAATGCAATGCTGGGGTTATGGGGGTTGTTAAGGGGGATAAGGGGAACGCTGCTATAAGTTCCCCTTGACCCCCTTAAGAGAGATCCTAGGGGATTCTAGAATTGTATAAAGGGTACTTTGCTCAAGCCAACTTGAAAAGAAAGAATTCAAGCCGAGCCTGAAACACCAAAAGCCGTGCTTTCCCCAAAGCAACTCAAAGAAAAAGAATCCCAAGAGATTCTAGAATCACTAGAAAACATTTCCCCAAGCCAAACTTCACAAGAAAAACACCAAGCCAAGCTTGAAAAATTAGAAAATGTGGTTTAGCAAAACAAACTTCAAAAAAGAGAATCCAAAAGATTCTAGAAACACCAAAAAGAAGTATGAGGGAACAAGCAATGCAAAAACTGCGTAAGAAAATTTACAAGGGGGAGAGAGGCATTGGGAATAATCCCAAACTCAATCTAGCCTCCATTTATGGACTTTCTTCCTTGTATAGTTTGCTGTGTTGAAGAATCAATCAAAACTTTGGCTAGATTGAGTATAATGCCTCTTGTTATGTTTTTATAATTGAGCGATTAGCTCAAGAAAAGCTTTCACTAGCTCGGCTAAAGCTAGTAGAAGCCTTATGATGAGAATAAATATATCCATCACCACCACCTCCTTTCACAAGGAAGCGTCCTTCTCCAACACAAATATGATTATACAAAATCAAAACTTCAAAAACACACAAACCCTACTAAGTCATCAAAGCAATGAAAACCGCTGACCAAACCAACCTTGTAGAACCTCAAAGGATTCCAATGTAATCTAATTCTTTTATCGAGATTACTTTCGCCAAAGCACACTTCTTAGTCGCCAATTCCCACTTTGCTTTTTCTCTATAAGGGGGACAAGGGGGTTTATTGCGAGGCACCCCCCTTATCCCCCTTAAAATCCCCCAAACCCCCTGCCCGCTTTTTGTGTGACAACCCAACGATAGAGTGCAATATTTGAGTTTGATTCTTGTTTGTTGTGAAGTTGCATGGTGTGGGATAAACTTACAAGGAGAGGCAGGAGAATCTCCACCCAATCTAGCCTCCATTTATGGACTTACTTCCTTGTATAGTTTGCTGTGCTGAAGAATCAATCAAAACTTTAGCTAGATTGAGTATAATGCCTCTTGTTATGTTTTTATAATTGAGCGATTAGCTCAAGGATAGCTCTCATTAGCTCTAGCAAAGCTAGTAAGAGCCTTATGATGAGAATAAATATATCCATCACCACCACCTCCTTTCACAAGGAAGCGTCCTTCTCCAACACAAATGTGATTATACAAAACCAAAACTTCAAAAACACACAAACCCTACTAAGTCATCAAAGCAATGAAAACCGCTGACCAAACCAACCTTGTAGAACCTCAAAGGATTCCAAGTCAATGTAATCTTGAACGAGCCTTGCTAATGCAATGCTGGGGTTATGGGGGTTGTTAAGGGGGATAAGGGGAACGCTGCTATAAGTTCCCCTTGATCCCCTTAAGAAAAACACCAAGCCAAGCTTGAGAAACTATAAAATGTTATTTTGCAAAACCAAGCAAAAAAGAGAATCCCAAGAGATTCTAGAATTGTATAAAGGGTGGTTTTGCAAAAGCAACTTCAAAAATAAACCCCAAAGATTCTAGAATCACCAAAAGAACATAGCTCCCGCAAGCCAAACCCAAAAAACAGAATCCAAAAGTTTCAAGCATTGCCACAAAACTCATTTTGCAAAACATCATTTGCCAGCATTTTTTTTGCGATTGGATTCTTTGCTTAAGTAAGCCGATGCACTGCGACAAAGTGCATCTCCCAACTTGCTTATGTGATAAAATTCAAGAATGATTAAATATAGATTAGAAACTTTTCAAACTTTGGTAGAAACACTAGAGCAGATCCCAACCATTGGCAGAAAGACAGCAGAAAAAATCGCCTACACTCTAAGTGTCGAGGACAAAAAGCTCGCCCAGTCTATCGCTTCTGCGATTATGGGGGCAGCCAATCACATCAGAAAATGCCAAACTTGCCAAGGGCTGAGCGAAAACGAAGAATGCGGAATCTGTATAGACACAGAGCGTGATAATGGGGAGTTGTGTATCGTGCAACACGCTAGAGATATTGGGATAGTGGAGAGTGTGGGGTTTTTTAAGGGCAAATATTTTGTTTTGGAAAATCTAGATGAAGTGGATTTTGAGAAGCTTCAGAGGCGGATTCAAGATTGTGGGATTTGTGAAGTGATTTTTAGCTTCCCACCCTCACTTTCTAATGACGCTTTGATGCTGTTTGTGGAGGATCGTTTGAGTGCTTGTCAGCTCTCTTTTAGCAAAATCGCACAGGGGATTCCTACAGGAATCGCTTTGGATCATATCGATCATCTCTCTTTGATGAGGGCGTTTCAGGGTCGGATAAAGATCTAGATACTTTTTTGATTGAGATGGACGATGTCGGGAATGGGAGCAATGGAGCTAGAGCCAAAAAAATCAATGATACTTTGACGCATCTCTCTGGGGTCTTTGAGGCTATTGACAAGATCTCGATATTGACTAGCTTGGGCTTCCCCTTTGGCATAAGCGTGGAGATTTTTTCTAAACATCACGCACCCATATTCTCCATAAAACTCCAACATCAAATCAAAATGTTGCAAGACAAGATCTTGCTTGAGTAGATTTGGGAGTTCTTGCGTTTGGTTTTTGATTTGCCAAAAAATCCAAGGGTTGTTGAGTGCGGCGCGTCCGATCATCACGCCATTTGCCCCAGTGTATTCGCGGACGGCTTTGGCTTGGGCGGGTGTCGTGATTTCTCCATTGGCGATCACAGGCACTTTGATGATTTGCTTCATCTGCCTAATGCTTTCATAATCGATCCGTTCTTTTTTGTATCCATCGCTACGCGTCCTCCCGTGGATGACACAGAAATCCACTCCGCTATCATTGATCGCGTGGGCAATTTCGATGGGGATTTTGCGATCATAGCCCAAACGCACTTTGACACTTGAGTAGGCTTTGTTGCTTTTGTCTTTGATGAGGCGTAGGCAGGACACCATTTGATCGAGATTTTTGAGCAAACCACTTCCATTGCCGTGGTTTGAAACTTTGGGGGCAGGGCAACCACAATTGAAATCGATCACATCGATCCCATCGGTTTGATTGAGCAATGCAACGGCTTTTTCCAAGACTTCGAGTTTGGAGCCAGAGATTTGCACGGAGTAGGGGGTTTCAAAGGGGGATTTTTGAATCATTTTGAGAGTTTTGGCACTTTGGTAGGCGAGTGCGTGGGAGCTAATCATTTCGCTCACCGTGAGATCTACGCCAAATTTTTTGACTACAGAGCGGAAGGGCAAATCCGTAAATCCCGCAAGTGGTGCGAGTATGAGGAGATTATCAAAATGCAGTTTAGCCATTGCGTTGCTCATAATAAGAATAATCAAAGGATTTGAGGAGTTTGAACTCCCCATTTTGTCGGATAGTGCCAAGTGCGGGCAGTGGCACGCCATTGAAAGTCGTGTTTTTGACAATGGTGTAGTGAATCATATCTTTGAAAATGATTCTATCTCCGATTTCTAGTGGGCTATCAAAGCTAAAATCCCCCATTACATCGCCAGAGAGGCAAGTGGGTCCCCCAAGTCTGTATCTGTATCTCCCCACATCGCTTCCCAAATCATCCTCTAGTCCAGAGGAGCTAAGCTTGCTAATCATAGGGCGATAGGGCATTTCAAGGCAGTCGGGCATATGTGCAGAGGCAGACACATCCAAAATCGCGATCTCTCCGTCATTGCAAACAATATCAACCACCTCGCCGAGCAAAAACCCGCACTCCCACCCCACAGCTTCACCGGGCTCTAGAAAAATCTCTGTGCCAAATTCAGCCCTCATTTCTTGCACGAGTTGGATGAGCAAAGGGAGATCGTAGCCTTGTTTGGTGATATGGTGCCCTCCACCTAGATTGATCCATCGCATTTGGTGGAGATAGGTGCTGAAGTGGTGTTTGATGTGGGCGATTGTCCTCTCCAAGACATCGCTATTTTGTTCGCAATGTGTGTGGAAGTGCAAACCGCTAATCCCCTCCAGTCCGTATTTTGCTACGCCTTCTTGAAAAGCTTCAGGCGTGATCCCTAGTCTTGATTTGGGGGCACAGGGATTGTAAATCATCGGAGAAACTTCGCTATACAAGGGATTGAGTCGCAATCCTATTTGGATGGGGTGTTGGGCATTTTGATTGTGTGCGGTGATGAGTGGGCGAAATCTTTGCCATTGGGCAAAAGAGTTGAAGATAAGATGTGTCGCCATTGGCAGGAGTGCAAGGATCTCACTTTCTTTGTATGCAGGGGAAAAGACGCAAACCTCTTTGCCATCGCCATAGGAGCCAAATCTCTCATATCCCAATCGTGCCTCATATTCTCCGCTTGCAGTCGTTCCGCACAAGTAGGGTTTGAGCAAATCAAAGCTTTGCCAAAAAGCAAAGCCTTTGAGTGCGATGAGGACTTTTGCACCGCTTTTGTTTTGGAGGTCTTGGAGGATTTGTGCGTTTTTGAGTAGTTTGTCCTCCTCTAGCACATAGCAGGGGGAGGGGATGTGTCTGAGTGTTTGAATATTCATCGAGTTTCTAAAATTCTTGATTGCACAAAAATTGTTTGATGATTTCTTGGATTTCTTTGGGGTTGGATTTGGAGATGAATCCATTGGCATCAAGGGACATCGCCATATCTTCATTGCTACTTCCACTCATTGAAGAATTCACTACCACAGGGATATGAGCGGTGTTAGGATTGTTTTTGACTTGCTTAATGACTTCAAACCCACTTGTTTCAGGCATTTCCAAATCGGTGATGATGAGTCCGATGTCATCGATATTTGTCCGTTCATCAAAGAGATAATTGAGCAAAGTTTTGCCATTATAAAAATCTCTGTGACGGATACCGAGCTTGTTGAGGATCGTTTGCATTGTTTTGAGAACCACAGGGCTATCATCTGCAAGTAGAATGGTTTTGGAAACTTTGAGATTGTCAAGCGAATCAAGCTCTTTGGCTTTGTCAAGCTCAATCCAAGGGAAAACATCAATGAGCATTTTTTCAATATCCACAACTTGCACCAAACGCCCATCAAAATATTGCGTTTTGCTCACAAGTTTGCCATTTCCTGCATCGCTATTAAATCCAATCCCTTGTTCGATCTCTTCCCATTTTTTGTTGAGAATGCGATCGGCTTGGTAGATTCTTACGCCAATTGTCCAGCGTGAAAACTCACAAATCATAATGATTTCTTCGTTGCGATTTTCTGTGATTGCATAATGATCGAGATTTTTCTCAGGTTCATTGGAATTGTAGTAGAACCATTTTTTCATATCAATGAGGGGGATTGTCATATCTCTAATGGTGATCAGCCCCTCAATCAGGGAGTTTTTCTCATAGGTGATTTTTGTAATGTCCCCTGTATATTTGACAATTTCACGGATTTTGAAGACATTGATCGCATAAATATCTCCAGCTTGTTCCAAGAAAAAACATAGTAGTTGCAACTCATTGTTTTTGTGTAAGTTTGTCACTTGGACGATATTTGATAGGTTCATCGCAAATTCCCAAATTGGCATATAAAAATAGAGAATTCTAGCACACTTTGTAGCAATAGATGTTTGTTGAGGTTTGAAAATTTGTAAGAATCAGATTCCCTACCCCAAAGGGTAGAAGATGATTCTAAAGAATCTAAATGAAAACAGCACAATATTTCTCTGTAGGAGCATTCTAAGGGGCATTTGACACCAAATGCCCCACCAAAGGCTCTCTCCAAAGTTAGTTTTACCCCTTTTGTTATGATCCCCCCCTTATTACCCCCTTATTTCTTCTCTACTCCTTTTGGAGCTTCAGTATTTCCTACTCTCAAAGGAGCAGTGGTTTGTGCTTTTGCATTCTCAATGCTTGTTTTCTCTCCAAAGCTATATCTAGCTCCTAGATTGAATTGGAGTTGTGTCCTTAGTTTGTCTCCAAAGCTTTTCTCTACATCCACATAGACTCTAGTGGATTGATTAAGCTCTAGATTGCTTCCTACATTTAAGACCACTCTACCATTGGAAGCAAACTCAGGATTGTAAGCTTTTGTTGTGCTTGTCGTGAGTTTATTAGATCCTCCTGTGACAAGATCATATTCATAGAATGTTCCAACATAAAGAGAGATGTTTTTGTCTTGTTCTACAATCTTTTTACCAAAACTAGCTCCTAGTCTAGTTCTAGCCAAAAACACACTCTCTTGGAGTGCTTTGAGTTGATTGCCTTTACCACTTCTAGTTTTCATCTTGGTGGTGAAGTCAGATTGATTGAGATAACCTAAGCTTAACTCTAATTGTGGATCAATGAAATAATCTTGTTGTTCTCCTAGAATGAAACGATAACCCACTTCATTGGAGAGAGTGAATCCTAGATTGTTTGCAGTGTTGTTGTGATCACTACTATTGCTCAAAGAAAAATCAGAAGTGATATAGCTGAGTTTAGCAATTGTGTCATTATAAAGACCTACATTGCTCACATAAGAATTATAAAGAGCAATTTCATATCCACTTGATTGGATATTGGAGAGATAGATAGTATTGATACCACTCACATTGATTGCATTGCTAGCTTGAGTGGCTTTGTTGCTCTCACCCTTAGAGTGCATATAAGAGAATGCAAGTCCTATGTAGTTTTTGGCACCCTCTGTTTCTAGTGCATAATCATATCCTCCTTGAGCAGTCACATAGCTTGTGCGTGCTCCTAATCCAAAGTTAGATTCTTGGAGTCCTCCAAACACTCTAGCCCATACTCCTTGAGTGTAAGGATTATCTCTAAGTTCTCCCATTCGTTTGTTAAGAGAATTGAGGTTTGCAATGTATAAATCATAATTGATAGAGAGAGCAGAAGTGAGAGCTTGTTGGGTGGTATTATCCACTCCTAGACTGATTGCTTTGCCTAGGAAGTAGGTGGTGTAGGTATTGTTGCTAGCAGTGCTATCAACTTTGCCATTTGCTCCATTGACTTTGCCATTTGCATCTGTGGCTACTTTGACGAATTCGACTTGAATCTTTTCTCCACCATTGATTGTTTCAATGGAGGTGAATGTGGCTAGGGCGTCATTGACATTATTGCTATCATCTCTATTTTTTATGGTAGCGACGGCAATGTTGTGTTCTGTCTCTGTGCCACCACTTGAATATTTGATACTTGAAGTTTGGCTAGGATCGATAGCAACGGCAATCTGTTCTTTGAGAGCAGTGTTGCCTTGATTGTTGTTTCCTACACTCAAGATGACAACACGATCAGAATAGGCGTGTCCGTAAGTGCCACCACTTGCTCCTACATCCACTCCTCCGATTTTGCTACCTGTTTGTGTTGCTTCAGTATCCACAGAGACAACAAAGGTGAGGTTGCTTGAAGAGAGTCCTACACTTTGTGAATCTGCTTGGTTTGTTTTTCCAATCTCTAGGAGGTTGAAGTTGTGGGGTGTTCCTAGTGTGGCTTGGGCATTGCTTGAGAGATTGAGGGTGGAGTTGGCACCAGTGGCAGAAATGGTGGTGATTTGATTCTTTTTTCCTTGCAATGTGAGGGTGGAGTTGCCGTTAAAAGCAATGTTTGTCACACCTGAATTACTTGTTTCAATCGCTTGTTCTATGGTTGCATTGGCACCATTTTTAAGATTGAAAGTTGTGGTGGCGTTTGCACCATTTGTTGTGATAGTGCTAGTATCACCCCCAACCGCCTTACTCACTCTTGAATCCCCTGCATTGAAATTGAACTCTATATTTCCTGAAGTGTTTTCAATGTTGTTTTTGAGCTTGAGGGTGGTTATCGCTCCATTGCCTGATGTTGGAGATTGGAAGTTAAAAATGGTTTGGGCAGAATCACTAGCTTGTGTGATACTATTGTTTCCACCCTGAGCAGTTGCTTTTTGATTTGTAATGCTTCCTTGCACTTCTACACTTTTGCCATTGGCAATGTTGAATTCTGTGGTGTTTTTATTGTCTATATTTGCTCCACCTTGAGTAAAGATATTGCCTTTAATCGTTGTGTTATCACCATTCACATTAAAGGTAAGTTTGGCATACTGATCACCATTATTACACCCTACGATGATATTTCCCATCCCACTTACATCACCACCACTTTTGACATCAAGCTCTCCATTATTACCATTGAAGTTGAAAGTCATTCCATTTTTGCTACTTCCCCCTCCTCCAACTTCTATTCCAACATTGCTAATCACACTACCATTAGCTCCATTGGTGCCGTTGCCTTTGATCTCGATCTTGTTGTTATCTCCATTGAGGCTGAATGTTGTTTCTGTGGCATTCCAAGCGTGCATTACTCCCTTTAATAAAGTAAGCTTAGTGTCTGATCCTTCAAGACTGAATGTATTGCTACCACTTCCATTAGTAATATGTGAGGTGGTAACGATAGAATATCCTCCACTTGCTGTGCCGTCGCCTTGGATCCCACTTGCACCGATTGTGCTAGCCCCACTGATAAAAATGTGATTGCTTCCGCCAGCACTTGCGTAGATTCCATTTGTAACCTCTAGATTCTCTATAAAGATTCCATTTGTTCCCCCTACATCAGTAGCGGTTTTGATAGTTCCAGCAGTGAGTGTGCCTTTGGCAATGTGTGCTTTTGCATACTCAGAATCAGCAAATTTGCTTTCGTCAATGCTTATTGTCAAATCTTTGGCAGTGTCACCATTTATAAGTGTCAAAAAGCCCTTGCCGATGAAATTGCGTCCATTAGAACTTCTTGCTTCGATTGTATTGATGTTAAGAGTATTTGTTTCGGTTGCTTCAAGGCTGATGATATTGCTACGATTGCTAAATGTATACTCTGATACTTTTAAATTATCAAGATAGAGAGTGGCTTGTTTTTTGAATTGAATGAGATTATGTGCTTCAGAGGCACCAGGTTTCCAAGCAACAGCGTGTGCGATAATACTCATACGATTATTATTTTCTCCGATTTGTCCCTTGTTCTCAAAAAGGATTCTATTAACAGCATTGTGTTTTTTTTCTCCAAAATCCCCCCAGTTATATCCCGCTTCGGCTAAAATTTGTCCATTTGGTTTTTTGATGGAGTTGATAGCATTAGGATCGCTTACTTGTTCTTTGAAAGTGATATTAACATCACCACTAGAACCTTCTCCTGATGTTCCATTTGATGCTCTATAAAATCCATAATTCTTAATCTCTCCCTCAATGTTTCCATTTCCCCCTTTGAAAATAAAATGTTGTCCTCCATCTACTATTTGTGCTGTTAAATCCCCTTTTAAACTTGCTCCATTGTCAAAGGTAAAATTTGATTTAATTTTTGTGTAGATATTGACACCAGGCTGTCGTTGGGCAGTGATATTGATATTTCCCTCCATATCACCTTTGAAAGTGGCTTCTACTTTATCATTAGTAAATTCTCCAGCCTTGATTTCAATATTTCCTTTGAGGGCTGTTCCTAGTGTGCTTCTACTGCTTCCTGTTACGCCTTCAAAATTTAGAGTAGTTTTGCGAGAAAAATCTCCACCATAAAATTGCCCAAAATCAATCGTGAGAGTGCCGGTGCCGTCATTTTTCAATAGAAGTCCCTTGCCCACATTGGTAAGCTTGAATTGTGCATTTGCTCCACCTAGCTTGAGGGTGGATCCCGTCAAAGTGGGCGTTGCAAGAGGGTCTTTTTGAAATTGGAGAGTTAGGCTATCAAGAGTTGTGCTTCCATTTTTAAAAAGCTGATTGAAAGCTGGAGGCGTGGTTCCTGCCTTGATTTCCACCACATCGGTTTGTTGGAAACCTGTGCCATCTGTGCTATAGCAAATCGCACTGCCACTAGGACAAGGTCCAGTTGCTCCACTTGCCACGCTCACACTGAGAGCCAATGCCAACGAAGTGGCGATGAGGGGTTTGTAAGATTTCATCATACCCCCCCCCCCACAGAGATTTTTCGCTTATTTTGTGCTGAATTTTTCATTTAAAACACTCCTTAAAATACTGGATAAAGATTGAGATATTTTGTGTATCCAAAATATCAAGCCTTAAGATTATATAAACAAGAAAGCTTATTATATGTTAAATATTATTAACATTAGTAAAATATTTATTATTTTGTGCAATCTGCCAAATGTCCTCTGATACCCCAACTTTTTGCGTGTTTTGGATTGTGTAATCTTTTGCACCAATGTTAAAAATCTTGACAAATTTAGAATGCCCTAAATCAAACAGATTGCAAGAATCCTCCAAGAAATGCGATAGCAAAGAAGTCAAAACGAATATGGAGCTATGGAGTTGAGATCGCCTCCAAAGTCCTAATCACACGCAAGGTGTGCTCCACATCCGCTTGGGTGTGCGTGGTGAGGTTGCTGTAGAAGTATGCTATAGAGGCATCTAGCGACATATAGGAGGGCAATGTCGGGGTGACCTCTTCGCCTAGTCGGTATTGCACCATTTTGGTGTATAGGCTGTTTTTGTCTAGCTCGTCTTGGATGATGACACCGCTCTCAAAGATTTTGATTTTGTCTTTTTGGGTGTCATCATAGATCGCACTTTTGAGTGTGCCACCAATCATCATTTCACGCACTTTGACTGGGCTAAGCCAAGAGACGCTGATAGTGAGGATAATGCCACTTTTGAGCTCTATGTTGATGTTGGCTAGGGCGTCGTTGGGGTAGTTTTGGTATTTGCGTGAAAAGGTGCTGATGTTTTTGATGTCAAGCCCCACAAGATAGTCGATGATCGAGAGATCGTGGATTGCTAGATCCCAAATCACATCTACACTGCTTTGGAAAAGTCCGAGATTGATTCTCCTTGAGTTGATATAGACGATGTCGCCAAAGGTGTGAATCTGCTCTTTGAGATAAGCCACTGCAGGAGAGTGCAAAAAGATATGATCGCAATGGATGATACATCGGTTTTGACTTGCAAGATCATAGAGGATTTGCGCTTCTTTTTCGCTTGTGGTGAGGGGTTTCTCCACGAAGATGTGTTTGTGGTGTTGCAGGGCAAGTCGTGCTAGAGTGAAATGTGTCTGTGGGGGGGTGATGATGAAAAGCACTTCTATGCTTTCATCTTTGAGGATTGCCTCATAGGAGGGGTAGGGGGTGAATGTGTAGAGTTTCTGGGCTTCTTGGACGCGTGTGGGATCTGCGTCATAAATGGTGATGAGTTCGAAATCATCGTATTTGGTGAGGGTTTTGGCGATGTTGATCCCCCAATATCCATAGCCGATAATGGCAGATTTAAATTTTTGCATGGTTTTTCCTTGGGAGTGGGGCTATTTGACGGGCGGGGTTGCCTGCATAGATCCCACTTGTGGTGATGTCGCGGGTTACGACGCTTCCTGCTCCGATCACAACATCATCACAGATGGATATGGGCAAAATCGTGGCATTGGAGCCTATGGATACGCGATTGCCGATGTGGGTGGGTCGCCAATCTTGGGGCGTTGGGGCAGGGAAGCCCTCTGAAAACAAATCATTGATAAACATCACGCCATGTCCGATGAAGCAATCCTCTCCAATATGCACAAGGGAGCAGATGAAGCTATGGCTTTGGATTCTAGTCCTTGCACCGATGTGGGCGTTGGACTGGATTTCTACGAAAGGTCCGACAAACACATCATCGCCTAGTGTGCATTCATAGAGATTGCAAGGGGTGATGACTCGGGTGTTTTTGCCGTGTTTGACATCGCGTATGGAGGAGGCAATCGTGTGCATAATGATCCTTTATTGTAGTGAGGTTTTGAACTCTTGGAGTTTTTGCTCGAAGTCTTTTTGCTCTTGAGCTAGGGTGAGAAACTCCCCAAACTTTGAGGCATAACGCAAAAAATCTTGGGGGATTGGGAGGTTGGCGATACTGGGCAAATCTGTGATTTCTTGGAGAGTGTTTTGGGCTTGGTGGCTGAGCAGATACATAAACAGGGCTTGAGCGTGCAAAGAATCAGTGGCTGAAAGGACGATGATCCCGACATTTGCGATGTAGGTGTGGGGGAGCGTGGGGGGGAGGATGGTGAGTTTGGGAGTGTTGGAGCGTAGAGTGATGAGGATGTCGTAGGGTTTGAGGGCGTATTGTTGGATTTTTTGGACATCGCCTTGTTGGCGTCGATGACTAGAGTGCTCTGTGAAGCCCAAAGGGGCGAAGTCATTCACTCCGATTTCAAAAAACTCTATTTTGCTATCTTTTTTGCCCCCATAGACGCGTTGCCCCCTTGAGATAGAGGCGATTTGGTGGAGTTGGAGGGAGGGGGAATGGGTCGGGGTGGTGGCAAAAAGCGAATCAAGGTCTTTGAGTTTTTTGGAGTGTGGGGAGGTGCTTTTGCTTTGGTAGAGTGAGAGGATAGTGTCAAGGTGGGTGAGCTTGTTGTAACGCCCACTTTTGAGATAAAAGCTTGAAGCGTCGATGTGGAAAATCTCTTGGGCATTGTGGGTGAGAATGAGAATGCAAAAATCGTGGGTTTGGAATGGGAAGAGGTTTTTGGGTAGCTCGATGATACATTCTATTTTGTTTTGGAGGGCGGTTTTGAGCTTTTGCTCTAGGGATTGGTTTTTGAAAATTGAGGTGCGTAGGAGGAAAACGCCCTTGCGTTTGAGATGCACTAGAGAGTGGGAGAGGAAAATCAGCTCAGGATAGAGTTTGGAAAAGATCCCACCAAATCGTGCGTCATCGCGAATGTATTGGGTGCCGATGTGTGTGTTGAGCGGGGGGTTGCAGATGATTTTGTCGAATTGCTCAAACCCCTCTTGTGTGCGAAAACTCGAATCCTGCAAAATGTCATTGCAATGCAAATGCACCTCTGAATGCCCACTGAGTTGGCAGAGTATTTTGGCGATCTTGCTTGATTGCTCATCAAGCTCCTCTCCATAGATAGGGCTTGTTTGAGGGAGTTTGAGAAACAAGCTACCAATCCCAAAGCACGGATTGTAGATACTCTCACCCTCTTGAATCTCAAGCAGTGCGATGAGTAGCGTGCTAAGCTCCAAAGGGGTGGAATGGAAATAGAGCTGGTGGTTTGTCTGCTTCTGGGTGATGTGGTCCAAAAAATCGCTCAAAAGAGAGATAGGGGTCTCATCGACGACTTTGAGGATTTTGGGGAGGTTGAGATTGAGATTGGGGGGAATGAAATCAGGGAAAATCTCTGCGAGGGCTTGAGAAAATGGGGCGTGGATTTTTTTGCGTTTGCGTGCAAGCTCTAGAAGTGGTTTGATTTGGTTGTGTTTTTTGAGCAAAAAACACTCTATGAGGATGAATAGGGAGTGGGTGATATGCACCTCATAGCGTTTGATGTAGTCAAAGCAATCTAGTAGTTTTTTCACGCCTCAAAATCGCTCCGCGATAAAATCAAGCGTGAAATAAAATGGGGCTTGTTTGGCATTGCTGTTGCCTTCTTTGTAGATCGTGGTGGGAACTACAGGCAAACGCATCATAAACTCTACTCCATAGCGACGATCCACCATCGCACGCACACCAAGATTGAATCGAAAATCAAAGTTGAGATATGAGCTAGGGTCGCCTAAAAGTGATTTGTAGATGAGATCGCCTTGTTTGGCATAGGTTTCTCCCACGATCGCTCCCATCCCCATACCTGCAATCGCATCAATGCTTAGGCGATTTTCTTGGAAGACTTGAATCATCGTATCCACATTGAGAGTGTGTGCTGTGGAGAATCCATAGGCGTCATAAGTGCCTTTTTGTGGCATATTGAACTCTCCAAAGGGTGTGAGATTGAGGTCTAGGTTGTAGTAATAACGCAATCCAATGGTGGGGATAATGTAATGATACCAACCCAATTTGGCACTAAGGACAAAAGAAGCGAAGCTTTGGTTGCGTTCTAAGAGTTTTTTGGTCGTTGGGGTGTAAATGTTGTTGAATGTGAGGGCGTTTGCTCCCACTCCGATACTAACTCCACCAAAAAATCCACTAAAGATTTCTTTTGTTTGTTCGACGACGCGTAATTCCGCAAAACAAAAAGAAAAAAATGTCAAAAAGGTCAATAAAAATTTTCGCATAGGTAAAGACTCCAAAAAGTGAATTGAAAAATAAATTTTAAATTATTTTTGTAATTTTTTACCTAGAAATTTTTGGCATAGGGGGTTTGAGAGGTTGCAATAGATTTTTGGTTTGCTTGAGAGGTTGTATGGCTCGATGTTGAAAACAAGCTTGGTGGAGAGGATGTGGGCGATGAGTTTGCGTCCTTGCAAGGCAAAAAAGCACCGCGGATTTTGTGTCTGGGTGAGCGATTGCAAAATAGGCATCGGGTGGATGGGGGCATCATCAAGGAGTTTTTGGGCGTAGAGTTGGGTGAATTGGGAGTTTGCGTGGTTGAGTTTTTCTCTAAGGTGCTGGAGGCATTTGGCTTGGTTGAGATTGGGGAGTTTGGGGAGATAGATTGAGGCTAGGGCAGAGAGAATGATCAGGCACAAAATGAGTTCAAGGAGGCTAAAGGCGGGATTAGTGGCTGAAAAGTGGGAATCGTTGGGTTCCATTTTGGTAGAAAGAGGCGAGTTTGGAGCAAAGTGGGGAGTTGGGCTTGGGAGTGAAATGCAGGAGGAGGGTTTGCTGTGAATCAAGCTCAAGCCGAATGCAAGAGTTTGCCGTATCCACTTGCCCGTCTCTAGCAAGGGTGATCGCTTGTTGATCGATGATCCAACGCGATGGGCTAAACCCTGCGGTTTTGTATAGCCATTGGATATTGACTGCTTGTGGCTGGACATCATTGGCGAAAATCTCGCGTTGAATGGCACTGATAGCTAGAGTGATGTCGCTTTGGATACTCACACTTTGTGCGTCGGTGCGTGTGACATTGAATTTTGGGATAGCGATTGCACTCAAAATCCCGATGATGACAATCACAAAAACAAGCTCAAGCATACTAAAAGCATTTCTCAAAGTGTGATCCTTAAAGTCCTTTTGCTAGCATTGCTTCTACAAAATCCGCAGAGGCTTTGGCACTGAGTTCTAGAAATTCATCAAAGCTCATATCAGCTTCTCCGTCTGCACTATCGCTAATAGAACGCAAGATACAAAATGGCACACTTAGCAAATGGCAAACATTGGCGACACTTGCCCCCTCCATTTCTACAGCATCGGCTTGGAAATGTTGGATGATCCATTGCTTTTTGGCAGTGTCGGCGATGAAGCTATCTCCACTTGCGATGATCCCCTCTTGTAGTTTGATCCCCTTTTGCTGTGCGACTTCTCTAGCGATTTGGTTGAGATGAGAATCTGCGTGGATATAAACACTGCTTTGGGGGATGAAACCTAGCGGATGCCCAAAGGCAGTAATATCCACATCGTATTGGCAAAGTTTGTCTGCGATGATGAGATCGCCCACTTTGAGCGAGGGGTTGAGACTACCTGCGACCCCACTGAATATAAGCTTCTGGCATTTGAAATGCAAAATCATCGTGCTAGCACTCAATGCGGAATGCACCTTGCCAATTTTGCTATAAGCCAAAATCAAAGTGTGGTTGCCATAAGGGATTTTGTAAAATGTATTGCCCCCAACTTCCTCTGATGTGTGGTTGGGGAATTTCTCTAGAAATGGGGTGATTTCTTCTTGCATTGCTCCGAGTATTGCGATGTTCATAGGGATTCCTTTGTGTTGAGTTGTTGTAGGCACTCTTTGAGTGAGGCTGTGTCGCTGATAGTGAGTGTGGGTTTGTCTGTGATTCGTCTGTTTAGTCCTTTGAGGACATTGCCATTGCCAAACTCGATAAACATTTCCACCTCTTGTGCAACTTTTTGGATACTTTGTTTATAAAGCACGGGCATTGTGAGTTGCTGTGTGAGCAAAGGAATCGCCTCTTGTTTGGTCGTATAGGGTTGCAAAGTCGCATTGGATAGAATCTGATGAGAAAAATCATTGGTGATTGTCTCTTGCAACAAAATCTGGAAATCTTGACACATTCCCTCAAGTAGTGGGCAGTGACTTGCAATCGAGATGGGGAGGAGCAAGGCTCTTTTGGCTCCGAGTGCTTTGAATGAGGATTCACAAGAGAGGAGATCTGCTTTTTTCCCTGCTATCACCACTTGCCCCTCGCCATTGTAGTTGGCACACCATATTTCTTTGCCCTCTTCTCTTTGGGAGAGGCAAAACTCTTCAAGTTGGTGATCTTCAAGCCCCATTACCACCATCATCCCTGCTTCTTTGTCTGCACAAACTTCACTCATCAACAATCCGCGTTTGTGTGTGAGTGCAATCGCATCTTCAAAACTCATCGCATTGGCTAGGGCGACTGCTGACACTTCACCTAGAGAATGCCCAAGGGCGATGAGGGGGGATAGGTTGCTCTCTTCTTGCAAAATATGATGAGCAATCGCACTCACCAAAAAAATCGCAGGTTGTGTGTATTGTGTGAGATTGATTTGTGGATTTTCTTCAAAGAGTAGGTTTTGCATATTGAGCCCAAGTGTATCACTGGCACATTCAAATAATTCTTTGGCAATAGAAAAGTTTTGGAAAAAATCTTGACCCATTCCGATACTTTGGCTTCCTTGACCGGGGAAAATAAAAGCAAGTTTCATCATTTATCCTTGTGCTATTGATTGAGTGTAAAGAGGGTTTGTGTGGGGTGTGGGGAAGTGGAGGCTACCACTTTTTAGAACTAGCCTCACCCACGATATTATCTGCCATACTGGCAACTTCTTTGGCGATTTTTTCTGTGTCATCGGCGATCTGGACATTTTGTTTTGTCACATTCTCAAGTTCAGAAATCGCTTCATTGATACTTGAGATACCTGTCGCTTGTTCTTTGATACTCTCGCCCATTTCATCGATAGATTGGACAAGAGTGTTGGTGTTGGCTTCGATTTCGCTCAGTGATTTTTGTGTGCGTTCTGCCAACTTTCTCACTTCATCTGCAACTACCGCAAATCCACGCCCATGCTCACCGGCTCTAGCTGCTTCAATCGCTGCGTTGAGTGCCAAGAGGTTTGTCTGCTCTGCAATATCACTAATGATGGTGATAACATCTTTAATGTCTGTAGAGTATTTGGTTACTTCTTGAGTTTTGGAATTGACCATTCCCATCGCTTCATTGATTTTGCGAATTGTGTTGGCACTTTCTTGAAGTGAAGTGGATTGTTTGGAGCTTCCATCAAAGAGAGTTTGCACTGATTCTTTGAGTGTGAGAGACTTGCTTTGTAGCTCTTTGCCTTGTTGGAGTGAGCTACTAAGCATTGAGGCTAGAGAATCACGCAACATATTGATGTTTTGCATTAATGTATCCAATGCACTATGGACTTGAATGCCGTTGAGGGAAAGTTTGTCTGTGTAATTGTAGGCTGTGTAATTCTCCAAAGCTTTGTTGATGTGGATAAAGTGTTCTTTGATAGTGAGAATCATCGAATTGACACTATTTTTGAATTCCTCTAGTGACGCATTGGTTGTAGAACCTTGAATGATCACATTGAAGTTTCCTTTTTGCACTTCATTTGTTGCATCTTTGGCTTCTGTGATGAGTGTTTGATCGGAGATGATTTGAGCCTCAATGCTTTGGATGTTTTCATTGACAATTTGTGCCATTACGCCAAACTCATCTTGCGAAGTGATGTTGATAGGTTCTGTTTTTTTGGATTTTCCATTGAGGAATGAGAAAAATCCAAGCAGACCATTTTGGATAGATTTGATTGGGCTTAAAAGTTTGCGAATCAATATGAATAGAACGGCACAAGTGATGAGTATCAAAATGCTTGTAGTCACTACTTGTTGGAACAAAATAGAATTAAGGCGTTTTGCATAGTCTCCATTGGCAACTGCAGAACAGATAGTCCAGCCAAATTCTTTGATAGAAGAACACATCTTTGTCAAACTGAGACGCTCATTGATGTTGTAGAAGAATGGTTTCTCATCCCCAGCTTGTTTGAATGTGTTGATAAAAGTATCAAGTGTTGGATTTTTCTTGAGCAACAATGAAGAGTTGGGATACACAATAAGCATATTGCGATTATCGATTAGAAAATCATAAGAGTTTGGTGAAACTTTGTCCATTGATAATTCTTCGCGGATGTTTTGCAATGGAAGATCTCCACCAATCACACCAACAATCCTGCCATCAACAATCAAAGGTATGGAAATTGTGACAACTAGCTCTTTTGTCTGTGTGTCATAATAAGCATCGCTCAAGCTCCAAGTCTTTGTCCGCATTGCGTTTTTATACCAATGTCTTTGTCTAGCATCGTATTTGTGGGTTTCCATTGTCATCACATAGGGTTCCCTTTGGAGTGCGTCGGCAACCAAAACATGCCCATTGTTGGCAAAACCAATATAAACAGAGATAAGATCACTCGCATCCAAGAAGCTCGCAAGCATTTTTCCCAATAGTGCGTGATCTTGCATTTTGACAAGATCGAGTTCTTTTGTGAATTTGGTCAAGTTTGTTTTGATTGTATCGACTTGATTCACAATAAAAGTTTTATTGTTACGCACTTGATTTTTTTGAACATCTTGAATGATGTCTGTAATCCCTTCGCGTGCCTCTCTGTAAGAGATGAAAGAGAGTAGGATAAAACCAACTAAGCTTAATGAGCCAATAAAAATCATCGACTTCCAAACAACACTTCTAAACATAACATCGTCCTTAAGTTGAAGATAAAAATCGGACAATTCTATCAAAAAAAATCAGACATTCTCAAGGCTTTTTAAACTTTTTGCAATTTCTACAATCTCTTTTTCTCCAATATGCTCACCCATAGGAATAGAGAAGATCCTATCGCAAAATTTATGGGCATTTGGGAGACTTCTAGCGAGAATGGGGGTTTGGGTATTGAGCTTGAGTTTGGATAGAGGGATGGGGTAGTGGATTGCGGTTTGAATCTGCTGATTGGCTAAAGCTTGCATGATGTGTTGGCGTTTTGATGGGTCATCTAGGGCAACAACATACAGATGCCATACGCTACGATTTCTTTCATCTATGATGGGGGTGAGAAGATTGGAACAATCTTTGAGATATTGTGCATAAAGTTGTGCGTTATCTCTGCGAATCTCATTCCATTGGTGGATATATTTGAGCTTCACACTCAAAATCGCACTTTGGATTCCATCTAATCTTGAATTTCTGCCTAGATAAATATGTTCATAACGATTGCTCTCACTTCTTCCGTGATTGGCAAGACTTGAGGCGATTTTGTAGGTTTCTGCATCGTTGCAAGTGATAGCCCCTCCATCGCCATAAGCTCCTAGATTTTTGCCCGGATAGAAGCTGAAACAACCCACATCACCGATGTTTCCTGCTTTTTTGCTCGTCCCAAACACAGAGATTTCTGCTCCAAAGCTTTGGGCACAATCCTCGATGACTTTGAGATTGTGGTTTTGGGCTATGGTGAGAATGCTTTGCATATCGCAGATTCTCCCATAGAGATGCACCGCCATAATGCTAGAAGTGTTGGGGGTGATGGCTTTTTGAATCGCTTGGGGGCTGATACAATAATCCTCATCACAATCCACCAAAACAGGCGTGAGTCCTGCATTGACAATCCCCTCAAGAGATCCGACAAATGTGTTGGCTGGTAAAATCACTTCGCTTTTGGGTTTGAGAGAGAGAGCTTTGAGGGCGATTTCGATTGCGTCTGTTCCGTTGGCGACACCAAGGGCGTATTGAGAGCCTACCGCATGGGCAAACTCTGCTTGAAACTTTTCCAAATATTCCCCACCTACAAATGCACCCTTTTGTAACACCATATCGATCGCTTGATGGATTTCCTCTTTGATAGATTGGTATTGGGATTGTAAATCTAAAAATTTAATCATAACGAACGCCTTGTGATTTGATGCTATGCCCCAAATTTTATCATTACCTTGATTTGATTTGTTATAATTTACATTAAAATTTAAGGTTAAGGAAAATTAAGAAATGGCAAAGCATACTTTTCAAACAGAGATTTCACAACTTTTGGATTTGATGATTCACTCTCTTTATTCCAACAAAGAGATTTTTTTGAGAGAATTGGTGAGCAATGCAAGTGATGCACTTGATAAACTCAACTACCTCACTCTCACTGATGAAAAATACAAAAGCTTAGAGTTTTCTCCAAAAATCAGTATCACTTTTGAGGAGGATAAAAGTATCACAATCACAGATAATGGGATTGGTATGAATGAGGAGGATTTGAAAAATCATCTTGGAACGATTGCCAAATCTGGCACAAAAAGCTTTTTGCAATCACTTAGTGGGGATAAGCAGAAAGATTCTGCATTGATTGGGCAGTTTGGTGTGGGGTTTTATGCGGCGTTTATGGTGGCAGATAAGATTGTGGTGCAAACCAAAAAAGCTGGAGAAGATCAAGCGTATGCGTGGGTGAGTGATGGCAAAGGTGAGTTTGAAATCACACAATGTATCAAAGCAGACTATGGGACACAAATCACGCTCTATCTCAAAGAGGGCGAGAAGCATTTTGCAAGTCGCTGGGAGCTTAAAAGTATCATTGACAAATATTCTGATCACATTGCTTTTCCGATTTTCTTGGAATACACAGAGAAAAAAACTGAAGAAAAAGATGGCAAAAAAGAAGAGATCATTGAAGAGAAAAATGAGCAGGTTAATTCTGCCAAAGCACTATGGAAAGTAGCAAAAAGTGAGCTAAAAGATGAGGATTATAAGGAGTTTTACAAATCTCTCTCTTATGATCAGGCTGAACCATTGGCGTGGATTCATACAAAAGTAGAGGGCAATCTAGAATACACAACGCTTTTTTATATCCCTAGCAAAGCCCCTTTTGATTTGTATCGTGTGGATTATAAATCTGGCGTGAAGCTTTATGTGAAGCGTGTGTTTATCACAGATGATGACAAAGAGTTACTCCCCTCTTATTTGCGATTTGTCAAAGGGATTGTGGATACAGAGGATTTGCCTTTGAATGTTAGCCGTGAGATTATCCAACAAAACAAGATTCTCTCTACGATTAAATCTGCTTCAACCAAAAAAATCTTGGCTGAAATTGAAAAAATCAGCAAAGAGGAAGAAAAATATCAAGAGTTTTATGCTCAATTTGGCAATGTGCTCAAAGAGGGGCTTTATGGGGATTTTGAAAACAAAGAAAAGATCCTTAGTTTGCTAAGATTTTATTCTCATACGCAGGGCAAACTCATCTCTCTCAAAGATTATAAAAACGCAATGAAAGAGGGGCAAAAGAGCATTTACTATCTAATGGGTGAGAATCTAGAAGTGCTCAAAAACTCTCCAACTCTTGAGAAATACACACAAAAGGGCTTTGATGTGCTTTTGTTTGCCGATGAGATTGATGGCTTTGTAATGCCTAATGCTGGTGAGTTTGATAGCGTAAGCTTGAAAGACATCACAAGTAAGGAGGCACTTGAGGAACTCGGAGAGGAGATTGGTGAAGAGGAGAAAAAAGAGTTTGAAGCATTGATTGCGACTTTCAAAGAATGTATCACTGATTCTCTTTCTGAGGTGAGATTGACACACAACCTAACCTCTCCTCTATGCGTGCTTTCAACAGCCAACAATCCAATGATGGCAAACCTTATGGCACAAATGGGGCAGAAAGTGCCTCAAGACAAGGTGCTAGAGATCAACACGCAACATCCGATTATCCAAAAACTCAAAGCGTTAAATGATTTGCAAAAGAAAAAAGATATGATTGCTTTGCTTTATGGTAATGCAAAGCTACTAGAGAGTGGAGCATTGGGCGAAGCAAAGGAGTTTTGCTCCAAGCTAAATGCCTTGATTGAGCAATCACTATAAGCGAAGTAAAATATAAGGAAGCAAAATGAAAAAGATATGGTGTCTGATCGCATTGTTTGTATTTGCTAGTGGTGCGGATTTGAAAACTCAAATCGCCAAACTCATCAAAGACAAAACAAATACGCAATTGGAAGTGAGCAAGGTGTATGATCTAGCAGGAAGCAAAGATCTTAAAATCGTAATGCTTGAAAGCAAGGCTGACAAAGAGAAAATGCTTGTTTTGGCAACGGCTGATGGTGCTGTGATTGTGGGGTTGAGCAATGTGTTTATCTCTGAAAATCCAAAAGATTTGGCATTGTTGAGTGAGCTCTATCAACAGACAATGCCACCAGCCAAAAAACCTGACCCCAAAGTGTTGGATAAATTTTTTAGCACTCTTAAATCAAGTCGCTATATCACTTTGACATCTGATAGCAAAAACAAGACGCAAACCACCTATATCGTATCAGATCCTAGATGCCCAAGTTGCCGCAAAGAGCTAGGCGAAGTGGAAGAGCGACTTAAAACTGGTGATGTGAAAATACTACTTGTCTCATTTTTGGGCAACGAATCTGCGATCAAGGCAAGTTTGATTTATGAGAAATTGATTGGCGTGAAAAACACGCAAGAAAAAATCAAAATCATGAAAGAGATCTATGATCCTAATTTCAAACCCTCAAAACGCGAATCAATGATTAGCACAAAGCAAGTGGAAAAAAACACTGCAGATGTCACAGGCGTTGGGATCGAGAGTGTGCCTCTTGTGCATACTATCAAAAGATAACTTGAGATTTGTTTGAAAGCGGTGATTTGATTCCTTGCAATCATTGTCAAAATATATTTCCCAAAGAGGCTTTGATAGAAGTCGATGAGGCAGAAGAGAAGTTTTTCTTCTGCTGCAATGGTTGCAAAAATGCTTTTTTTCTCCTGAAGGAATACCATATCGAAGGGTTTTATTCCAAAATCAAGACACTCACACCAATACAAAAAATCCCACAATTAGAAAGTGCTTATTATGACAATGAGGCATTTGTGCAGCATTATGTCAAAAAGCTTGAGGGTGGGGGAGAGCAGGTGGAGTTTGTC
Organism: Helicobacter enhydrae; assembly: GCF_001693335.1. Taxonomy (NCBI): domain Bacteria; kingdom Pseudomonadati; phylum Campylobacterota; class Epsilonproteobacteria; order Campylobacterales; family Helicobacteraceae; genus Helicobacter; species Helicobacter enhydrae. The sequence goes on along the minus strand of NZ_CP016503.1, from coordinate 741,236 downwards.
ATCGGACATATCCATTGTTCTGCGTGTGTGTGGCTGATCGAAAATGTCATCGCTCAAATGCAAGGGGTGGAAGACATACAAATCCATTACACCAATCATCGTGCCAAAATCAAATGGAATCCACAAAAAACCAAACTCTCCACGATCGTGCAAACAATTTATGACTTGGGCTATGATGTGAGTGTGGGGCATTTGAGTGAGGCAAAAGAGAAGCAGCAAAAAAGAGAATATTACATCAAGCTCATTGTGGCTGTGTTTTGCACAATGAATGTGATGTGGATCGCAGTCGCCCAATATGCAGGGTATTTTCAAGGAATGCAAGAGGGGGTTAGGGAGTTGCTAGGCATTGCTTCGTGGATACTTGCTTCACCTGTTTTGTTTTATAGTGGGAGTATTTTCTACCAAAACGCTTACACTGCACTCAAGCGTGGGATGGTGGGAATGGATACCTTGGTGTTTAGCGGTGCTTTTTTGACTTATGTTTATTCTATCTATGCCTTTTTTGTTGGGGGGGAAACTTATTTTGAATCGGTGAGTATGATTTTGACTTTTGTGCTTGTTGGTAAGTTTTTGGAAGTGAGTGGGCGTAATAGTGCAGGGGAGGTTTTGGAGCTTTTGTATGCACAGATTCCTCAAAGTGTGAGGGTGATTAGGGGGGGTGAGAGGGTGCAGGTGTTGCCACAAAATGTAGAAGTTGGAGAGTTGATTGAAGTGTTTGCGGGGGAAAAAATCGCACTTGATGGGGTGCTTGTCTCTTCAAATGCTTTGCTTGATGAGAGGGCATTGAGTGGAGAGGCAGAGCCTACAAGCAAACAATCAGGCGATTGTATTTTGTCTGGAAGTGTGAATCTATTTGAAAATTTTATCTATGAAGCGAGGAAAAGTTTTGAAGAGAGTGCTTTGAATCATTTGATTGTTTTGATGGAGGATTCTCTCAAGCATAAGCCACAGATTGAGAATCTTGCAAACACGCTTTCTTCAAAGTTTTCCAAAGGGGTGTTGGCACTTGCACTGATGACTTTGGGTGTGTATCTTTATGGGGGGGATTCACGAGCTTTGAGTGTGGCAGTGAGTGTGATTATCATCGCTTGTCCTTGTGCTTTGGCTCTTGCGACGCCAATCTCTAGCATCGTAGGGTTGGGGCGTGCATACCAAGAGGGGATACTTTTCAAGCAAAGTCGATTTTTGGAGACTTTGAGTCGCATAGATTATGTGTGTTTTGACAAAACAGGCACCCTCACTCAAGGGGAGCCACAGGTGATTGATGAAAAGCGTTTGGGGGATTATGATGTGGCACAACTTAGGGCGTTTCTAGAATGTAGCACGCACCCTATTGCTCAAGGTGTCTTGGAATATTTGCCCAAAGCACAAGGGGATTATGTCGTCAGGGATTTCAAAGTGCTTGAGTGTCGCGGGATTGAAGCTAGGGTGGGGGATGATGTGATGTGTGGTGGGAGTGAAGAGTTTTTGAAGGAAAAAGGCGTGATAGTAGAGGGGGATCAATCTTGGAGTGGAAGTTTTTTTGGCTTTGCTCTCAATGGAAAATTGCAAGGAGTGTTTTTGCTCCAAGATCGCCTCAAAAGCGATAGTTTGGCATTGATTGAAGGACTCAAAAAAATGGGCATTGGAATGTGTATTTTGAGTGGAGATAGGGAGAGTAGCGTCAAAGAGGTGGCAGAGGAGCTGGGTATCCAAACTTATTTTTCTCAACATTCGCCCACACAAAAGCTAGAAGTCGTGCAGTCTTTGCGTCAAGAGGGCAAAAAGATTGCAATGATTGGTGATGGGATCAATGATATTTTGGCTCTCACTCAAAGTGAGGTGGGGATGAGTATCGTTGATAAAAGTGATTTAGCTCTGCATTCTAGCGATATTGTTTTGCTAGAAGATAAGATGTCTTTGGTGCTAGGTGCTTTTGTCATTGCACGCCAAACTTTTAAGAATATCAAGCAAAATATTGCTTTTAGCGTTCTCTATAATTGCATCACGATTCCTTTGGCGATGATGGGCTATGTTTTGCCTATCGTTGCGGCTTTGAGTATGAGTATGAGTTCTCTTGTGGTGGTGGGAAATGCTTTGAGATTGAAAAAAATAACAATCTATCCAAAAGGAGAAAAATGAGAATTGTTGGTTTGATTCTGGCTTGTCTGCTTTTGCAGAGCCATTTGAATGCACGAGGCAAATTTGAGCAATTTGGGGATATTTTCAAACTAATGCCTTTGTATGTTGGGGTGGCAAGTATTGCGATTGAGGATTGGAAAGGGCTGTGGCAACTCGCACTTGCTACAGGGGTGACGCAACTCACCACAGAGGGGATCAAAGCCCTAGATGAGAAAATAGCACGCAATGGCAATGAAAGCAAAATGCTGTGGGCGAGGCGTCCGGGGTTTGATGACTTCAAAGGAATGCCAAGCGGTCATTCTGCAGGAGCGTTTTCAGGAGCGGCTTTTGTGTATTATCGTTATGGGTGGAAAGCTTCTATCGCTCCTCTTGTTTTGGCAACTTTGACTGCAGCTTCGCGTGTGTATGCAAACAAGCATTCGATTTTGCAGGTGAGTGCAGGTGCGTTAATCGCGTGGGGGTATGCTTATTTATTCACAACTCCCTATCAGCCTCAAATCTGTGTGACACCAGAAATCGGAGAGGATTCTCAAGGGGGCAAAAAAGTCGCCCTTAATTTGTCCTATCAGTTTTAGTATGTTGTATTTTTGGATTGGGCTAGGCAGTGCGGTTGGTGGGATTATGCGTTATTTGGTTTTGATGTATCTGCCTTGGAATTCTTTGTGGGCTTTGTTGTGTGTGAATGTGCTAGGGAGTTTTTTGTTTGGCTTTTTGGTGCAGTGTATGCAGACTGAAGAGTTGAGACTAGCTCTCCTTGTGGGATTTCTAGGCTCTTTTACGACATTTAGCACCTTTAGCTATGAAGTTTTGATGCTTTTTTTGAATGGGCGTTGCGTGTTGGGTGGATTGTATGTCCTCTTGAGTTTGGGGTTGTCTCTAGGGGCGGTTTGGGGAGGAGTCTTGTTGGGACCCAAAACGCTCTAGTTGTCTATAGGGCGTTTTGCTGTGGTGGGTTGTTTCCAAAAATAAAAAATCAACTTGATTAAAATCATAAAGCTAATCCCCTCAATCATCGCAGCAAGGACAAAGGCATAGTAGGTTTGGTGTGTGATGATTTCAAGATTGAGTCCTAGTGTCGCTGTGGCGACCAAAAATGTCAAAGGCATCGCATCGCTAAGGGCATACAAAACTAGATGTTTGGCATTGTTAAAATAACTCCTAAAAGCAATCCAAGCAGACACAGAGCGGATCGCAATCATTGTGCCTAGAATATAGAGTGCTTGTTTGATGATTTTTGGATCTGCAAACAAAGCCTTGAGATCAAGAGTCGTGCCTACATAGACAAAGAAAAATGGCACAAAAAATCCAAACCCGATGAAATTGAGCTTCTCGTGGAGTTGGCGATTGCTTCCAAAGAAAGTAGAGATGATCATTCCTGCGATAAATGCCCCAAGCACAACTTCCAAATCCAAAAGATGCACAATGCTAATAAGGATAAAAAAGAGCATCGCACCAAAGCGTAAATCGCGAGTTTCTCCCTCTTGATTTGGGATGATAATCACTTTGAGAAATGGAAACCACCAAAACAAAATTTTGAAGCATTTGAAAACAAGTGCTGTAAAAAGCAAAAACAAGACCAAAACCCCCAAGGTTTGGTAGAGTTCTTGACTCAAGCCATAGGTGTAGGCACCATTTAGCACGACAAGCACGCAGATACTTAGCAGTTCCCCAAGCACGGCGACTCTCAGTGCGAGATTTAGCCAAGGTTGCTCTTTGCCGTATTCACGCACGAGTGTCATAATCATACCAACACCCATTATCGGAAATGTAGCAATGTAGATAGGGGAGAGCTTGAAATATATCACAAGAGAGATAGAGATCCCATAAAGCAAACAAAAATACATCAATACGCGACGCAAAAGGCTTTTGGTGAGTGTGGCAAAAGTTTTGAGATCCACTTCAAGCCCACACAAAAACATCAAAATCAAGAATCCAATCTCTGCAGTGTGCTGGACTGATGGCATATTTGGAGAGAGATTGAAGTATGTGACAAGTGCTCCTAGAAGCATCTCGACAACCACGATGGGAATCTTGGTGATACCACTGACAATCGGAGCTAGGGCAATAAAAATGGCTAAAATGGCAAAGGGTAAAAATTCCATTTGGGATTCCTAAAAATATTGGGGGTATTTTTCCTTGAGATTGTGAATCAATGCAATCATTTGCTCTTGACCATAAGGGGTTTGCTCATCAAAGGCATCAAGTTCTTTGAGATAGCAGTCTATCAAAGTATCGATGTGTTGTTTTTGGGCACCTGCAAAATGCAATGCAACTGCCAACATATCCATCACCTCCAATGCAAGTTCTTGCAATTCGATCTGTAAGTCTTTCATTCTCTCTCCTTTAAGGTTTCTTGAATCTGATTTCTAATGTCTTCATAGAAAAAACTTTCTTTGAAACTATCAAGCTTCCCACCTGAAGCATTTTTGTGTCCTCCGCCATTGAAGCATTGTGCTGCTATTTGGCTGACATCGCATCGGTTGTTGGCACGCAAACTAAGATTGCCACGCATATTGATGTCGATAAAAAAATCAAAATCGCTATTTTGGCATAAGAATTGATTGCCAATCACGCTTGTTGAGCCTAGCCCATAGGTGAGAAGTCCTTTTTTGTCTTGATAGGTGATGAGATAGCTGTCTTTGTTTGCTTCCAATAGGGTGACAAGATAGTCTGCCAAAATGTTATCCATCGTTTGTGTGAGTGGATCTCCGCCAAAGGCTTGTTTTTTGAGTTGATAAAATTGATTATCTAGCGTCACTTCGGCATTTGGGAGATTGATGATGTCTTGAAGTGCGTCAAGGAAAAAAAACTTGATTGCTCGATTCTGTGTGTCAAACATCGTGCGTGTCGGGTCTTTGAGCTGGGCGATGATCCCCATCATCACTTTGCCAAGTTCAAATTGTTTTGCCTCTTTTTTCCACAAATCTACGCAATTAATCATTGAGGTTAGATTGGCAAGATATTCAGCAGTCGAAGAATCTAGCAATGGATAAGATGTGCTCAGGGTGTCAAAAGTGATTTGGGTGGCACTGCGTGAGGTGTCCAAAAAATACCAATGGAATTTTTTCGCACTTTCTTCGCCACTGATATGGTGGTCTAGCAATTTGAGAGTGATGTCAATGCCTTGAATTTTGAGCTGAGCGATCTCATCTTGGAGGAGGATGGATTCTTCAGGTGTGAGATTTAGGTCTGTGATGAGTAGAAGGGCTTTGCTAGGTTTTTGGGCTTTGATGAGATCAAAGATTTCATTGAGACGCACTTGGATTTCTTTGCCATAGTTGGCATTGAAGAAAGTGATATTGCCAAAGAAATGTTTGGCAATGTATTGAGCACCATATCCATCCAAATCGATATGGGAGAGGTGATAGACTTGCATTATTGTCCTTTAAAATCAATTTCAATCGGTTTGTTCAAAATCTCAAACTCTACATTGGGATCAAGCTCTGTATGGCTCAAAATCACAATATCCACTTTGTATTGTTCCATTTTTTCATAGAGCGGACGCCTTAGCTTGTTATCCACAAGCAGGACAACGGGCTGGATACCATTTTGCATTACTTTGATCATTTGCTCTTGCAATGTGTCTTTGAGCTTTTGGGTTTCGTTGATCGTGAGGAGGAGCGTGGTGCTTGTCCCGTGTTCTTTGAGCTTTGTGATGAGGTAATGCTCCGTTTGGTTGTCAAAGATTAGGAGTTTGAGCACACCATCATCGGATTTGAATAGATTCGTGATAGTTCGTGCAAGTTTGGTTCGGACTTGTTCTACGATGATTTCTACATTGTTTTGTGTCGCACTTGCAATGTCTGTGATTGTTTCTAAGATTGTGAGCATATCGCGGATAGGGATTTTTTCTTTGAGCAATTCTTGCAAGACTTGACGGATCGTCCCTGTGGGGATTTTGTTGGCTTCTTCAATGATTGCAGGATAAGAATCATTGAGGCGATTGAGAAGTTTTTTCACCTCATCTTTGGTGATAAATTCTGGAGCATATTGCTTGATGAGTTCAGAAATATGCGTAGAAACAACTGTGGATGGATCAATCACGGTATAGCCTTGGATGATTGCCTCCTCTTTGTCTTTGGCTTCGATCCACAATGCGTCCATTCCAAAAGCAGGTTCTTTGGTAGCAATGCCTTCGATAGCACTGCCAACATAGCCTGTATCCATTGCCAAGAAATGATCTGGCAAGACTTCACCCTCTCCGATTTTGATACCTTTGAGCATTAGCTCATAATGCGTTGGGGCAAGTTGTAGATTGTCTTTGATTCGCACTTTTGGGACCAAAAAACCAAAATCTGAAGCGATTTTTTTGCGGATCCCACGAATGCGTTCCAACAAATCCCCATTTTGTTTCACATCTGCAAGTTTGATGAGTTGATACCCCAAAAAGAGTTCCAAAACCTCGACTTTCAAAACATCGTTGATGATTTTTTCTTCTTCTTTTTCGATTTCTTCTTCTGTCTTTTTGGGTTTGGCGATTGGGGCGTGTGAAGCAGGATCGGGGATTGTGGCTTTGGTATTTGTGGCTTTGCCCAAAAACTTCTCAAATGGTGCAAAAAGAGAGCGTTTCTCTCCCTCACCCATCATATAGGCAATGCCAAAAAAGAAAAGGCTCAAGAAAAACATTGGGATTTTTGGGAACCCGGGAATAAATACGCCAAAAAACAAAATCGTTGCCAAAATACTAAGAATCTTTTGACTATTGACAAGTTGTGTCACCAAATCTTGGGCGAAGATTTTGTTGTCGTTTTGTGTCGTGCGTGTGACGATGATACCTGTGGCTGTGGAGATAAGCAGGGCAGGGATCTGTCCGACAAGTCCATCACCGATTGTAAGGATTGTAAAAGTTTCTGCACTTTGTGTGATGCTCAAGCCATATTGCATTGAGCCAATCAAAAAGCCCCCCACGATATTGACAATCGTGATGATGATTCCTGCGATCGCATCCCCTTTGACAAATTTACTCGCTCCATCCATCGCTCCATAAAAATCCGCCTCTTGAGCCAAAGCCTCACGACGCTTTTTGGCTTCTTGTTCATTGATAAGCCCTGCATTCATATCCGCATCAATCGCCATTTGTTTGCCGGGCATCGCATCAAGAGTGAATCTCGCTTTGACTTCTGTAACACGCGTAGAACCATTGGTGACAACCATTAGATTGACAAGCACAAGGATACAAAAAACGATCACACCAATCACATAGTTCCCCCCAACGACAAAATTCCCAAAAGCAGTAACAATGCTACTGACTGCTTCAGGTCCTTTGTATCCCTCGCTCAAAATCATTCTTGTCGTAGCAATATTGAGCGCCAAACGATAGAGCGTGACAATCAGAAGCAATGTAGGAAAAGCCGAAAAGTCTGTGGGCTTTTTGATATAAAGTCCGATGAGGATGATCAACACAGACAAGGCAATTGAAATGCTAAGCAAAAAGTCCAAAATCCCACTTGGTAGAGGGATGATAATGATCGCCAAGATGGCGACTACAAAGCCTACAACGCTTAAATCTTTGGAGCCAAAAATGGCTTTAAGATTGGTTTGTAGAATCTGTATTGCCTTATCTTTCAATCTATTTCCTTAGTGGTTTGGGGTTTGAGAGCTGCCATTTTACATTGTTTGAAGTAAAAATTCAATCCTTGCAGAAGTGCATTGTGTTTGGGATTTGCTATAGCGATTTTTGATTGATTTTGCCAAAGGCTTGAAGGAGTTGATTTGTGGTGATTCTAGAATCTCTTAGATTCTTTGTTTAGGCTTTACTTTGGCAAAAGCACATTTTCTAGTTTCTTAAGCTTGACTTGAATACTTCTTTTCAAGTTGGCTTGAGCAAACCACCCTTTATACAATTCTAGAATCCCCTAGGATCTCTCTTAAGGGGGGCAAGGGGAACTTATAGCAAGCGTTCCCCTTATCCCCCTTAACAACCCCCATAACCCCAGCATTGCATTAGCAAGGCTCGTTCAAGATTACATTGACTTGGAATCTTTTTGGGTCCTACAAGGTTGGTTTAGGAGGCGGTTTTCATTGCCTTTATAGCTTAGTGAGGGTTTTTGTATTTTTTAGGGTTTTTTGAGAGTTTGCAAAGAGATTCTAAAAAACAAACTTGAAACACCAAGGAATCAAAACAAAGTCAAGTTAATGTGGGTAACACACAAAAAGCGGGCAGGGGTTTGGGGGATTTTAAGGGGGATAAGGGGGGTGCCTCGCAATAAACCCCCTTGTCCCCCTTATAGAAAAAAGCAAAGCAAGCTTCAATGACTAAGAAGTGTGCTTCTGAAAAAGCAACTCCAAAAAAAGAAACTAAGAGATTCTAGAATTGCCAAAGAGCATAATCTCTCAAGCCAACTTTAAAAACAGAATCAAACTTCAAGCTTGAGGCAGCCTGTCTGAATTGATTTTTGAGATTTTAGTCATTTGATTTTGGCATTGGGTTTGTATCGATGTTTTTGATTAGTGAAATATTTGAGCCATTGCAAAAACTTTTCGGTTCGCATTGTAGTTTGCGATATAATCCAAAAATTTTCAACTTAGGACAAACAATGAATCGCTTGATGACAGCTGAGATTTTGCTTGATGCACTTCCTTTTATCAAAAACTTTCGTGGAAGTCGTATGGTGATCAAGTATGGGGGATCTGCACAGCTCAATCCCGAACTAAAAAAACAATTTGCCAAAGACATTGTGATGTTGTATATGCTTGGGATTTGCCCGATCATCGTGCATGGTGGTGGCAAAAGGATCAATGAGGTTTTGGAGATTTTTGGAATCGCAAGTGAGTTTGTCGATGGTTTGCGTGTCACTTCTGCGGAGTGTATGGAAGTTGTGGAAATGGTTTTGAGTGGGCAAATCAACAAAGAGTTGGCTTATTTTCTGACACTCAATGGGGTGAAGGCAGTGGGTATCAGTGGCAAAGATTCCTCTCTGCTCAATGCTAGGGCAAAAAGTGGGGGTAGATTTGGCTTGACTGGGGAGATCATCGGAAGTAATATTGAGATGTTGGAGGCATTGCTTCAAGGTGGGATTGTGCCTGTGATTTCGCCTGTCTCTGGAGATGATAATGGCAACTCCTATAATGTCAATGCCGATGAAGCGACTTGTGAGATCGCCAAAGCTCTCAAAGCCGACAAAGTGATTTTTTTGACCGATACGCAAGGGGTGCTAGATCAAAATGGCTCATTGCTCAAAAGTATCAAGACTTCAGAAGTTGGGGGTTTGATTGATGAGGGCGTGATTAGTGGTGGAATGATTCCAAAAATCTTGGCTTGTGTGGAGTGCTTGAATGCGGGGGTGAAAAAGGTGCATATTGTCGATGGTAGAGTGGAGCATAGTTTATTGCTTGAGCTTTTTACAAGTGGTGGCATTGGAAGTGAGATCGTTTTATGCTGATCAAAATGCGAGTTGGTTTTTTTGAGGCTTTGTTTATCAAATGGAGAACTCGTGCATTAGGAACAGAAGTGGATAGATTGATTTTTCTACTTCCTATTTTGATTTGCATTGGTTCGGAGAATTCTGAACAATGTCTAAAAAATGCACGCAAGATTGTTTTTGCACAAATTCGCTCAAAATATCTGGCAAACTTGGTGTTTAAGCGTATTTTGATGAAAGTCAAAAAGTATCTCAAAAATGAAGAAGCGTTTAAAGAAAACCGACAAAAAGCCTATGAAATAATTGTGCAAAATATTCAAATGTTTGGCATTGTGCTTGATGTTTTGGAGGGTGTGGATTTGGAGTTGGCACGCATTACAATGATTGTCAAAAAAGCGTATGAAGAAGAGTTTAGCCTCCCTGTTGAGACCAAAAGGCTTTTGGAATATCAAGAACGGCGTTATTTTAACGATCATAATGTGATTAAGTAGCTTATTTTTTACTTAATTTAAGAGATATTTAAGATGATATATAATAAAATCCGTGCTTTGTTATAAAAATTTTATTTTGATGAAAGGCAAGACAATGGAAATAACAAAAATTGCAAAGGAAGATCAGATTGATCGCAAATGGATTGTTCTTGATGCAAAGGATAAGGTATTTGGTCGTCTTATCACAGAGGTGGCAACATATCTTAGAGGAAAGCACAAAGCGTGTTTCACTCCACATTTGGATTGTGGTGATTTTGTAGTGGTGATCAATGCCGCTGAAGCAAAATTCACAGGATTGAAACTCGAAGATAAAGAATACTTCACACATTCAGGTTATTTTGGAAGCACCAAAAGCAAAACTCTCAAAGAGATGCTAGAAAAGAATCCAGAAAAACTTTATCATCTAGCCGTGCGTGGAATGTTGCCCAAGACAAAATTGGGACGCGCAATGCTCAAGAAGCTCAAGGTTTATCGAGGAAGTGAGCATCCTCATACTGCACAAATGACAAAGTAAGGGAGTTAAGATGGCAAAAGTTTATGCAACAGGAAAAAGAAAAACAGCGATTGCTAAAGTTTGGTTACAAAATGGAAGTGGGAAACTTAGTATCAATGGTGAGAGCTTGGACACTTGGCTTGGAGGACACGAGGCAATCAAAATGAAAGTGATGCAACCTCTTGTTTTGACAAAACAAGAAAAATCTGTAGATATTGTCGCAGTTGCTTTTGGTGGTGGTTATTCTGCACAAGCAGAGGCATTGAGACATGGGATCTCAAAAGCACTCAATCAATACGATATTGCATTTCGTGCTATTTTGAAACCAAAAGGTTTGCTTACTCGTGATTCTAGGGTTGTTGAGCGTAAAAAATACGGAAAACGCAAGGCAAGAAGAAGCCCACAATTCTCAAAGAGATAATTTCTTTCTTACGCCTTTGTGCGTAGGATTTTGATATGACGCTTGGACTGATTGGCGATATTGTTGGAAAACCTGCTAGGGTTTTACTTGCCCAACTACTTCCACAAATCAAACAACAATACAAAGTAGATTTTGTCATTGCAAATGGGGAAAATGCTTCGCACGGTTTTGGAATCACACACGAACATATAGAGTTTTTGCTCAAAAGCGGTGTGGATGTCATTACAGGTGGGAATCATAGCTTCGACAAAAAAGACGCTTTTGCGTATTTACAACATCACACACGCATTTTACGCCCACACAATGCTTCACCATTACTTCCTGGCAGTGGGGTTTTTGTGGGTGAGATTTGCGATGAAAAAATTGCGGTGCTAAATCTTATGGGGCATTTTGGAATGCCTCATTGCCAAAACGCTTTTTTGTGCGCCAAAGAAACTATTGCAAAGCTCAAAGAGCAGGGGGTTGCAAATATTATCATTGATTTTCACGCTGAGGCAACAAGTGAAAAACGCACAATGTTTGAAATGCTCAAAGGAGAGGTGTCTGCGATTTTTGGCACGCATACGCATATCGGCACTGATGATTTGATGATTGAGGATGGGAGTTTTTATGTGAGTGATATTGGGATGTGCGGGGCTTTTGATAGTGTGATTGGAATGGATCCCAAAGCACCGATTCAGAGAGCTTTGAATGGTGTGGGGGTGGGGAAATTTGAAGTGAGCGAGAGTTCAAAAGTCATATTCCAAATGGTGATTGTTGAGCTTGAAAACACACGCGTAAAACGAGCGTTCAAGTTGCGTTATTTGCAAAAATGGTTGCCGACATTAGAGGCGATTGTAATTTAGGAGCTGTATGAAAAAGGAAAGAGAAAAAAAACCTTGTTTTTTTTGCAGGGGATTGAGGTTAAGAAAGATTGATTTTTTGTTGATTGTCATCGTGTGTGTCATAATGTATTGGGCAAACCAATATCAAATGCGTGAGATTGAGCACTCTCAAGGAGGCAATACCCCAGCCCTTATTGAAACCAAATAAACATTAGGAGCGATAGATGTTTTGTACTTACTCTCTCAATCTTTGAAGTATCCATAGACAAGTGTTTGTGGGGTGATGAGCAATTAGAATCAGGGAGTGAAAACAACAGGGAGCCAAAAGCTCCCAACTGCTAAAATGCTTTTTGTTATTAAAATAAGGCATAATAGCAGTGCTATAATTGGCGTTGTGTTCATTGCGTGCTCCTCCTTTCGAGGAGTGCAAATTTCCCTTAGTGGAGCGGCAATTCCACCCAAGCCCCCAAGTTAATGCTATTTTAAACGCCCCTAGCAACCAAATACCAAAACTCCATTCCTTAAAACCACTGCCAAAATACAACTTATTATTAATTTATATATCAAGGAAACAAATGGAGCTATTTATTTTTATAGTTTGCACAATATTATTTGTGCAAGGCTTCTTAGATCCATTCTACTATACTGCAATAGTCTTACGGATCTGCAAAAACAACCAAAAAAAGAAAAAGGACTAGGATCCTAAATATTCTTACGACGCAATGCGAAAAATTTCCAATACAGCAGGTGCTTTAGACGCAATGCGTTATTCTACAGCAAGCTCATCCCTAGATGGTGCTCAAAAACTTGGAGCAGTTTCACAAACTGGCAATCTCAGTCAAGTTGCACAAAGAGGAGCAACATTTGCAGGAATGAATGATGCCAACAAACTAGTCGGACTAGGACAATCAATGGATAATTCAAATGTCGTCCAAGAACTCTCAAACCTTGCAAAACTCTCCCCTGCAACTTCTCAAAGAATCCAACAAGCCCTTGCCAGCAATGATAAAACCCAAGCCTACAAAATCTTTGCTCAAAACACCACAGGCACAAACATTTCAGGATTTGGTGGCTTAGGACAATTCAATCTCGCAGTCTCCCCAAATCGACCCGATGTCTCAGGCAATGTCTCCTCCGCTCTCTCTATCTCAGGAGGCTACACTGTCAATATGGGGTATGTCAGTTCAGCCGCAGCCTACGCACTAGGTGGAGCTGACGCAGCAAGAACACTTGCAGGAGCAGAATCAGTATCCAACGCCATTGGCAACGCACTCAACAATTTCGCCTCTGTCACCCCGTATGGAAAACATATACAAAACCTCAAAAAAATCACAAGCGTATTCCAAAACAACCGCCAAAACAGCAATATGGTGGGGAATAATATACCAAATAATGGTGGAGCAGGGGGAAGTGGAATTCCCACAATCCCCTAATTAAATAAGATTAGGAGCAAAGCTCGAGTGGATAATTTAGAAATGCTGTGTTTGTTTCAATGCCTTTTTTGTATCTATCTTTCTTGAGAATATACCAAGTATCATTTGCAACTGCCTTAACAAACACAAACTCATTCTTTTTGACTTTTTCAAACATTTCAGCTCTTGTGATGTTAAATTCAATTTGAGCATAATCGACATAGGCTGTTTTATCATTCTCGGTTCTCTCAATCAACGCATCCCTCAAAGCATTATATCTTGCCAACTTCAAATCCACAATATTCGCATTGCGTCTGATCTCATTATAATAAAACTCCTCAACCATTGCCACAAACTCAGGATTAATCCCCTCATTATCAATCATCCCATCATACACATCATCACGATTCAACCCCCTAAACACATACTTAGCTTTAGACAACGCCCTAAGGTATCCCATCTTATCATTCTTAACCAACCACCCAAAATAATCATCACTTGCCAAAATCCCCTCAATCTCCACAATCTGTTCTGCAAGTTGCTTCTTTGCACGATTATCCCAAAAACTATTCACCATCTCTGCCAATCTAATAGAACCAACAATGTTTGACATTTTTACTCCTTTACAAAAGAATGAGTGATTATACCTCAATTATGGATTCAAATCTGATTCCAAAACCAATCAGAATCCACAAAAAACATCAATCCAACAAAACAAATAGGGGCGGGTGGGCGGGTCCCCCCCCCTCGAAAGTCCGGATCTGCGATCTTAAGATCGCAGATCCCATGTGAGAGTGAAAACACTACCTTGACCGACTTGACTTGTGCAGGAGATGTGGATGTGGAACTCATCGCAAATCTGTTTGATGATATTCAGCCCCAAGCCAAATCCACCCTTACTACGATCAAACCTTTGGAATCTGTGGAAAATATAAGGCAGATTTTCCTCTTTGATACCATAGCCATTGTCTTGGATGGTGAGTATGGCTTGTTTGCCCTCTTGTCGCAGTGCGATTTGCACTAGTCCATTTTTGGGCGTGTATTTGTATGCGTTGCTCAAAAGATTGTCCAAAACTAGCGTGATACTTTTGGGATTGGCATCAAGAGAGAGTGGGGCAAGCTGGGAGGAGATAGAGATGTTTTTTTGTGCAAAAAGTATTTCAAAAAATTCCAACCTCTCTGTGATGAGCTGTTGCATTGGGATTTGGGTGGATTGATTTTGGATTTGTCCAAATGTCGTATAAATCAAAGAATCATAAATGCTCTCTAGTGTTTTGGCGGCAATGAGGATAGAGGAGAAGCGTTTTTTGTCTTTGTCGTTGAGCTGATTGACATCAATCCCACTCACACTCATTTGCAAGATACTCACAGGGGTGTTGATTTCGTGCGTGCTATCTTTGATAAACAAATCCAAATCTTGGATTTTTTGATGCAATGGCTTGAGGGCTAGTCGCACAAGAAAAAAGCCCACAATGCTCATCATTACCACAAGTAGGCAAAACAACCCCCAAACCTTGACACGCAGTTGCCACAAAGGCGTGGCGATGTCACCCCCATCTATGATGATACGATATTTGTCTTCGTTGCGATGGTGGAGTTTTCGCTCAAAATTTGGGCGTCCAAATGAAGTCAGAATCGCGTGATTGTCGATGATATAAATCCCGTTTTCTAGTGGGACTGCTTTGGGATTGATTTTCATATTGCTATAAAGCAAGGTGCCATTGACATCAAAGACGCTCACCAAAAACCCTGCTTCCAAAGAGACGGATTGTAGAAGTGCCTTTTGTCCCTCCAAAGATCGAGTGTAGGCTCTGTATTTGCCGCGTTTTGCGGCGATGTATATTAGTTTTTTGCCTAGATTCTCCACATCGTGAAAAGAGCGGGTTTTGAGGGTGTTGAGTTCCCCAAAATACCAAACGCTAAACAAAACGCAGAGAAAAAAAGTATTGCTCAGTATATAGAGTGCAAGGATGCTGAAAGTTGTTTTTTTGGCTTCACTCATAGCAATAGCCCAACCCCCTTTTGGTTTTGATGTGCTCTTTTCCGATGTAGATTCTGATGTTTTTGATATAGACACGCAGGGCATTGAAGCTTGGCTCTTCATACCCCCAAAGACGACATGAGAGATCCTCCAAACTCAGATAAGTGCCTTTGTTTTCAATGAGCATTGCTAGGAGCTCGTTTTCTTTGTTGGTGAGAGGAAGGAGAGCAGAATCTTGATAAAGCAATTTTTGCACACAATCAAAATACACGCCATTGGCAAACTCGATGGTTTGGCGTGTTTTGAGTAGGCGTGTGATGCGTAGGTATAGCTCCTCAAGATCAAAGGGTTTTTTGAGATAATCATCACAACCGCTTCTGTATCCTTCTTGCAAGTCTTGGATGCTATGAAGGGAAGTTGTGAAAATCGTTGGGGTTTGGATTTTGTTTTGCCTCAAATGCTCTAGGAGGGCAAAGCCATTGCCTAGAGGCACCTTGACATCGAAGATGAAAAGTTCGTATTGGTTTTCTGTGGCTTTGATGAGGGCGTCATCGGCATTGTCAGTCACCTCCACTTCAAAGCCTTTGGAGATGAGAAACTCCTCAATCATTTCTGCCAATATCACTTCATCTTCAAGCAGTAAAATCATATTTCCTCTTTAAAATATATTTAGGTATGCAACACTCACACAAAGGAGTGTCCCAGCCAAGATAGAAGTGAGCATTTTACCTTTTTCTTTTGAATTAAAACTGATGATTAGACCGCTGATGTAGAATACAAAAAGAGCGATTGCAAATGCGTAGTTTAGTAGGTTGAAAGACCAATCACCCTTGCCTTTGTGGAGCATAATCAAATCCCCCATAATATTGCGATTGGTGACTGTCAAAACGCTGTTTGGTCCTTTGGGCTGCAAAGTCACGCTGTAGTCTAGTGTCCCTATGACAATTCCTCCACGCTTGAATGCTTTGGGAGTGGTGGATCGTGGTAGGGGAATATTGTTTTGCTGTAGCGTTTGCAAAATAGTATCAAGGGCTGTTGATTCTTGAAAGGGTTGCTGGATCACAATCGTTGTAGTCTCCGCTCCTGTGTTTTGATCATCTCCTTTCAAAAGAGCAATCCCTGTGATTGCAAAAACTAGTGCCATAGGCAGAAGCAACAAGCCGGTGTATATATGCACCTTTCTCATTATTTTTTTCATTTTGACCTCCTAGAGTAGATAATTTGGATACAAGGATTTTAAGTAGATAATGTAAGGTATAAATAAAGAAATCTCTATGACAGAGTAAATATTACCCACAGGAAAAAGATGTGACATGAATCGATTGGCACTTATATGAAATGTGTGCTAGAATATTTCATCATCTAGATAGAAAAGTTAGAGGTGGCGAGGTTTATTCAAAACAAGCTGAGCCGATTATGTCGTAATGAAACATTACTAATCGTCGTATGGATGAGCTATGAAAAGTAAAATTTGTATATCGGTGATCCTATCTACTTGTCTTCTTAGCAGTGCAAATGCACAAAGAATCAATATCGAAAACTTTTTTTATCGTGATTTTTTGGATATGGGACAAAACAAAGGTGCTTTTGTAGCAAACAAAGAAAATGTAAGCATTCAATCGGGCAAAATCCCTAATCTTTCCGTGAAATTTGATATGCCTTTCATTGATCAATCCCCAAGATCTAACAATGGCAATGTCACTGCTTTGGGTCGCAACTTCGCTGTGACGGCAGTTCATGTGAAAACTCCAGAAAACGATACAAGATATATGAATACTTGGGGGCAAACCAATTATGATAAACCTCTTGACAAAGGTAAATACGGAACAGATACAAAATTTTATCGTTATAGAAAATATATAGTTGAAGGACAAGCAAATCTACTAGATACAAAAATTAATGAGACAACAGCGAGTTCCCACAAAGACGATCCAAAAAATAAGCAAAAAATAGAAGCATTGAGAGAGGCTTACAAGAATTTAAAAAAAGATGAAAATGGCAAAGTGATTGTATTTCAGGCAGGACAAGGAAATTTGCAGTTATCGGGAGGGCAGAGACCTTGGACAGGGGGGCAGATCGGAATAGCGGGTTTTGAGGGATTGAGAGGTGGAGGGTTTGGAACCCTATGGGATGATCCTTTTTATTATCGAGTTAGTGGGGGACATAATACTGACTATGGTTTGGGGATTGCATACGCAATAGACACCAAATTCAGCAATGCAATCACGGTTGGTGATAGTGGAAGCGGACTTTTTGCGTATGACACAGAGAAAAAACAATATGTGCTTTTGGCTGTTGCTTCAGAAATTTTTGCAGGTACCCCTATAGCTAGATTCTCGTTTGTAGCTCAAAGTGATTTTGATCATTTTAAAAAACAATATGAGCAAACAATAGATTTGAAAGGTGGTGAGAATTGGGCATATCAAAACAATGGGCTTACAGACAATACGCATTGGAAGGGTATTGTAGATAACAAAGATATAATCTTTGAGGGTGGTGGCAAGGTTGAAATACAACAAAATATATATCGCAATATCAGTGGGCAAACAGGCGGGTTTGTCTTTGAGGCAATAAAGGATGCTACTGCAAACAAACCAACGACTTATACATTTGTGAGCAAAAATGGCAATACAAACTTTGGATTTGATGGTGCTGGATTAGATATAGGAAAAGATGTAACTGTAAATTGGAAAATAGGTTTTATAGAAAAGAAAAAAGGTGTAGGTGATGCTTTACATAAAATTGGTGAAGGAACCTTAATAATACAAGACTTTACCAATCAAGCAGGTGATAAACATATTGGTTATTTGCGTGTTGGTGAGGGTAAAGTTGTTTTTAAGGCAGATCAACAACGATTTAATGGAATCTATATTACAAGTGGTCGCTCTACAATCGAGTTGGACAAACTAGAGGGGATAGGGGCTACTAGAGATGGTGAAGCTTATAAGCTGGAGCAAAAATCAAGCAATGAGATGGGAATTTATTTTGGAAATAATGGTGGAAATCTTGATCTGAAAGGAAATAGCCTAACACTCAATACAATTTCAAGCAATGATGCAAATGCAAAGATTGTCAATACAAAAGCTGGAAGTCCAAGCATAATAACTATTGAGGGTTTGGGTTATGATGATAGGAAAAACAAAACCACAGATAAAGCAGATACTATCATTCACGCAAGTTTTGGTTTGCCTAATACAACAGGCTATCAAAATAATCTCAAAATAAAATATGAGGGTGGCACTCAAGACAATCAAGCTAGCTTGGTATTTGATGGGCATGTAAATATTAAAGGATTAGAGATAAGCAATAGGGCTAATGTCACTTTGCAGGGACATCCAACTACACACGCCTACATCTCAAAAACAGAAATATTGAACAAGGTTGTAGAGGTAGAAGGAAGCAAACTGCCGACTTGGATGGATTTATCGCGTCCTAGCACCTTGGAACAGCCAGATTGGGATCGCAGGGAATTCAAAATTCAAGAGATTGAGTTAAAGAATTCTAATTTGAATATAGGGCGTGAAGCCACACTTGAGGGCAAAATAAAAGCGACAGATAATTCTGCTATAAATTTTGGTGGCAATATCAATCACTTCATCGATAAAAAAGATGGCAAAAATACATCAGGCAATGGTTTTAGCTATCAGCAAGAAGTTGAGAAAAAAGCTTTGGAGCTAGAAACACAAGCAATCGCAAACAAGACAATCCACTTTCATGGTGAGATTGACATAAGTAGCGGAAGCATAACTTCTAGAATCTTTGATTTAACTTTGTCAAAACTTTCTATGACAAATAACGCTACACTAGACGCAGATTATTTGATTTTGGAGAAAAAAGATAGCAATAATGCACCTATAATGACTATCGATACCACTTCAAAAGCAACTATCAAAAATCTTTTGTTCAAAAATGTTGGAAATGATGATAGCGGCAATATTATTAAGATTAATGGAAGTGGCAGTAACGCTAACTTTAAAGTAACAGAGGGTTTGGGTTTTATTAAATCAACCATTGACAATCTTTCAAGTTTTTTAAGTAGCAATAATCCAAACATAACCCCACAAAATAACGCGTATGATATCTTTGTCTTGAGCGAATCAAAAGTAAAGGGTGAGACTACAAAGATACAAGGAAATGTAGAGGTAAGCAATCAATCTAGCCTTACACTGCAATCGATTGCACTAGATAGTGCAAAACATATCATCATAGATGGCAAAAATTCTAAACTAGACATTAAAGACAAGATCACTTCTAGTGCAGAGAATACTAGGATATTGGTCAATGGGACATCAGCTACACTCAAAACGGCACAGGGCATAGAACTAACAGGAACAAATGTTAGAAATGCAACAAGCAAATCGCAAATCTCTATCATAAATGGCGGTGTGCTTGAATCTAGTATCAAAGCAACCCATACAAATCTTGATATGTATATGGACAAAGATTCACGCATTGCTACAAATCACAAATTGGAAAGCAACAAGTCAAACATCAATTTGGTGGTCGAGGGTGGCAATGCAAGTGTTTTTGATATTGATGCCAAAGCAGGGAGCGACATCACACTGCAGGGGATACAGACAGATGGGGAAAATGCAGTATTTTATAAGGGTGAAATTACAGCTGATAGCTCAAAGATCACTTCAAAAAATGGGGATATCAATGCAAAGGTGGATTTGCAACAAGGTGCTATATTGGAAATACAAAATGGCACTTTGATACTAGATGATAAACGCAATAGCATAAAATTGGCAGGTGATAATACGACATTGAGCGTTGATACAATCTTGGTAAAAGATGTGCAAAATAATAAGAATATAGAGATTGCAAAAGGGAGTGGTGCAAGTCTGAATGTGAAAAATTTCACCGCAGAATCTAGCAAATTTCAAATACAAAATTTGTATGGTGAAAATGTCACTTTGCGACAAAATGCAGAAATGACTTTTGATAATGCTAATAACCCAATGATTCATACAAGTGTGAAAAACATAACTTTGGAAGCAGGCTCCAAAATAAAAGTGGGCGATACGGGCAATCCAAGCACCTTGAGGCTTGAAAACAACAGCATAGACATACAAATAGCAAAAGGCTCTGCAATAGAGATGAACCAGCTTGATGCAAAAAATTCAAGAGTGAGTATGGTGTTTGAGGAAACTCCGAGCGGTTTTTCTATCAATGCACACGACAATAGCAATGTTTCTATCAATACATATCATTATAACAATGGCAATGCCACAAATATCAAGACAGATGGTAGCTCAAAAATTGATTTTGATACTTTGAAAGTCGCTAGAAGTGATCAGCCCCTAGTGCTTGATGCAAATGTCGTTGTAAAGAAATATCTATGGATTGATGAAACATCAAAACACGCAAGAAAAAAGCGAGATATCAATCAAGTATCAAACGACACAGCGGGTGAAAAACTTTATGCGATCAATATGAAAGATGATAAGGTTTTGACGCTTGAGGATGGTAGCATTCTTGCCGTATCTGTTGATGACAAAATAGCAAATGATAGTCAAATTTTTGATCGATACCATACGCTAGTAACGGGCGAGATACAAGACAAACGCAGTGACAAAAGAATCAAATTGCAATTTAGCGGGAACCAAACCCTGTATTACACGACACTTACAGAGAATGACAAAATCTCTATCAAATTCAGCAAGGAAGATCCAAGCAGTTACAATGAATTAAAAAAGAATATCAAGAATGATCAGTTGCTAAAGATTTTGATACAACATAATCCAAACGATAAATATATCCAAATGGCAGGTAATGCAAGTCAATATACTGAGCTAGAAAGACAGCTCAATCAGCTTGACACACGCTTGGAGAGAATGGCAAAAGCAAATAGCGGTGCTATGAGTGCAAAGATACTGCATAGCAACAATGATGTGATCAACAATCATCTCATAGACGCACAAACTAGGCAATCAGGTGATGATTTGTGGTCCAATGTGGGCGGCGGCTATTTTGGACAAAATGATGGGAAGTTGGTATTGTATGGCGTGGATTTCGGTTATGACAAAACAATAGCACTTGCCCAAAGCTCCTATGTCTTTGGTGTGATGGCAGGGATTGGTCAAGCTAGGCATAGTGCATTTAATATGAGCGACAATACATTGTTCTACAATGTAGCACTATATGGTTTAGCCATATTTGATGCAAATGAGATACAAAGCAATGTGCATTTTGCTTATCTTAGTGGCGATAGGACACTAGATCAAGATATGAGTGATCATTTCAGAAGTAGCACTTATGGCGTGTTGTGGAGTAATTCTTATAAATACGGATTCAAGCTTCAGGCATTGGGACAATATCAGCAGACGATCAAACCTATTGCTATTTTTAACTTCGAGACTAGCAAGATAGGGGCTATCAATGGCTCTTATTACAAACAAAAAGCATATAGCGATTTCACAGCGTCGGTTGGTGCAGGGGTGGAATACAATGCTGCAAAATCTACCACTACTTATGTTGCACAATTAATACTGCTAAAAGATGTTTATTCTTCTTCTGGTGGCATTGATGTTTCTTTGAAAAATGCACAAGAGTATAAAAACTATAAAATCAATAACAATCTAGCAAACGCACAATTCAATCTGTTTGGTCGCAATGATTTGAGCAATAGTTGGTCTATCAAGTATGGTGTATCTGCTCTTGCTGATATTGCCGGTGATTTTGGTGTAAAGGGTCATTTGACAATAGGATATAAGTTTTCAAAATAAAAGATCAACAGAGTGATGAGGTGAGATTTGAGATTGCAATCAAAGAGATTGTGATTTAGAATCAGTGATTCCAAATCGCACTGCAAAACACATCGAAGGAATTTGTTATAATGCCCCTTTTGATATTTGGTCTATGGGGTATAATCTTGGACATTATGGCTTTGGATAGCAATACATTCGCAAAACAACACACTGAATTTATGATTATTGATACAAGATCATCTGTTGCCTATGAAGTTGCACATTTGCAGGATTCTATCAATTTGGCGACAAAAGATTCTATTGCAACATTTATCAAGCGTTGTTTTGACTCAAAAGATTTATCTTCACCCCCCCCCCCCACTTATAAGCCACTTTTATTTTTATGCTTTTCAGCCAAGGGCGCAAAAGACTTGGCAAAGTTTGCGATGCCTTTGTTGCAAACTTCGCATTATCCCTTTAAAGAGGTGTATTATTTAACATCTGGGGTGATGGAGTTGTATGACTCTGGATTTGTATTTGTCGAAAACACCCTGTGCCAAACTCCACAATCAACCTATCTCAATGACATTATCACACAAACAAAAGATGAGCTAAAAAGGCAGTTTTTAGGCACGACTCGTGCGTGGATTATTGCTTTTAGTGGAGGCAAAGATTCCACTTGTATTTTGCAATTGTTTTATGAAATGCTAGCAAGTTTGCCAAAACATTTACAAAGACAAAGCTATGCTATTGCTTCAAATACACTTGTAGAAGCCCCACATATTGATATATTTTTGCATAATGTGCTAGATTCTATAAATACTCATGCTAAAAACAATGGGATTCCATTTGAGATTTTGCAAGTTTCACCAAGTTTGCAAGATGACTTTTGGGTAAATCTTATTGGCAGAGGTTATCCAAGTCCAACAAGGACATTTCGCTGGTGCACTGATAGATTAAAAATCACGCCAAGCAAAATGGAAGTAGCAAGAATTGTGCAAAAGTTTGGTTCTGCATTGCTTGTGCTTGGGGCAAGAGAACAAGAATCTACAAACAGAAAAAGATCTATGCAAAAGCGGATTTTAAACAATCAAGGCTTTTCAAAACACGATGATTTCCCAAATACAATGACTTATGCACCACTTAGCAAATGGAGCACTGATGATGTATGGGCGTATTTGAGCACGCATAAACCTTTGTGGGAAAAAGATCATAGTGAGCTTTTTAGACTCTATGCGAAGGCAAGTGGTGATGAATGTCAGTTTGTTACGCATTTATCACAAAGCAGTTGTGGTGGGAGTAGATTTGGCTGTTGGGTTTGCACTGTGGTGAATGAGGATAAATCTTTGCAGGGTTTTATAGACACAGGCGAAGCATATTTAAAACCCCTCAATGATTTTAGAAATTATATAAAGCTTTTGCGAGAAGATAAGAATGCTAGAGCAGATTACAAAAGAGATGGTAGGGCAGTCTATAAAAATGGAGGGCTTGGACCATTTCTAAGTAAAACACGCATAGAGATACTAAGAAAGCTTTTGGAAGCAGAAGCAGAGTATATAAGGCTTGGTGGAGTAGGAGAGCTTATCAGCTCTGAGCAGATTCTAGGGATACAAAAGGAATGGGACAGGGATTTTGATTTTGAAAATACTGCATTGCAAATAGCAAGACAATTTGATAAAGGAGTGCCAATGAAAGATGAAAAGCAAAATATTTTGCATGAAGAAATATTAGAAGAGATTGTGACAAACAATGATGGCGTAGAGCTTGATGATGTCAAAGCCTTATTGCACAGAAGTATTGAGATCTACAATACACACGGACGCAGAGGTGTAAATAGTGCACCAGCAAAAATCAAAGAAGAGATTGAAAAACTCATAGATGACAAAAGCACAAAAGAGGAGCAGTAATGTTTATAGAAAAGATTACTATTTGCAATTTGTTTGCTTACTATGGGGAGAAAAGCGTTGTGTTTAGGCAACACGACAGCAAAAAACTTTATTGTCTTTATGGCAACAATGGCTTTGGGAAAACAAGTTTTATCCGTTGTGCCAAACTGCTTTTTCTTGGCACAGGTTTGAATGAGGGCAAAGCCCCAAGCTTGATTGCGCAATTTTATAAAGAAAAAACATTGCCACCAAAAACACTCATCCTTGGGGATCAAAACTTCAATGGGATCTTGAATAAATACGCATTGAATGAATGGCAAAGCGAGTATTATGTAGCTTTTGAGGGGAGTTTCAAGGGACAAAGATTCTATATAGAAAGAAGATTTGACAATGTTTTGACAAGAGAGGTGCAAGAGAATCTTAGATTGGAGCTTGATGGTGTCGCGTATGAAAATAATGACGCACAAGATAAGCTATCAATGATGTTGCCCCCTTTGTTTTTGGAGTTTTTCTTTTTTGATGGCGAAGAAATAGGAAGCATTTCAGACAATATACGCACAGGATTGAAAGAAAAAATGGAAGTGATTTTGCAGATTACGCCACTTGAAATCTTGCTTGAACGCATGGGAAAAATCCGCAGAGAATTGATAGAAAATGAAGAGAAAAATGAGCGAACCAAAGAGCAGTTGGAGTCCAATGCGAGAAAACAAGATGACGCCCAGCAGGATTTGGAAGTTGCAGAAAGGCATATCAACGCCCTCTCTGCAAAAATGCAAGAATTACAAGAATATATCAAAAACGAACAAGCGACACTCAACACACTTATTGCAAACACAGACAATGACAGAAAACTACTCATTAGCAACAAAGATCACACAGAGAGTAACCTAGCCAAAACAAAAGACAGCCTCAAAGAGGGCTTAAAATACATTGTGAGTGTGGCTAATGATGAGCTTACGCAATCACTCCAAGCCTATATGCAAACCTTGCAACAATCCGTGCTCAATGATGATGTGGAGGGCTTTGATAAGATTGTTGAAATAGCGGGAAATGAAATTTTGAAAGAAATTATAGCCAACGACAAACGAGTCGCAAGCGATCAAAGAGAACTTGTCCATAAGCTTACTCTTGATTTCTTGCACAAGATGAAAGAAATGATCATCACCCAAAATCTCCCCAAATCTTATATCCCATATAATCAAATCCAAGCGATTGAAACTGCTATTGCATTTACAAGAGATAAGCCACTCATCAAAGACATAAATGAAGCCTATGATTTGAAAAAAGAGATAAAGGCTATCGTGGATACGCTCAATGAGTTGTATATTGATGAGGACAACAGAAGCAAACAAGAGGAGATTGAGAAAGTTATCAAAGATTATCAAGAGAAGTTGGCACAGAAAGAGGGAGAGTATATAGCAGAACTAGAGAAAAGACTAGGGCTTAAACATAAAATCGAAGAGTTGGAAAAAGAAAAAACTCTGCTTTATGCAAGGATCAACACCGAACGCATTAGCAAAAAACTCAGAATCCTAGAGTGCCTTCAAGATGTAGTGACACAATACAAAGAACGCTTGATAGACACATTGAGAGATGAGCTTTGCAGAGGGATAGAGCAAAACTATAAGACTTTATTGCCCAATGACAATATCATGTCTGTGGAGATGGGATCAAATTTTGACATTACGCTCAAGGATATTGATGGAAATGAAATCAGTGTCGCAAATCAAAGTAGCGGACAAAAGCAAATTCTAGCAATTGCTATCTTTTGGACGCTAAGCCAGTTATCACATTCTACAATACCACTTATTATTGACACCCCACTTGCAAGAATTGATTCTGCCAATCGCAAAAGGATCATACAAAACTATTATGCTCAAAATTCTCAAGTGATAGTGTTGCCACACAATGGCGAAATGGGTTTGCAAGAATATGAGTATGCCAAGCCCTATATCGCAGGGCTTTATAGGATTGATAATAGTGGAGATAGGGGACATGCTGAAATCAAAATCGTGCAAGATGCTAGTGAGTTATTTTAGGAGTAAATATGGCAGATTTTTATACAAACCAAACAGAAGAAAATCTTATTTATCGTGTTATCAAAGAGGGCTTAGGCTTTGAATCTGAAAACGATATTCCAAAATATCTGATTTTGCGTTTAGCCCTAGCTTTGGCTTTGCGGCTAAAGACTGAGCCACTAGATTCAAATCTTTGGGCAGAGAGGCAATTGGGCGGAAGCAAAAGCAAAGAATACCATTTGGGGCAACTCACAGGCAAAAATAAGGGTGCAAATGAAGATATGGATCTTTTGTATAGGGCATTGCTTACAGAAAAATTTCAGCCATATTTGAAAGAGGATTTGTTTAGTGATGATAAGGCTTATATTGCTTTGCTTGGCAAAAATATCCAAAGAGGACTTTTTGAGATTTATCATTCTTGGAAAAACAATGATTGTTTTTATCAATGGTGCAAGGACAATTTAGGCTTTAGTTTGCAAACAGCCCAAGGCGTAGAAACTCGCATTGATTCGACAAAATCACAAGATTCTGCACTTTTTGAAAAGATAGAAGACTATTATGCCAAACATCATATTTCCCTTACACATCTAGGGACTTTTGATTCTTATAGGCATAGAATCTGTAAGGTTGAGGTAAAAGATTCTAGCAAATTGCAAAGCTTTGAAACACAGGCTAAACTGCTTGATAAAATCTTAGGATTGCCTAGTGTAAAAATCACTTCTTGCAAGGCTCAAGGACTAGCAAGGACATACAATATCGAAGAAGAAAAAGAAGAGGGAGAGTGGAATTATCCTAGCAAGGCAGAGATTGAAAATGCCCTTTGTGCCTTGCAATCAAAGCAATGCAACCTCCCTATTTTTGCAGGATTTGACATAGAGAAAAAGCCCTTTTATTTTGATTTGGTAAAAGCCCCTCATTTGATTGTTGCAGGGATGACAGGTAGTGGAAAAACTATATTTTTGCAAAGCGTCATAACCTCTCTTTTGAAAAGCAAAAAAGCAGAAATTGTAGTGATAGATCCAAAAAGTGGCATTGATTATCAAGCTTTTGGCGACAAAATAAGACTTATTATAGAGACTGAAGAGGCATGTCAATTTTTGGATGATTTGATAGAGGAGATGAAAGAAAGAAACGAGAGGATGAGGGATTCTCAAGTGAGTGATATAGAATCTCTTGGTTTGCCATATAGAGTTGTGTTTGTTGAAGAGCTAAATTTTATTGTTGAGAATAACAAAGAGATTGAAAAGAAACTTGCCAAAAATATGTTTATCGTGCGTCAAGCAGGGATCCATCTCATACTTGGTATGCAAAATCCTGATTCTAAAAATCTAAGCAGTAATCTACGCAGCAGTGCAAGTCGCATAGCCTTGCGTGTGGCTAAGGCAGAAAACTCTAGGGTGATCCTTGGTGAATCTGGAGCTGAAAAACTCACTGCCAAAGGTGATATGCTCATAAAACTAGAGGGTGCAAGTGAGCTAAAAAGAGTTTTTGGCGTCAAACTTGAGATGTAGCCAGAACAAAATCGCACGACTAGCACGACTCGCTCTATCCTGAAGCGAGGTGAGCAGAGGGTGCGTTTGTGCCCCCCCCCTCATTGCAAATTTGCTATATGGGCATTTGCCCCCACATCCCTCAAGCCAAATCCTAAAAATCACAAGAAAGTGTCAAACCAAACGCACTTGTAAAGTTTGCAGGTTCTATAAACTCTCCTGCCGGTCTGCCATTTTTGTAGGCTTGAAGCACATTAGATTTGGCAATCTCCCAATGGTCATAATATGCCAAAACTTTAATCGCCCCTTTGCTAAATGGGAACTTCATTCCAAGTGCAAAACGCCCACCCTCCCCCTTTTTCTGCGTAAAAAACAAATCTTTGTCATATCCGACATCTGTGAGGTGCGTGGTGTTGTGCCCGAATAACAAGAAGCGATGTTCTGCAAGGGCGATAAAAGCAAAGTTTGCACTAATTGGGATTTCCCCACTCACCCCAATAGGCAAAAAGACATAGCCCTGATAGCGTTTATAAGAAGCCTGAATGCCGGGCTGATCAATCACTTGATTGTATAAAAAACGATAACCCAACCCCACATAAACAAACAACACCTCTTGTTCTTGCTTGAAAAACGCCACTCCGAGTTTTGGCACGATCCCAGCATAATAATCCGTAGAATCCGTGTTGTATTTTTTGACCCCTATGACATTACCTGCATTGTCGCTATATGCAATCCCGCCATCATAGTGATTGGCACCGATGTGTGTGGCAAAATAAAAATCATTTTCAAATTTAAACATCTTTTGCCTAAATTCTGTATTGACATTGAGATTGAGCATCGAGCCTCCGACATTCATAAGCCCCGGCTCTTCGTAATAATAGCTTTCTATCCCCACTCCTATATTTGTCGTGAAATTGGAGGGTTTTTGATGGTTGGTGGGGGCTTTGTTGGTAGTCGGAGTGTTGGGTTTGGCTTGTAATCCCAAGCACAATGCAAGGCATAAACAGATGAGCTTTTTCATACAGACTCCTTTTGGCGTGATGATGGATTGTATTATTTTTTGGTTCAAGAGAACTTAAGAGAATTTTCCTCATCAATATTCAAAGATTTTTTTAAACATCGATTGCATTGCGTGCATTTGAGCCTTTGTGCAATCGTAATGAGTGCTTGAGGGCTAGACATTTGACAATCAAAAAATCTACGATAAAATTTAGTTTTTAATTTCGATGATTCAAAGGAGCAATGATGACACCATACAAACATTCACTCAAAGAGTTTTTTGAAGGCGAGAAGGAGTTTTCTATCCCCGTGTATCAGAGGGCGTATTCTTGGGAAAAATCTCAATGGCAGGTGTTTTTGGAGGATTTGGAGGAAGCGACTAAGGGGGAAAACCACTATTTCTTTGGCAATGTTTTGCTAGAGAAAACAGAAGATGGCAAATTTGAAGTGATTGATGGACAGCAAAGGCTTACGACAATTGTGATTTTTATGCGTGCTTTGATTAATGTCTTAAACAATGAGACTGCAAGGCTAGAAGAGTGGTATTTGATCCAACAAAACAAGCCCAAACTCAATGCTGTGGAGTATGATAGGGATTATTTCTATGATGTGATTATCCGTAATGATGACAATACACACAAGCCACAAACGCCATCACAAAAGCGTATCAAAGGGGCAAAAGAGTTTTTCACAAAAGAGCTCAAGGCACAAAAGACAGAAAGGCTTGCAAAAATACTTGATGCCCTAGAAGAAGCAGAGATGCTTCAAATCGTATTTGCAAACAAAAAAGATTCTGTTTTGATGTTTGAATTGCAAAACAATCGTGGCAAAGAGCTAACAAATATGGAAAAGCTCAAGAGCTATCTTGCATATCAAATCTATACTTATGCCGACAAAGAGGGTGCTGAATATAGGCTCAAAAGAGTGGCAGAGATTTTTAAGGAAATCTATAGGGTTTTAAATGACATCAGGATATTGGATGAAGATGCGATTTTGCAATATTTCAATATGGCAAAATATGGTTTTGGATATAGAGAAAATGATGATACTTTGAGCTACAAAAGCAAACTCAAAAAAATTGAGGACGCAGAAAAGCTTGATTGGATTGATAGTTATGTCAAAGAGCTCAAAGATGCCTTTATGGATTTCAAAACATTTGAAAACCTAAAAAGCGAGTATAAAGACTATTTGATTGATTTGAAGGTGTGGGAAATCTATCCCTTTGTCATCAAAGCTTATACACTTTTTAGAAATGATACAGCAAAGCTAGAGAGGGTATTCAAAGCCCTTGAGGTGATTGCTTTTAGAGATAAGCTTGTCAAGACAAGAGCTGACTTGGCATCAAGGCTTAATCAAGTGCTGAAAAATTTCACTAGTGTAGAAAAGCTTGAGGAGGGTATCAAAGAGATTTGTAGTGGATATTGGGGTAATCGTGCTATCTCTGATGCAATCAGACCAAAGGAATATTCATTGGGTAGAATCGCCCCATATATTTTTATGCGTTATGAAAACTCTTTGCTCACACAAAATACAAAAACAAAAGGATATGGATTCACATTGGATCAAATCAAAAATCCACAGATTGAGCATATTGCCCCACAAACAGAAAATAAGCAAGGGGGACAAGCGAGTGGGTATTGTGAATATGATCAAGAATTCAAGGAACGCTATTTGCACTACATAGGCAATCTCATGCTGATAGACCAAGCACACAATGTGGTGATTGGCAATAAGCCCTTCAAAGACAAGCTAGATAGCTACAATAACTCTCCTATGCAACAACACAAAGAAATCAACGATTTTGCCAGTGATGGACGCTGGGATAAAGATTCTATTGGGAGGCGATATAGGAAACTAGAGAAGTTTATCCTTGATACTTGGAGTCTCAAGGATTAAATCCATAGACTTCAGGCAGAGCGTGAGTTTGGAGAGGGGGAGGGGGTGAGGCTCTTGCAAGTTGATAGGCAACCACTCTCTCTAGCATTTGCTTTGATTGTTTGTATCGCTTTTGATTTGAATCTAGATTCTTGTCTTGTTGTGAAATTGTATTGTGTGGGATAAACTTACAAGGAGAGGCAGGAGATAAACTCCACCCAATCTAGCCTCCATTTATGGACTTACTTCCTTGTATAGTTTTTGCTGTGCTGAAGATTAACTAAAACTTTGGCTAGATTGAGTATAATGCCTCTTGTTTTATTTGTTAATGAGCGATTAGCTCAAGGATGGCTTCCACTAGCTCGACCAAAGCTAGCAGAAGCTTTATAAGTTGGAATACTAAATCCATACTTACCACCTCCTTTCACAAGGAAGCGTCCTTCTCCAACACAAATGTGATTATACAAAACCAAAACTTCAAAAACCCTCACTATTTCATACAATCACGGCAAACCGCTGACCAAACTAACCTTGTAGAACCCAAAGGATTCTAGAATCGCCAAAAGTGCGGTTTTGCAAAACGCTGTTTGCTACCTCTCTTTTTGATTCTTGCTTTTGCACAAGCACACTTTTGAGTGATTCTAGAATCTCTAAGACTTCTTTTTGGAGTTGGCTTGAGAGGCTCTATACCCTTTGGTGATTCTTTGGTTGTTGAATCTTAGTTTGAGTGAAGCACGGATTTGAGGTGATTCAAAGTTGGCTTGAAGCTTTCTTTTTGGGTCATTTTTACAGAAGCACACTTCTTGGTAATTAAATCTCACTTTGCTTTTTTCTATAAGGGGGACAAGGGGGTTTATTGCGAGGCACCCCCCTTATCCCCCTTAAAATCCCCCAAACCCCTGCCCGCTTTTTGTGTGTTACCCACATTACTTTGACTTTGTTTTGATTCTTTGGTGTTTTGAGTTTGATTCTTGTTTATTGATTTGAATCTAGATTCTTAGAATCTTTGAAATCTTTTTGAAAAACTTTGATTCTAGATTCTTGTATTTCTTTACCAATTCTTGGAATCTTTAGAATCTCTTTGCAATTTTTTAAAAACTCCTAAAAACACAAAAACCCCACCAAGTTATAAGGGCAAAGAAAACCGCTAACCAAACCAACCTTGTAGAACCAAAAAAGATTCCAAGTCAATGTAATCTTGAACGAGCCTTGCTAATGCAATGCTGGGGTTATGGGGGTTGTTAAGGGGGATAAGGGGAACGCTGCCCTAAGTTCCCCTTGACCCCCTTAAGAGAGATCCTAGGGGATTCTAGAATTGCATAAAGGGTGCTTCGCTCAAGCCAAGATTAAAAAAGAAAGCTCCAAGCCGTGTTTGAAAAACTAGGAAATGTGCTTTTGCAAAACAAACCCCCAAAAGAGAGAATCCAAGAGATTCTAGAATCACCACAAAATCTGTGTTTTACAAACTAATTTCAACATATCAAGTTAAGCCCAAAATCCCTGACAAACAGCATTGGACAAAGATATTCCGACACTCGATTGAAGCAAAGTTCTAAAGACATTTAGGTTTTGCAGTGAGCGAGGTTAGCCAATCAATCCTTTTTGGACGGATTTGAGTTTTGTGGCGACCCTTAGAAGATTCGAACTTCTGTTCCTACCTGGAAAGGGTAGTATCCTTGGCCACTAGATGAAAGGGTCGTAAAGTGTTTGAAGTAATGGCGGAGCGGACGGGGCTCGAACCCGCGACCCCCTGCGTGACAGGCAGGTATTCTAACCAGCTGAACTACCGCTCCAGAATCTGAGGAGATGATATGGTGGTCGCTATAGGACTCGAACCTATGGCATCCACCTTGTAAGGGTGGCGCTCTACCAACTGAGCTAAGCGACCAAATTCTAAAAATCACCAAATTGTTTGAAGTAAAGTGGTGACCCCTAGGGGACTCGAACCCCTGTAGCCACCGTGAAAGGGTGGTATCCTAACCGCTAGATGAAGGGGCCACTTATCAAATTGATTAAACCCAAAAATAATGGTGACCCGTGTTGGATTCGAACCAACGGCCCACTCCTTAAAAGGGAGTTGCTCTACCGACTGAGCTAACGGGTCATTTCGTTAAAAAAGTGTAATTATATTTTTTTTGTTTGCCAAAGTCAATAGATTTTGCATATTTTGTTGAAATTTGCATCAAAAAGCCAAATCTAGCGGCATTTGGCAAGGGGTGCAGAAGGAGATTATCGGGTTTGCAACCATTGGCAAATCGCATCTTTGACTTCTTGGGATTGGAGTGGAGTGGGCTCTCGCTCTTGCACTTCAAAGAGTTTGGCGATAGAGTGGTGGAGC
Organism: Helicobacter enhydrae; assembly: GCF_001693335.1. Lineage (NCBI taxonomy): Bacteria > Pseudomonadati > Campylobacterota > Epsilonproteobacteria > Campylobacterales > Helicobacteraceae > Helicobacter > Helicobacter enhydrae. The sequence goes on along the minus strand of NZ_CP016503.1, from coordinate 708,837 downwards.
GGGAGTTTGTATGTTGTTTGCAAAAAAGCAATCGCTTCTTGATCGCTGAGATGCTGACCTGTGAGCGCAAATGCAATAGTCGGGCTAAACTTGCTCCATTCTGCAGTGGAGCAAACAAGCGTTTGAGAATCTTTGGGGAGTTTTTTGGCACAAAAAAGTGCCACTGCCGTGTGCGGATCGATGATGTGATGGGATTGTGCATATTCTTTGATGGTTTCTAGACATTCTGTGTCATCGCAGTAGAACGCATCAAAATACATTCGCAGTTGGCTCAATTCTGATGGAGTGAGCTGGTATTTTTTGTCCTTGTCAAGTTGTTGCATCAAGTCTTTGGTGCGTCGCTCTCCATATAGTGCGAAGAGAACGCGTTCTGTGTTGGAGCTTTTGAGAATATCCATAGCGGGAGAATGGGTTTGCAAGAGTGATTTGCTAGAAATGTCATAGATTCCTGTTGTAATCCACTCTGTGAGGATGTTGTTGGTGTTACTTGCGATGATGATTTTGCGGAATGGCACCCCCATCATTTTGGCATAAAACGCCCCTAGTGCATTGCCGAAGTTTCCACTAGGAATGACACTATAAATCTCATCGCTAAGCTCGATGTGTCGTTGTTTGCATAGTTGCAAATAACCCCAAATGTGATAAATGATTTGAAACGCAATACGCCCAAAATTGACAGAGTTAGCCGCCGAAACGGCGATATGTTGCTCCTTGAGCATTGCGACAAACTCCGTATCATTGAGCAGGGTTTTGAGAATGTTTTGTGCTGTGTCAAAATCTCCATAGATAGGCAAAACTTTGAGATTGGAGGCGTTTTGTGTCGTCATTTGCAGTCTTTGGACATCGCTTGTGCCAAGATGAGGGTAGAAACATACGACATTGATATTGTCCATCCCCTTGAAGCTTTCTAGTGTCGCAGGACCTGTGTCCCCACTTGTTGCAGTGAGAATCAGATAGCGTTCTTTTGGGGTGATGGAGCCAAACAATGAAGCTAAGGGTTGGAGTGCCATATCTTTGAACGCTCTTGAGGGTCCGTGGTAGAGTTCTTGGATATGCAAAGTCGGTGAGAAATGTGTCAGCGGAGCAGGGTTGGTAGGGTTGTCGAAAGTCTCATAGCGTTGAATGGCTTGAGATAAAAAATCTGTTTGCAAATGGAGATGTTCAAAAATAGCAAAACAAAGCTCTTTGTAATCAAGATCGATAAGTGAGGATAATGCAAGAGGGGCAAAATCTTTGAGAGTGTGTAGCCCACCAAAATCAGCCTGTGGGTGCAAAATGGCATCCTCAAAAGATGTGTTTTTGTTGTCTATATCTCCACGCGTTTGAAAAAAGATGCGATTGTCCATTGTTAGCCTTTTGTGTTGGGTTGATTGGATCTAGGCTTTGATATTGCCTAAATCTTGAGAGAATCTTTGCTTGAGTGCATAGAAGATCCCTAGAAACACAATGCCACTGCCCAAAAATGCAAGTGCCACACTTTGGGTGAAGCTTAGCATCATAAATCCTAGCAAAGCACATCCCGCAGAGATCCCAGCATAAGGGAGTTGCGTGATGAAGTGGCTTTGTAGAGAGCATCCTGTGCCGACAGAGGATAGGATAGTCGTATCTGACATTGGTGAAGTATGATCCCCATACACCGCACCAGCCAACACCGCAGAAATCGCAAAAATGCTATTTGTGCCACCTTGAAGCGAAAACTCAATCGCAATAGGAATCATAATCGCAAAGCACCCCCAGCTTGTCCCTGTCGCAAAAGCGATAAAAGCAGAGATACAAAACAAAAAGATAGGGAGAAGCTTGAGGCTCTCTTGGCTTAGGAACTCTTTTGCGACAAATGCAAGTTGCTCTCCTGTTTTGAGATCTTTGATCACTGAGCCAATCACAGCAGCAAAAATCAAAATAACAATCGCAGGGCACATTGATTTAACGCCTCTCAAACAGATTTGGGCATAGTTGAGATTTTTGATTCTCAACGACATCACAAAAGCAACTGCAAGTGCAACGATTCCACCAACAAAGAGGGAATAATAAGTGTCTGTGGCATCGAGTATTTTGAGTATTTCACTTGATTGACTTGATTTGCAACCTGTGTAAAAAATCATAAAAATGATAGACACGATCAAAACTAGTATTGGGACAAAAAGCATTGAGATAGAGCCTGATGGGATTTCCTCTTGATGTTGTGAGGCGGAGGCTGAACCGACATTGAAGTTTTTTTGCATTACGGGGAGGTTGATTTGCCACCAAATTGTGAGGATCACGCCAAGCAAGGCAAACCAAGCATAGAAATTGCTAAGAGTGCATTCTAGTAGAACAAGCAATGCTCCAGAAGTGTTTGGTGGTAGGCTCTCAGAGAGTAGTCCAACGATATAAGCACCCCAGCTAGAGAAAGGGATGATGATGCATATCGGAGCAGAAGTGCTATCTACGATATAGGCAAATCGCTCCTTGCTAGAATAATTGAGATGATTGAATGGTTGGGTGATCTGTCCCACCGTGAGGGCATTGAAATAATCATCGATAAAAATAATCACCCCAGCGATGAAGACTACGATTTCTGAACTACGCGTATCTTTGATTTTGCCTCTTGCCCATTGCACAAAAGCACCAATCCCCCCAGACCGGATAATCATCTCTGACAAGATGCCCAAAAAGATCAAAAACAAAAAAATATAAAGCTTTTCCCAATTTAGCTCAAACCCTTGCTCACCAAAGGTGTAAAAAACCGATGAAAACTTGTGATAAATGTATCCCAAAATTTCCCAAAAATCACCACGATGGATGATAGCTCCACCCAAAACAATCCCCACCAATAGCGAAGGAATGATTTTTTTGGTCCATAAAACCATCAAAATCACAACAAGCGGAGCTGACAAGCTCAACAAAAGATTACTATATTGCAAAATACACCTCTTATCATTTATAAAATCAAAACATCATCTTATCTAAAACTTCACTCTTTAATCACATCTACTCCCTTTGGAGGTGTAAAATCAAAGAAATTTTTGGGAAATGTTGGGTTGATTTTGACATTTTTGAGCTTAATCAATACTTCATTACCGAGCGTATCTTGATATTGTAGTGTGGTGGGAATCCCCTCGCTAGTGTGCAGACGATAGAGGGTTTGATTGATTGTTGAGAAGTAGAGGTTGGGGTTTTGGGGATCTTGCTTGGCGTGTTGAATGATGGAGAGAAAATCAAGCTGTTGTTTGATTGGGGTGAAGGTGACTTGAGAGAGGTTTGGCTCATAAGAAATCAGTGTATCTTGAATGATATAAATCTCCTTTTTGAGAGGGGTGAGATATTCCCATTTGGCTAGATTGGAGCTTTGGATATACATTTTGCCTTGATAGATGATTTGATTGTCTTGAATGGTTTGTTCAAAGTCTGCCTGCAAACTTTTAATCTTTTGATTAAGAGAAAATAAGGCATTGCTTAAAGCTAAAATTAATAAAAACTTTTTCATTTTGGACCTTTAATCACACACTTTTGAAGTGCTTGTGTTAGAATAAAATATTTGAAATTATATTTGATTCTCATAATTTTAGAGTTTTAAGTCATTTGGATATTTTGTCATAAAGGCGGTGAGCGATGTTTGGAACAATTTTTGGTGCGATTTTTGGAACGCGTAATTCTAGAATGCTAAAAACATACGAAAAAAGAGTAAAAGCAATCAATGTGCTAGAATCGCAGTATCAAAGTTTGAGCGATGAGGAGCTAAAAAGTGCATTTTTGGCATTGAAAAATAGGGTGCTAGAGCAGGGGGCATGTTTGGAAGATGTGCTCAATGATAGTTTTGCAATCACTAGAGAGGCTAGTCGTCGTTTGTATGACAAGCGTCATCACGATGTGCAACTTATTGGTGGAATGGTGCTTCACGATGGCAAGATTGCAGAGATGAAAACAGGGGAGGGGAAAACCCTAGTGGCTTCTCTAGCAGCTTCTTTGAATGCGATGGTGGGCAAAAGTGTCCATATCGTAACCGTCAATGATTATCTTGCCAAGAGGGACGCACAAGATCTCAAAGAGCTTTATGAGTTTTTGGGTTATTCTGTGGGGGCAATCACCTCTGATGTGGGGGAAGAAGAGCGTGTGCAGATTTATGCCTCTGACATTGTTTATGGCACCAACAATGAGTTTGGCTTCGATTATTTGCGTGACAATATGAAATATTCTTTGGAGCAAAAAACCCAAAAAGTCCATTATTTTGCCATTATTGATGAGGTGGATTCGATTTTGATTGATGAGGCACGCACGCCGCTTATCATTTCGGGACCCACCAACAAAAAAATGGAAAACTATCAGCTTGCCAATAGCGTAGCCCAAAAGCTTGAGAATGAAAAAGATTTCAATATCGATGAGAAAAGCCGTGTGATACTGCTCACCGAAGAGGGCATACAAAAGGCAGAACAACTATTTGGAGTGGATAATCTCTACAATATCGAAAACGCCTCTTTGGCTCATCATCTAGACCAAGCACTCAAAGCAAATTATCTTTTCATCAAAGACAAAGATTATGTTCTTGCCAATGGTGAGGTGGTGATTGTTGATGAATTCACAGGGCGTTTGAGTGAGGGTAGGCGTTTTAGCGAGGGATTGCATCAAGCCATAGAAGCCAAAGAAAATGTCGCCATCAAAGAAGAGAGCCAAACTCTAGCTGATATTACTTTTCAAAATTACTTCCGTTTGTATGACAAGCTTGCAGGTATGACAGGAACTGCACAAACAGAGGCAGGAGAGTTTTTGCAGATTTACAATCTTGATGTTGTGAGTATCCCTACAAATATTCCGGTGCAACGCAAAGATTTGAATGACTTGATTTACAAAAGTGAAAAAGAAAAATTTGACGCCGTGGTCGCCAAGATTGAGGAGCTATATCAAAAAGGACAGCCTGTCCTTGTTGGGACTGCAAGTATCCAAAAAAGTGAGTTGTTGCACGAATTGCTGAAGCAACGCCGAGTGCCACATACGGTTTTGAATGCCAAACAACACACAAAAGAGGCAGAGATCATCAAAGACGCAGGGAAAAAGGGAGCCGTGACGATTGCGACCAATATGGCAGGGCGTGGTGTGGATATCAAGATTGATGATGAGATTCGTGAGCTTGGGGGATTGTATATCATTGGCACGGAGCGACACGAGAGCCGTAGGATTGACAATCAGCTTAGGGGGCGTAGTGGGCGACAAGGGGATCCGGGTGTCAGTCAGTTTTATTTGAGTTTAGAGGATAATTTGCTCAGAATCTTTGGATCTGATAAGTTTAAAAATGTGATGGAAAAGCTTGGGATGAAAGAGGGGGAGCATATCGAGTCCTCTTTGGTGACAAGAACCGTTGAAAATGCTCAAAAAAAGGTCGAGAGTTTGCATTTTGAATCAAGGAAGCATTTGCTAGAGTATGATGATGTGGCAAACGAGCAACGCAAGGCGGTGTATAGCTTGAGAAACCAGCTTCTAGATGAGAATTATGCGATTGATGAAAGGATTGCACAAGATCAAAAAGAGCTTGTAGGACAAATCTTGCAAGAGATTGATGATGTGGAGCAAATCGCCCCTCATTTCAAAGAAGCGTTTGGGATTGAGCTAGAAAACATCCAGAGCCTTGATGATACAGAAGCGTTGTGCGATACGATTGTGGAGCAACTCACCCAAAAATATGATCAAAAAATGAGTATGATTGATGCAGGTGCGCGTCAAGAAATCGAACGCCTCGTGTATCTGCAAACTCTAGACAATGCTTGGCGTGAGCATTTGTATATGATGGACAATCTCAAAACAGGAATCGGTTTGAGAGGATACAACCAAAAAGATCCATTGGTGGAATACAAAAAAGAGAGCTACAATCTTTTCTTGGAGTTCCGAGCCTTACTCAAAAGCGAGACTTTGAAGATCTTGCATTGGCTCAAATTGCAACCCCATCAAGAAGAAGCCAATCAAAAAGCCAAAAAGAAACTTGAGCAATCCGCCCCACTCTTTGGCAACAAAACCGCAAGAAATGATATGTGCCCTTGTGGCAGTGGCAAAAAATACAAGCAATGTCACGGCAAAAGTGGTCCCAAAAAGGGGCTTCTAGCTCAAAAACAATGAAACTTGCTTTTTTTCTGCTTCCCAAATATCTCAAACTAGATCGCACCCAGCCTTTTATTTTTGTCACGGCACTTTTGGCGTTTTTGGGGATTGGGATTGGGGTGATGGTGCTATGTGTGGCGATGGCGATTATGAATGGCGTTTCTAAGGAATTTCGAGAAAAAATTATGCTGATGAATTACCCATTGAGCGTGAAATCTCTGAAAGGAGCGTTGGTGCCACAAGATTTGCTCTATTCGTTGCAGATAGAGTTTCCAGATCTTAGATTTAGCCCTTATGTGCGTTCCCACGCGTTGATCAAAACTCCTTATGGGATCAATCCTGCTGTGATTTTTGGCGTAGATTTTGCACAAGAATCAGAGATCAACCCGATCCTCAAACAAACGCTTGTTGATACAAATGCCCAAGATTTGAAGGATTTTGGTTTGGTTTTGGGGCGTGAGTTTGATGAGGGGTTTGGGATCAAGCCCAAGCAAAAGGTCATCCTTTTTTTCACAGAGCTTGTCCCACATAGTATAGGCTTCACGCCTGTTAGCAAACGATTTGAAGTGCAGGGGTTTTTTCATTCAGGGATTGGTGCTTATGATCGTGCCTATGGCTACACGAGTTTGCAATCCCTGCAAAAGGTGCGTAACATCGCTGATAATCTTTATGATGGGATCCATATTGATTCTGCACAACCTTTGCAAGATTATGAGCGTATTGCCAAATTTTTGAAACAAAGGTTTGGTTATTCTTATTATGTAGAGGGGTGGTGGCACCAAAATGGCAATTTGTTTTCTGCAATGGAGCTTGAAAAACGGGCATTGTTCATCGTTTTGTTGCTGATTATTTTGATGGCTTCACTCAACATTATCAGTTCGCTTTTGATGGTGATTATGAATCGACGCAAAGAGATCGCGTTGCTTTTGAGTATGGGGGCAAGTCAGAAAGAAATCAAAAAGTCTTTTTTTGTTTTGGGCAATAGTATCGGAATGGCGGGGATTTTGTTTGGTTTTGTTCTAGCGTTTGTGGCGATGAAAATCCTAGATAAATTCCCTATTGTTTCATTACCTGCAAATGTCTATGGCACGACAAAATTGCCATTAGATTTCTCTTTGCTAGATTTTGCTTTGATCGCGTTGGGAAGCATTGTGATCGTGCTATTTTCGGCTTATTATCCTGCAAACAGAGCTTCAAAAATCAATCTACTTGAAGTGCTACGCAATGAATAGGTGGGCTTTTGTTTGTTGTGCGTTACGGATTCTAGCTTGTAATTAAGTTATAATAACTTACCAAAAAAATTAAGATAAAACTAAGAAGAGTTATTATGTTTAATCTGACAACCACATACCATTACGCCCCAGAGCTTGCAGAGCAGTTTTCAGAAATCCACTTCAATTCTCACCATAACCATCACGCGATTTCCAATCTAGACAAAAATTGCGATATGTATGCCCCAGAGATTGATTGGTATCTCTCACATTCCCAAGACGCCCCACAAGTCCAGCTTGATAAAATTTACAAAATGTTTCAAAATCGCCTTGCAATTTATGACAATGCACCTTTTAAGATTCTAGAGCAAGAGGTGGGTTTGAAGCTTTTGATTATCGGCTATGAGGGTGCCAATAGCCAAGAGTTGATAGACAAATCACAGGCTTTGGGCTTTTTGCCTATGTTGGTCCATCCTAGTGACATCATCAGTGTGAGTGGCAAAATCGGAGAGTTTGAGGCTGTGTGTCGCAGTGAAACAATCCGATTTGATCAAGCGGTGCTATTTGTGCAAAACCCGACACTTGAGAAGTTTCTAGGCATTGTGAGCGTGCAGGATTTTTATAATGTAGAGGAGATGTTGAGCCTTTTGCTTGATAGAAGGGGGACATACCGCTACAAAACGACAATTTTATACAATCCAAATTCCTGCCAATACCATCACAGGCGTCCTGATAAAAACGGAGAGGGCTATTGCCACAAATGCGTAGATGTCTGCCCTTCTTTTGGGGTGGATAAAAATGACAATCTGATGGAGCTAGTGTTTTCGCAAATCGATTGCAAAGGCTGTGGGGGTTGTGTGGCGACTTGCCCTACGGGTGCGATTGATTTTGCTCCTTATACGATTGATTGCTTGATGCAGGGCTTGAAGTATTATCGCAACACAGCAGTGCTGTTGATACCTGAGGAGTTTTTGCCACTTCTGCAGGATTATGAGATCCCCTCCCATTTGACGCCTTTGATCATCCCTAGAGAGAAATTCCCTTCTGAGCTTCATTTGTTGAGTATCACTCAAGAGAGTGGCTATGGCTGTATATTTTTTTCACCAGTGGTTTCACGCCCATCACAAGAGGCGATTGAGCTAGTCAATGCGATTTATCAAAACATTTTCAAACAAGATGCAATTTGGGTGGCTAATGATGTGGAGGCTCTAAGAAAGATCGAGCATTTGCCCCAACCCATCGTGCAGTATTCTTATGCACCAAGCCCAAATGAGCACAAACGCAAACATTTTGCCGAGCGGTTGAGGTTTATGGTCAAAGATGGGGATTTTGGGCGTGTGGAGAGTGGCAAAAGTGGCAAAATGATACGCTATGGCACAATCAGCGTCGATGCACAAAAATGCACCTTGTGTTTGAGCTGTGTGGAGTCTTGCAATGTCGATTGTCTCACTGCCAATCATTCCAAATTTTCACTCCAATACAAACCCTATCTTTGCACGACTTGCGGGTATTGTGTGGAGACTTGTCCAGAAGATGCGATCAAGCTTGATTTGGATGGTATCGCACTCAATCCCTCTTGGTTTGAGATGCAAGTCGTCGCACAAGATGAGGTTTTCCATTGTATCGAGTGCCAAAAACCCATAGGCTCCAAAAGGGCGATTGAGAAAATCAAAGACAAAATGGCAGGGTTTTTTGCTTCTGATTCTGCCAAGCTTAGGACTTTGGAATGCTGCAGTGATTGCAAGGTCAAGATTATGTTTAAACACCATTTTGAGGATGAGGCATGAAAGAGGAAGAGATACAGATCAACAAAGCACGAGGGATGTATTATGCCCTGCTTGGAATGTTTTTTAGCTACCAGTCTTTGTCCAGACATCGCCAAACCGCTATCGCGATTTTGGAGCAGATTTTTGCCAATGCGATCAATGATCAAACCCAAAAAGATGCACAAGTGTTGCTCAATGAGTTAGAAGCCAATGGCACTGCAAGAATCGAGCAAGAATTTGATGCTCTTTTTGTGGATAACTTCACTTACAAATGTATCAATCTCACGGCGAGTTATTATGATGAGGGGTGGGAGTTTGGGGAGAAATGCTTGAAGATTCGTGATTTGGTTTTGGAGAGTGAGTTTCGGCGTAATGAGGAGTTTGTGGAGCCTGAAGATCATCTTGGATTTTTGCTGATGTTTTGTTCTTCGTTGCTTGAAAAAGCCAATCCGTGTGCAATCGCAATGTGCCAAAAAATCTTTGCAGAAATTTTGAATGATTATGTGAATTTCGTGGTTTTGGAAACTTTGAAAAGCAAAAAGGCTCATTTCTATAAATCTGTAGTCAAGATTTTGGGGAGTTTCGCAGAGTTTGAACGCTTATACCTTGATGTGACTCCACCTCCTTTGGAGGAGTTTGTCGATTTGCAAGATTTGAAAGCACAAGAGAAAAAAGCAAAATGGAAAAAACGCGTCAAAGCTGATATGGATGAAGACACATTGAAACAAAAATAAATGTGTCTTACGCTATGGGTTTGAGCAAACCTGTAGCGTAGGGCACAGACTCTACTATCCTAGCTACAAAGGAGAAAAATGGAAACAAATCAATTTTCACAAGAAAAATCACGCCGTGATTTTTTGAAAAATGCTGGAAAAACTTCAGCAGTGATTGCCGTTGGTGGTTTGGCACTTGCAGGTTGTGCAAATGACAAACCAAGGAGTCAGAGTGGTTTTGCCACTTCAACACACAAGAAAAAAGAAGTTTTGTATAGAAGTACCAAGAATTGGAACTCTTACTATGCATCTGCAAAATAAGGAGGCAAGTGATGAGTGAATATATCGCACAGACTTTTTCACCCCTCAGAGCATCGCGTCGTAGTTTTTTGAAGATGAGTGCTTTGGGTGTTGGTGCAGGAATTGCATCGTTGAATGCAAGTGAGGGCGTTGTAAGACAAGCAACACAAGAGGAACTCAAAGAGGCTTATCCAGATAGCCAAAAAATCAAAACAATCTGCACGATTTGTTCTGTAGGTTGTGGAATCATCGCAGAGGTCAAAAATGGCACTTGGGTGCGTCAAGAAGTCGCTCAAGATCACCCTGTGAGCCTTGGAGGACATTGCTCTAAGGGTGCAGATATGATTGATATGGTGCGTAGTGCCAAAAGAGTCAAGTATCCGATGAAAAAAGAAAACGGGGAGTGGAAAAGAATCTCGTGGGAACAAGCCTTTGATGAGATTGGATCTAAACTTGCAAGTCTCAAAAATGAGCACGGAGCTGATAGTGTCCAATTCTTTGGAAGTGCCAAAGTGAGCAATGAGCAATGTTATTACATTCGCAAATTCTCAACTATGTTTGGCACCAACAATATCGATCATCAAGCGCGTCTCTGACATAGCTCTACAGTCGCCGGTGTGGCGAATACATTTGGTTATGGAGCTATGACAAACCATCTTGGAGATATTCAACACTCTAAGGCAATTATCATTTTTGGAGCCAACCCTGCAGTCAATCACCCTGTTGGATTCCAACATTTCCTCAAGGCAAAAGAGAGAAATGGAGCCAAGCTCATCGTGATTGATCCGCGTTTCACAAGAACCGCAGCCAAAGCTGATATGTTTATCCAGATTCGCGGTGGGACAGATATTGCTTTCATTTATGGAATGCTCAATCTGATTTTCAAAAACAAATGGGAAGATCAATCATTTATCGCAGATCGCACATTTGGAATCGAAGCAATCAAAGAAGAGGCGAAAAAATACCCTCCAAGCGTAGTGGCAGACATTTGTGGAGTGACTGAAAAGCAACTGATGGAAGTCACGAAACTCTATGCACACACAAGACCGGGCACACTTGTTTGGGCGATGGGATTGACACAACACAGCATTGGGACAGGCAACACAAGAATCGCCCCTATTTTGCAACTTGTGCTTGGCAATATGGGACGCAGTGGTGGCGGCACAAACATCTTGAGGGGACACGACAATGTGCAAGGTGCGACAGATTTGGGTTGTCTCTCTGATAGTTTGCCCGGATATTATGGTTTGAGTGAGGGGGCGTTTAAACATTGGGCAAAAGTGTGGCAAGTGGATTATGAGTGGCTCAAAAGTCAATTTGATCCTGCAACAATGAATAAAGCAGGTTTTACGCTTTCTCGTTGGTGGCAAGGCGTATTGCAAGAGGAAGAAATCCACAATGGAAAATCAGGCAAGATTCGCGGACTTTTCTGTTTGGGCAATGGTTTGATTTCAACTGCACAGACCAACAAAGTCGCTCAAGCCCTTAATGAGCTAGAGCTGTTTGTCGTTGTTGATCCTTTCCCACATGATGCGATTGCTTATACTCAAAAAAGCGATGGAGTGTATCTGCTTCCTGCTGCTTCTCAAATGGAGACAAGTGGATCTGTGACTGCGACCAATCGTTCAGGGCAGTGGAGATTCCAAGTTGTCAAGCCTTTGTATGAGAGCAAACCTGATGAGGAGATCCTCTTTGAACTTGCGAAGCGTCTAGGGTTTTATGAGGAATTCACAAGAGCTCTAGGTGATGGCAAAGGCAATTTTGTGTGGCCCGATGATGCGACACGCGAGATTAATTATGGAATGAAAACCATCGGATTGAGTGGTTGGACTCCAGAGCGTCTCAAAGAGCATACACTCAATTGGCATCTTTTTGATTCTGTAACACTCAAGGGACGCGGACCTTTGCAAGATAGCTTCTATGGATTGCCTTGGCCCTGTTGGAATGAAAAACACCCGGGAACGCCAAACCTCTACAATATCAGTATCCCTGTGATGCAAGGCGGTATGGGATTTAGAAACAACTTTGGGTTGGAGCAAGAGTTGGATGGCAAAAAATACAATATGCTTGCATCTCAAGGCAGTGTGCCTCCAAAGTCGAGCCAAAAAGGTGGCTATCCAGAGATTACAGCAGACAATATCGAGGAGCTAACGGGCAAAAAACTCACAGCCAAAGAAAAAGAGATTGTCAAAGGTAAGAATTGGAAAACAGACTTGAGTATGACACTTGTCAATAAAGCACTTGAGGCAGGGCTTTGTCCTTATGGAAATGCAAGGGCTAGAATGTATGTCAGCACTTGGGTGGATAAAATCCCGTTGCATCGTGAGCCTATCCATACCCCACGCCCTGATTTGATTGCCAAATATCCAACTTATCCAGACCAACCCAATCAGTTTAGGGTGGCGACCAAATTTGCTTCTCTGCAAAAAGATTGGACCAAAGAGTTCCCATTGCAACTCAATACTGCAAGGATTGTGACTCATAGCGGACAAGGGATCGAAGCACGCGTAAGCTTGGCACTCACAGAAATCAATCCAGAAATGTATTGCCAAATCCACCCAAATACTGCCGGAAATTATGGAGTGAATGAGGGGGATTTTGTATGGATTCATAGTCCAGAGGGCTTCAAAGCAAAAGTCAAGGTGAGACTAAGCTATAGCGTCAAAGAAAATGTTGTGTTTGCTCCATTCCATTGGGCAGGAGTAATGCAGGGTGAGAGTTTGGAGGCGTATTATCCTCAAGGGTATGTGCCATACAGCATTGGGGAATCAATCAATGGTGTGACCAATTATGGCTATGACATCGTGACACAAATCCCTGAAACCAAATGCGGACTTTGCCGTATTCAAAAAGCATAAGGAGTGAGCAATGACTGAAGGTTTTGTTTCTCAAAGTCGGATTAAATTTTATTGCGATGAAAATCGTTGTATCGATTGTCACGGATGTGATGTTGCCTGTAAAGAGGCTCATCATTTGCCTGTAGGTATCAATCGCCGTCGTGTGATCACACTCAATGACGGGATTGAGGGCAAAGAAAAAAGTGTCTCTATTGCTTGTATGCATTGTTCTGACGCACCTTGTGCCAAAGTTTGTCCTGTGGATTGTTTCTATGTGCGTGAAGATGGCATAGTCTTGCACGACAAAAAAACTTGTATCGGATGTGGATATTGTCTATATGCTTGTCCTTTTGGGGCACCACAATTTCCAAAATCAGATATTTTTGGCTCAAGAGGGGCGATGGACAAATGCACATTCTGTGCTGGAGGTCCTGAAGAGACACATTCTCAAGAAGAATACAAACTCTACGGACAGAATCGTATCGCAGAGGGCAAAGTCCCTGTGTGTGCAGCAATGTGTTCAACCAAAGCTTTGCTTGCAGGAAGTAGTGATGAGGTGAGCGACATTATCGCTCAAAGAGCGATTGCTAGAGGAAGTGGAACGCCATCTGTCCCTTATACTTGGTCCAAAGCGTATGGTGGATGAGGTGTGAGATGAGGGGCATTAGCGTTTTATTATTTTTATTCCTCTTTTTGAGTGGAGCTTTTGCTAATGAAAAACAGCCGAATTTTTCTCAAAATACAGAGATTTATGGCGTGAAACAAATTGAGCAAATCAAAAATTGGGGGTGGGATTCTCCTACTGCAGGAGTGATTGGCAATACGCCTCAAGGGGTGGCAGTGGGACCACTTGATAGTGGTAAGCCATTGAGTGGGATCCAAGATGCCAAAGGATTGGGTGAGCTTTTTACGCTTTTGCAAAACAAATTTTTTGCCCCTATCTTTTTGGCGATCATTGTGTTGGTGCCTGTTGCATTTGCGACACACCTAATGCTCTTTGGTTCCAAACGCTTCGCACATGGCGTGAAGTATAAGATTTTTTCTACTTACAATATCGCAGTGCATTGGCTCACCGCTGTGCCTTTTATCGTGATTTGTATCACAGGCTTGATTATGGTGTTTGGTGCTCAGCTTGGTGGAGGGCTTTTTGTGAGACTAGCGCGTGATTTGCACGCGATCTCCACTCTTGCGTTTGTGGTTTTTGGTCCTTTGATGTTTTTGATGTGGGTGAAAGCTTCTTTGCCCAAATCTTATGATTTGAAATGGCTTTTGATGCTTGGGGGGTATCTCACAAAGGGTGACACTATCAAAACTCCTATTCCTTCAGGGCAATTCAATGCGGGGATGAAAATGTGGTTTTGGGTTTGCACAATCGGGGGATTTGTGATGGTTATCACTGGGGCGATTATGTATTTTCAATTTGCTCCTATCAATGCCCTAAGGTTGAGCGCGATTATCCACAATGTCTTAGGGTTTGCAATCATTGCACTTTTGATCACACACATTTATATGGCTGTGTTTGCGATTGAAGGGGCTTTGAGTGCGATGGTGGATGGCACAATGGGGGAGGAGGAACTAGCGATTTTGCATTCTTGCTATTATCAAGAACTTCAAGCAAGTGGGGAGCTTGAGCGTAAAAAAGTCGCACACTCCTAACCCACACAAACAGAGGCTTCCTCTGTTTGCAAACCAATCAATCTTTTTTGTTTTATTTTTGAGCCATTTGTTCCTCAAAAAAGTGGTTTTTGCATTTGTGTGGGTATGGGAAGTCCCATAATCTTAAGAATCGTCGGAGCGATGTTTGCAAGTGTCCCATTATCTAGACTTTGTATTTGATCACATAATGCGAAACACCACACATCACCAATAGTGTGGTTTGTGAGAATGTTTCCATCTTGATCTCTCATTTCTTCGCAATTTCCGTGATCGCTTGTGAGAATGAGTGCGTAGTGGTGTTGTTGGCAGGCTTGCAAGATTTTGAGCAATTCTGTATCTACAGCTTCAACTGCCTTGATCCCTGCTTCAAAAACCCCCGTGTGTCCCACCATATCGCCATTGGCAAAATTAACAACGATAAAATCAAAGCCATCTTGCATACATTTGAGCGTTTGCTCTCCCACTTCCTCTGCACTCATTTCAGGCTTGAGATCATAAGTTGCCACTTTTGGGCTTGGGATCAAAAAGCGTGATTCGCCATCAAAAACCTTTTCTCTTCCACCATTGAAGAAAAAAGTCACATGGGCATATTTCTCGGTTTCTGCGATGTGGGCTTGTGTGAGTTGAGCTTGAGAGATGATACTTGCAAGGGTGTGCGTGAGGTTTTCTTTGTTGATAAGAGTGGGCAGGGGGAAGTTCTCATCATAAGGAGTCATACAAAGCAAGAAAAGATCTTTGAGTGGAGGGCGTTGGAAGTGGTTGAAATCTTTGCTACCTATCGCAAAAGTTAGCTCACGCATACGATCTGATCGGAAGTTGAAAAACAAAAAAGCATCTCCATTTTCAACCCCATCAAATGAGCCAAAAGCCGTAGGTATGATAAATTCATCAGAAATATTGTCTTGATAGCTTTGTGCAAGATATTGGCTTGGAGTTTGTGTGGTTTTGGGATTTGCAGAGATAATGCAATCATAGGCTGATTGGATTCTCTCCCAACGCCTATCTCTATCCATCGCATAATATCTCCCACTCAAAGTAGCGATTTGTATGTTTGCAGACAGGTGGGGTTGTAGCGTGTCAAGAAAGGTTTGAAGGCTTTGAGGTGCGACATCACGCCCATCGGCAATGATGTGAATCCAAACTCGATTGTCTGATTGCTTTAGCTCTTTGAGAATGCCTACAAGATGAGCGATGTCAGAATGCACACCACCATCACTCACCAATCCAACTAGATGGATATTTTCTCGCGTTTTTAGCGTTTGAAAATGCTCGTTTGCAAACAATGTCTTTGAGTGAATTGCTTGGTTGATTTTGAGCAAATCTTGCAAAATCACCTGCCCAGATCCTAGTGTCATGTGCCCCACTTCAGAGTTTCCCATTTGATTGTTTGGTAGCCCAATGCTCTCTCCATAGGTGCGGATGAGAGAATGTGGAGCATTTGCAAAAAGCCAATCATAAGCAGGTGTTGCCGCACTTTTGAACGCATTGTATTTGTCTTGAGTGGAATGTCCTATACCATCTGTAATTACCAAAATCACTTTTTGCATACTAGCTCCCTTGTTGTAGTTTTTTGATCTCATCTCGGATTCTTGCCGCCTCTTCAAACTCAAGCTTTTTGCTTGCTTCTAGCATTTTGGCTTTTAGCTCTTTGATAATCCTTTCTTTTTCGCTTTTTGGGATTTTGGCTTTTTTGTCATATTTTTCATAAAGCAAGGCTTCGTTTTCAGGCTTGAGCTCTAGCTCCACTTCACGCCTCACGCTCTTGGGGGTGACATTGTGCAAAGCATTGAACTCCATTTGTTTGGCACGACGATAATCAGTCGTTTCACAAGCTTTTTTCATTGATTGCGTGATTTTTTGGGCATAGAGCAGGACTTTGCCATTGAGATTTCTTGCAGCACGCCCCATTGTTTGAATGAGACTTGTCTCACTCCTCAAAAACCCCTCTTTGTCAGCGTCCATAATGGCAACCAAACTCACCTCCGGCAAATCTAGCCCCTCACGCAAGAGATTGATTCCCACAAGCACATCAAACTCACCTAGTCTCAAAGAACGGATGAGATGATTTCTCTCAATCGCGTCAATCTCGCTATGCAGATATGCAACCCTAATCCCTGCATTGGCATAATACTCGCTCAATTCCTCTGCCATTTTTTTGGTGAGAGTGGTAATCAGCACACGCTCATTTCTAGCGATACATAGTTTGATTTCTTCCAAACAATCTAGCACTTGATTTTCACTATCGCGGATTTCATAGAGTGGGTCTAGCAAACCTGTAGGACGGATGATTTGCTCGGCAATATGATTGCCACTAAGCTCCAATTCTTTTTGGGCTGGGGTAGCAGACACAAAAAGAAAATGCGGGGGCTTGTTGATAAACTCCTCAAACTGCAGAGGGCGATTGTCCAACGCACTAGGCAAACGGAATCCATACTCCACTAGCACTTCTTTGCGACTGCGATCCCCTGCATACATTCCTCCAAATTGAGGCAAACTTACATGGGATTCATCAACGATGACAAGATAGGGCTTCTTTTTTTGTTCAAAATAATCCAACAAACAATAAGGGGTTTCACCCGGCTTTTTGCCTGTGAGGTGGCGTGCATAGTTCTCAATCCCCTTGCAAATCCCACTTTGGCTCATCATCTCCAAATCAAACTCCGTGCGGCTTTTGAGGCGTGTGGATTCTACTTCTTTGCCTTGCAGGGCAAACTCTTTGAGGCGTGCGTCAAGCTCATCCTCAATGTCTTTGAGTGCTTGGTTTAGGCGATTGGCTCCCACGATGAACTGATTGGCAGCATAGAGGACATAGGAGGGGAGCTTTTTGAGCAATGTATTGCTGAGTGCTTCTTGAATACTGATACACTCAATTTCATCGCCAAAAAATTCGATACGAATGTATTGGGATTGATTGTATGCAGGGAATATGTCAATCACTTCGCCATTGACTCTGAAGTTCCCCCTTTCAAACGCCGTATCATTGCGTGTGTATCCCATTTCAACAAGTTTGCTCAAAAGATGTTTTTGTCCATAGCTTTTGCCCACCTCAAGCTTTTCGATGACTTCTAGATATTCTTGTGGATTGCCCAAACCATAATTAGCAGACACTGAAGCGACGACAATCACATCATCATAGGCTAGCAGTGAAGTCGTTGCACTCAATCTCAAACGCTCCAAATCCTCATTGATCGCACTATCTTTTTCGATAAACAAATCGCGTCTTGGGATATAGGCTTCGGGTTGATAATAATCAAAGTGAGAGATGAAATACTCTACGCGATTGTTTGGGAAAAACCCCTTAAACTCACTATAGAGCTGTGCGGCTAGGGTTTTGTTGTGAGTCATAATCAAAGTGGGCATATTGAGTTTGGCAATAATGTTTGCCATACTAAAAGTTTTGCCACTCCCTGTCACCCCAATCAATGTCTGATAGCGATTGCCTGCAAGGATACTCTCACAAAGCTTTTCAATCGCTTGAGGCTGATCTCCTGAAGGGGCGTATTTGCTATGGAGTTCAAATGTTTTCATCAATGCTCCTTTTGATGTATGAGTGTTTTGGCATAGGCAATGGCATTGAGATAACTTCGCGTTTTGGCTTGATTGCTATAAGCAATGTCAAAAGCGACGCCGTGATCTACAGAGGTGCGTAAAATGTCAATCCCCAAAGTGACATTGATACTTTCATCAAAATACAAAGCCTTGAGGGTGGAGAGTGCAATATCATGATACATTCCCACCCATATTTGAAACTCTTGGCGTTTGGAGGGGATAAATGCACAATCACAAGGGATAGGTCCCACAAAATAATCACCACCAAGCCAAGCATTGCTCTCTTTGATCGCCTGTGCGATGATACTATCCTCATCGCCGATAATCCCACCATCGCCACAATGAGGATTGAGTCCCATTACACAATATTTTTGTGCTTTTAAGCTCTGAAATAGACGCACAAAAAACCTTTGCAAATCCTCTTGCTTGATATGAGAAGCCACCTCTTTGAGTGGGATATGATCACTGAAAAGTGCGACAAACATTTTTTCACACCCAAGCATCATAATGCCTTTTTGCTTGTAGCGTTTGCTCAATGCTTCAGTGTGTCCAATCTCTGTGATTCCTGCGAGATTCCAAGCTTTTTTGTGGATAGGGAGCGTTGTGATGGCTTGAGCTGCATGTGTCTCACAAAGTGTGCAAGCAAGGATAAAACTTTCATAACTATACAATCCACTCTCCTTGCTGATAAGAGAGGGGGTGATTTGGGGGATTGGTGCTGGGGGTGGGAGGCAGTGCGTCGGTTTGAGAGTGTCAGGCATTGGGAGATTGAGGCGTTGGCTTGCTTGTTGGAGTAGCTCAAAATGCACACAATAAATCGGCTCTACTTGATCAAGGATTGCTTGATGGGATTTGAGCAAGATTTCCAATCCTACACCATTGATGTCCCCACAACTGATTGCGATTTTGGGGCGTGGGTGGCTAGATTGATTCATTGATGATACTCTGCATTTCTCTAATCGCTTCAAAAAGCCCTACAAAAATGGCTCTTGCGATGATGCTATGTCCGATGTTGAGTTCTCTGATTTGGGGGATTTGGGCGATGGGCTTGACATTTTGGTAGTTCAAGCCATGCCCTGCACACACTTCTAGCCCCTCTCTCTCTCCCAAAATGGCACATTCTTGAATCTGCTTGAGTGTATTGCAAATCTTGTCTTGAAGAATGGGGTAGGGGAAATCAAGCGAGGTGATTTTGTGCTGTGTGTGTTTGAGATTGCTAGAAGCCATTAGGTTGAGGTTAGCCCATTCTCCTGTGTGCAACTCAATATGTCGCACCCCAAGTGCCAAAGACTGCTCTATGGAGGGTAGATTGGGATCGATGAAAAGTGAAGTGATGATTCCAGAGTCTTGGAGTTTTTGGATAGTTTCTTGAAGTTTGGGGGATTTGAGATTTAGTCCGCCCTCTGTGGTTACCTCTTGACGCTTCTCTGGCACGAGTGTAACCTGTTGGGGTTTGAGCTCACAAGCTAGAGCGATGATTTCCTCAGAGGTGGCACACTCAAGATTGATGGGTAGTGGGCTGTTGGCGATGATGGCTTGCAAGTCATTATCGTGGATATGTCTTCTATCTTCACGCAGATGAAGTGTGATGTGTGCAGCCCCTGCGTTTTTGAGGACAAAGATCGCTTCTAATGGACTAGGTTCATTGATTTTTCGTGCTTCTCTGAGGGTGGCGATGTGGTCGATATTGATTCCAAGTTTCATTTATGTATTCCTTTTTGAGTATTATAATGCCTAAGTTTATCAAGTGGAGGAAAACTAATGAGATTGTATGAGATTTTGCAATATCTGGGGATTGGGACAGAGGGCTACAGGGATTTTGAAGTTGAGGCTTTGAGCAATATGGAGGAGGCAGGCGCTCATCATATCGTGTATCTAGATCAAGATAAATATTTGCAAGATTTGCAAACGAGCCACGCAAGTGCAGTGCTAATCCACCAAAAGCACATCAATCAAGTGCCAAAAGGTATGCAAGGGATTGTTGTCAAGAATCCACATCTAGCTTTTGCCTATCTCACAAGCTTTTTTGCCAAAGAGTTGTTTGCCAATCAGGGTGCGGAGGCGGTTTTGGGAGAGGGGGCACAAGTGATGCCCAATGCCTATGTGGGCAAAAATGTCAAAATCGGGGCAGGAAGTGTCGTGATGGCAGGGGCTGTGGTGGGCGATAGAGTGGAGATTGGCAAAGGGTGTCAGATTTTCCCAAATGCAGTGATTTATGCAGATACGCTGATAGGGGATTATGTGAGTATCCACGCAGGGAGTGTGATAGGGAGTGATGGCTTTGGCTATGCCCATACAGAAGATGGCAAACATATTAAAATCTTCCACAATGGAAAAGTTGTGATTGAAGATGAGGTGGAGATTGGGGCAAATTGCACAATCGATCGTGCCGTGTTTGGAGAAACGCGTATCAAAAAAGGAAGCAAAATCGATAATCTCGTGCAAATCGGTCATAATTGTATCATCGGCGAAAATAGCATTCTTGTCTCTCAAGTGGGGTTGGCAGGCTCTACGACGACTGGGCGTAATGTCGTGATGGGGGGACAGGCTGGGACAGGTGGGCATATCCATATAGGGGATTTTGTGCAGATTGCAGGGCGTGGAGCTGTGGGCAAAAATCTACCCCCCAATACCAAATGGGGAGGACATCCGCTAATGCCTTTGGATGAGTGGATGAAATTTTATGTTGGTTTGAAAAAAATACTAAAAAACCAACAAAAGACATTATAATTTGCGTTTAATTTTATTTAACAAGGAGACAAAATGTCAAAAGATATTTCAATCACAGAAGAAACCATCCTAGAGAAAATCAAGGAAAAAACAGGCAAACTCAAGTGTGCCTCTTGTGGTAGTGCTGAATTTGGTGTCGCTCCGGGGTTTGGTCACATGGCGTTGCAAAACAAAATCGATGGGAGCTTGGTTTCTAACGCACCATTTGTTCCTGTCGCTTACACAGTGTGCCACAAGTGTGGAGCGATGACTCCTTATTCTGTAGCAATACTTGGATTGCTCAACGCTTAATGATTTATGAGACTTTAAGTCTCATAAGCTCACTCATCTAGATTTTCTATCTCCCTTAATGTATCCTCAACTCTAGTCGCTAACAAATCCTTGCGTTGATTGTAGCAGTCAAACTTGGCGATGACATAGAATCTCTGGGCATCTACATTTTGAGTGGCAAAATTTAGGATTTCCAAAGCTTTTTGCATATTTTCACATTCTACAATCGTTCCCATTGGATTGAGGCTAAACTCAATACCCTTGTCTTTTAGGCTTTTGAGAAGCTTGGCTACTTCTTTTCTTTTGGAAACTGCACCTGCAATGCTGAAAACATTGAACTCCATTAAAACAGACATTTTTATCCTTTGATTTTGATTTGAGGCATTTTAATATCTTTTTAATTTAAAAGGAATATGATTTCAAATTTATTTTAGATTTATGGAGAATGGATGAAAAAACATAATGATTCTATCAAACAGGGTGGATTGGCTGATCGGCTTTGTCATTGGGGTGCGATGTTGCGTTCGAATTTCAAGGGAGTTTTGTTTGTCGGGGCGATTGTGGCACTTGCTTTGATACTTGCCAAAAACAAAGCGATACAAGATAGCACGCATCTTGCAGGAACTGCTTTTGCGATTTTGATTGGGGCTGTTTGCTCCCCTTTGTTTTTTAGATACAAGCATTCTTTGCAGGCTGGCGTGCATTTTAGTGCCAAAAAGCTCTTGAGGCTTGGGATCATCCTCTATGGATTCAATGTGACGCTGACAGAATTGGCAGGAGTGGGGGTCTGGGGCATTTTGATTTCAGCGATTGTGATCACAAGCGTTTTTCTTTTGGCAGTCGTTGTGGGTCCAAGGGTTTTTGGGCTGGATAGAGAAACCTCGATGCTTGTGGGGGCAGGGAGTGCGATCTGTGGAGCTGCCGCGGTTTTGGCATTGGAATCCACGCTCAAATCAGATTCTTTCAAAGGGATTGTGGCTGTTGGCACCGTTGTTATTTTCGGGCTTTTGTTTATGTTCATCTATCCTTTTGCCTATGCCAACGGGCTGTTTCCCGCTTTGGATGGTGGGGGTATGGGCGTGTTTATGGGGGCGACATTGCACGAAGTGGCAAATGTGGCAGGAGCGACAGAAATGGCAAAAGATCTCTCGCAAGGTGCCTTTAGCCAAAGTGCCGCAAACATCGCCATCATCATCAAAATGATGCGTGTGATTATGCTTGTGCCATTTTTGCTCATCGTGGCGTATTTTTTTGCCAAAAACCAAAAAACTACAGCAGAGGCTGGGGAGACATCACGCAAAAAGATAGACATCCCTTGGTTTGCTTTTGCGTTTTTGGGTGTGATTGTTTTGAACACTTATTTTGCGAGTGTTGCGGATGTGCGTATCGTGGGGGATTTGACTTTTGGCTGGATCACTGCGATGGGTCGTGAGCTGTGTGGGATTTTCATCGTGTTTGCAATGGCGGGATTGGGGTTGCAAATCGATTTCAAAAAATTCATCCAAGCGGGAGGAAAGGCATTTGGTTTGGCTTTTTTTCTTGCAATTGTGCTAATCTTTGGGGGTTATTTTTTAATCTCACTTTTTAAAGGAATCTTATGGTAGAAACAATAGATCAAGCAAAATATGCAGAAGTGATCCAACAAGGAAATGTGCTGATTGTTTTGGGGTCGGCTTGGTGCAAGGATTGCGTGCGAATCGAGCCGTTTTTGAAAGATTTGCAAGTCGAGCTAGAGGGCAAAGTCGCTATTTACAAGATTGATACACGCAGTGAGGAGGATTTGAGTGCCACGCTCAATATCCGTGCGATTCCTACTTTGGTTTGTTATCAAAACGGCAATGAGGTTGGAGAGCGGTTGGTGGAACCACAAAGCAAAGAGTTGATTGTCAATCAGCTCCATCAGGCTTTTGGGATCTAAACTGATTCTACAAAGGCTCGATGTCTTTGGCATTCTTGCTAATGGGGGTTGGGGGGGTCGTTTGCAAAGTGTGCTTTGGCAACTCTAGAATCTTTTGGATTCTCTTTTTTGGGGTTTGTTTGGCAAAAGCACAGCTTTGGGGTGATTTAAAGTTGGCTTGAAGCTTTCTTTTGGGGTTTGGTTTTGCAAAAGCACATTTTCTAGTTTCTCAAGCTTGGCTTGGAGTTTTTCTTAAGGGGGGTAAGGGGAACTTATAGCAAGCGTTCCCCTTATCCCCCTTAACAACCCCCATAACCCCAGCATTGCATTAGCAAGGCTCGTTCAAGATTATATTGACTTGGAATCTTTTGGGTTCTACAAGGTTGGTTTGGTCAGTAGTTTGCTTTGCTTTGATGACTTAGTAGGGTTTGTGTGTTTTTGAAGTTTTGATTTTGTATAATCATATTTGTGTTGGAGAAGGACGCTTCCTTGTGAAAGGAGGTGGTAAGTATGGGTTTAGTATTCCAACTTATAAGGCTTCTGCTAGCTTTGCTAGAGCTAGCAAGAGCCATCCTTGAGCTAATAGCTCATTAATATAAACCAAGAGGCATTATACTCAATCTAGCCAAAGTTTTAGTTAATCTTCAACACAGCAAACTATACAAGGAAGTAAGTCCATAAATGGAGGCTAGGTTGAGTTGGGGATCCCCAATGTCTCTCCCCCCTTGTAAATTTTTTTACGCAGTTTTTGCATTACTTGTTCTCCCATACTTCTTTTTTAAGTTGCCTTTAGCAAAACCACATTTTCTAATTTTTCAAGCTTGGCTTGGATTCTCTTTCTTTGAGTTGCTTTGAGCAAACCACCCTTTATGCAATTCTAGAATCCCCTAGGATCTCTCTTAAGGGGGGCAAGGGGAACTTATAGCAGCGTTCCCCTTATCCCCCTTAACAACCCCCATAACCCCAGCATTGCATTAGCAAGGCTCGTTCAAGATTACATTGACTTGGAATCTTTTTTGGTTCTACAAGGTTGGTTTGGGAGGCGGTTTGCATTGCCTTTTTTGAAGTAGAGGAGTTTTATATTTTTTGGAGTTTTTAAAAAATTGCAAAAAGATTCTAAAGATTCTAAGAAACCAAAGAATCAAGAATGCTTTCACAAAGATTCTAAAGATTCTAAGAAACTAGAATCAAATCAAAAAAACAAATCTAAAACTCAAAGAATCAAAACAAAGTCAAACTAATGTGGGTAACACACAAAAAGCGGGCAGGGGTTTGGGGGATTTTAAGGGGGATAAGGGGGGTGCCTCGCAATAAACCCCCTTGTCCCCCTTATAGAAAAAGCAAAGTAGGAATTGGTGACTAGAAAGTGTGCTTCTGCGAAACCAATCTCAAAAGTAAGATTTAATCAAATTTGAAAAACCAAGAATCCGTGCTTCATTCAAACCAAGTTTCAATAACCAAAGAATCACCAAATGGTATAGAGCCTCTCAAGCCAACTCCAAAAGGAAGCCCTAGAGATTCTAGAATCATCAAAGAGCGTGATTCTGTGAAACCAATCTCAAAAACTAGCAAACAAATCAAACAATACCAAAGAGCATAGATCCTCTCAAGCCAACTCCAAAAGGAAACCCTAGAGATTCTAGAATCCCAAAAGTGTGCTTTAGCGAAAGCAAGAATTAAAAAGAGAGGCAGCGAACAGCGTTCTACAAACCGCACTTTTGGCGATTCTAGAATCCTTTGGATTCTACAAGGTTGGTTTGGGAAGCAGTTGCTATGATTTTTTTGAAGTAGAGAGGGTTTTGAAGTTTTGATTTTGTATAATCATATTTGTGTTGGAGAAGGACGCTTCCTTGTGAAAGGAGGTGGTGGTGATGGATATATTTATTCTCATCATAAGGCTTTTACTAGCTTTAGCAGAGCTAGCGAAAGCTTTTCTTGAGCTAATCGCTCAAAATTAAAATTTAAACAAGAGGCATTATACTCAATCTAGCCAAAGTTTTAGTTAATCTTCAACACAGCAAACTATACAAGGAAGTAAGTCCATAAATGGAGGCTAGATTGGGTGGAGTTTATCTCCTGCCTCTCCTTGTAGGTTTATCACACCATGCACTCCCCCTCCACATTTTCAATCCCTCACAATGCCAAAGATGATGAATTTTGCAGATTCAAATAGCAGAGAGTGATAACCTGCTATAATTCTTGGTTATTTACAATCTAAGGAGTTTGGATGATCAAAAAATTATCATTATATTTTTGTGCTTTGTCGTTGGTGTTTGGAAGTGGATTCAAACTCAATGAGCATAGCCTCAACTCAATCGCCCTCAGCTCTGCCTATGTCGCAGGGGCAAATGGTGCGGATAGTGCGTTGTATAACCCCGCCAATATGGGAATGGGGAAATTCGCAGACAGGCACGAAGTCGAGGTTTCGGTCACTTGGCTGAGTGTCCCAAAGTTTGCATTCACTACAGATTTCACCAAGATCAAAAAAGAGATCGGGAGGGATCAAGGGACGCAGGTAAAATGTAAGCCAAAGAATTGGTTATTGGGTTCTTTGACTTGTTTGGGCGTCGATATATTTGCCCCAAGTGCACCCAAAGGAGCATCACAAGCTGACGGATATGCCAATGCGACAAATTTCGTCTATCCTGAGATTTTTTACAAATCCCCTACTTTTTATGGATTCAATGTAGGCTTTGCTCTCACGGCACCTTCTGGAATGACGATTGACTGGGACGGAGAGGGCGGTAAGTTTTTGGACAAAAGTTTCATCGCGATGGTCGAGGCAAACCCTGTGTTGTCTTTCAAACTAGCAGAATGGCTCTCTATCGCAGGGGGAGGACGCATTATCTATGGAATGGGCAACTTCCAAAACTCACTCTATGTGCCTTATCGCTCATCTATGGAGATCGCAGGGGCGATTGTCACAAGTCAAGGCACCACCGCAGTGGATCAAATCTCGACAACTCAAGGAATCGGCTATGGGTGGAATGCAGCCTTTACGCTCAAACCGATTTATTTTTGGACTGAGGATTTGATCATTTCAGGAGCATATCGCTCTCCCGCCCATATTGATTTCAAAGGCAAACTACAGGCAAAAGCTAGGACAGGAAGTCTCAAAAACCCAATCATCACGGCAGATATGGACGCAGATCTCGTGCTCTCCACCGATGTCCCCCCCGTGCTTCAAGTGGGTATCGCACAGCAAATGGGGAGTTTCCTAGTCGAGTTTGTCTATGAGAGAAATTTCTGGAGCTATGGAGACAAATTCGAGTTCAACAGCACCAATCAAGTGTTTAGCAATATCGGCGGAAGCCAAGCAAACAAGATGGGCACAACAGACAAAGAGAGGGCAGAAAAAGTCAAAAGTATGATGGATGGGGCAGACTATGACGCTGTGGCTATCGGTCGTGGGTGGAAAGATACCAACTCCTATCGTTTGGGCGTCACCTATGGAGTGGGGCAGAAGTTCCGTGCGATGGCTTCTATCGCTTATGATGAGACTCCTGTGCCTATCGATGGGTTTGGGATCCCAGACGCAAACGGCTATATGGTGGGCGTAGGTGCGAGATATTCGATGTTTGATGATTTGTTTGACATCGGTGC
Organism: Helicobacter enhydrae; assembly: GCF_001693335.1. Classification (NCBI taxonomy): domain Bacteria; kingdom Pseudomonadati; phylum Campylobacterota; class Epsilonproteobacteria; order Campylobacterales; family Helicobacteraceae; genus Helicobacter; species Helicobacter enhydrae. The sequence goes on along the minus strand of NZ_CP016503.1, from coordinate 682,239 downwards.
CGCCTATTCGATGACTTTCAAAGACAATCGCAAATCCCCCATCCAATCCAAAGAGGGCTGGGGCAAACTTCAACTTGTCAATGTCAGTATGGCTTGTCGATTCTAGATCGATTGCCCCCCATTTCTACTTCTCTATGGCAAAGTCCGCTTTGCTATGGAGCCTCTATCCCACGCACAGATGACGATCAAACAGGTCCAAAACTCAAGCGATCAGGCATTTTGATCAAGCAAATCCAAAAATCTTGCATTTTTATGTAAATTTTCAGCAAACATTTATTATAATAATCCTTTCAAGTTTATTTAAGTTTTGATATCAGGCATATCCTAAATTCCAATTCAAAACATGACAAGGAGAAATTATGAAAATGACGCAACGCAATCGTATGGACAAAAATCTTGTGCGGGGGGGGGGGTATTATGAGCCATTACAAGCCTCTCATCGCCACTTCGTTGGCATTGGCACTCAGTGTGAGTGTGGCAAGTGCGACAACTGCACCTTGCCCTAGCGGCAGTGCGATTTGCTATAGCACGGATGGCACAGGTTTCCAACAAACCGATGTGGTGGAAATCAAGGCAGGAAGCACAGCTCCAACTTTCAATCAGCTTTTTCAAAAAGAGGGCACAGCTCTTGAAAGCCTAACTCTCCAATTTCAAAAAGCCCCTCTTGCAACGCCCACTTTTACAGACCCCTCCACCCTCAAGCTAGGCGGCAACAATGCGGAGTTCAAGCTTACCAACAAAGACAGAGGACTTCAATTAGGAGCTAGTGGAACAGGCACTCTCACTATTTTTTTGGGTGGGAGTGGCAGTAGTCCTATAGCTACGCTAAATTTTGAAGGCAAAACAGGTAGAACCGCTCTCAAAGGTAATATTGAAATCAAGGCTGGTAGTGCTGCTGGCACAGCAGTAAATGCCACTTTCAATGGAGATATGGAGGGCAATATTAAGATTATAAATAATGGTGGTCACTTCAAAAACACTTCTCATTTCGCTTTCCAAAATGATGCAAAACTCAAAGGGAATTTGACAACAAACTACACAGAAAGAGGGCAAAACTTCACATTTGAGACCGGTGGTATTGAAGGAGATATTGGAACTTATGGGTATTATCATAAGCAAAATATTCAAAAGGCTGCAACGCAGGATGGCGTAACAAGCAATACTGAAGTCAATATCACTTTTACAGGTGCAGGTGCAAGTATCAAAAAAGGACAAGGAAGTGCAGGAAGTGCAGGACAAATCCTAGCTGATGCTGGTCCCATCAACACAACAAATTATCCCGAGGGACATAAGAACAACGCCTACAACAGAATCCTTTTTCAAAACAATGGGCAAATCGGAGAGAATGGAAATCGTATGAGCATTATTGCAGAAGCAAAAAATTGGATGACAGGTGTTTCTGAAGCTCAAAATCTGATTCAATTCAAAGGAGCAGCCACTCTCTATCTTGATAAATTGCAAGTATCAGAATTTCCGGCTAGCAATCATCGCAATATTCTTAGTCTTGAGGGTGACACAAACACTCTTGACATCACCACAATCGAATCAAGAGGTGGCAATTATGAAGGACGCAACTACATCGGTAAGGGGCTTTTGAAGCTTAATGGCGGTAGTGAAGCAAAAGATTTGACAATAGATACCGCCAAAATCGATACTATACTCGAAAGCGACTACTACAATGCAATCAAAACAGCTACACAAACCCTCAGAGCCAAAGGCACACTCACAGCTGGGAGTATCAGAACAGCACAAAATGAGCAAGGCGAAAGAACTGAAGGTGGTGGTATCAATGGAATCTTTATCGACACTCTTAATGTCACAGGTGATGATGGGATCGCATCTTGGGGTAAACAACGCAACATTATTTCTGCTAACAGCCTAACCACCAAGAGAGTGTATGCATCAAACAAGCTATCAAATGGAGTCGTGTATCACGGCACAAACATTATTTTCGCCGACACTTTGACAATCAGTGGTGGAGTGTTTTCAGATAGCAATAAAGGCAATCATATCTTTATCGATGGAAATGGCACAATCGGAGAACAAGGAATCACTAGCAGTGCTGAAACAAGTGGAAATAATCAAGACTACGCTATCTATACAAAAACAGGCGGAACCAATAACATTACCTTAGGAGATTCTGCCACCCTTACTATCAAAAAGAAAATTGAAACGGCTAGTGGTGGCACAACAACCTTCAATCTCAATGGCACCAACTCCACCCTCACACTCCAAGGTGCGACTAACACGATCACAAAGCTTACTGCCAACGCCACAGAATCCACTTTCAAGCTTGTTGCTACAAATGGGACTACTACCATCGCAACTACAGAGATTGGAAATGGAAGCACACTGAGTTTTCAATCTCCAAATGAAAAAATCAAAACAGACACCCTCAAACTCAGCACTGGTGCCAAATCAGGCAAAATCAATCTCTCAAGTAATGCTCAAACTAATCTAGGAACACCCCACAACTTCAACCTCCTAGAGATTGGAAAAACAAACCAAGCAGATTCACAAAGTGTAGGACTCTCTTCAAGCAACCTCACCTTTGTTGTCTCTGTGGATACTGCAACCAAACAAGAAGGTAGCAAAATCGGAGGCGTAAATGTAGGAGCAAGCGGTGGCACCTACGGACACGCCTACTCCGATAGAATCATCGTGCATAATGTAGGAGACAATTCTCAAGCCAAATCCGCCAACCTTGCCGTTGCTATCGACCCTAGCCAAACTTCAAGCATCCACTACACAAAAGGCAAAGGCACAGAAGCATTAGACAACATTGCCGTTGCTACAATCAAAAACAAAAATAGCACCCCTGCTGGCACAACTGATCCCCTAGTCAATCTCACCTCTATTGAAACAATCAATGGTGGAGAAAAGATTCAAGTCGAATTCGTCAAAGTAGCCACAGATGCAAATGGCAAAGTCAATGGGGCAACAGATAATGGCAAAGCACAAGCAGGTGGTGGCTACACCACCTACTTCCTAGGCAAAGCAATCAGTCTAGGAGTGGATAATACCACCCAACAAGCTCTCACTTCTGCTCTCTCTATCAATTATGATTTATACATTGCAAACCTCAATTCTCTTAACAAACGAATGGGAGAACTTAGAGACAATCCTTACACTCAAGGAGTATGGGCTAGAGTGTTTGGAGGACTCCAAGAATCTAACTTTGGATTGGGAGCACGCACAAGCTATGTGACTGCTCAAGGAGGATATGATTATGCACTAGAAACAGAGGGTGCCAAAAACTACATAGGACTTGCATTCTCTTATATGCACTCTAAGGGTGAGAGCAACAAAGCCACTCAAGCTAGCAATGCAATCAATGTGAGTGGTATCAATACTATCTATCTCTCCAATATCCAATCAAGTGGATATGAAATTGCTCTTTATAATTCTTATGTGAGCAATGTAGGTCTTTATAATGACACAATTGCCAAACTCAGCTATATCACTTCTGATTTTTCTTTGAGCAATAGTAGTGATCACAACAACACTGCAAACAATCTAGGATTCACTCTCTCCAATGAAGTGGGTTATCGTTTCATTCTAGGAGAACAACAAGATTATTTCATTGATCCACAATTAGAGTTAAGCTTAGGTTATCTCAATCAATCTGACTTCACCACCAAGATGAAAACTAGAAGTGGTAAAGGCAATCAACTCAAAGCACTCCAAGAGAGTGTGTTTTTGACTAGAACTAGACTAGGAGCTAGTTTTGGTAAAAAGATTGTAGAACAAGACAAAAACATCTCTCTTTATGTTGGAACATTCTATGAATATGATCTTGTCACAGGAGGATCCAACAAACTCACTACAAGCACAACAAAAGCTTACAATCCTGAGTTTGCTTCCAATGGTAGAGTGGTTTTAAATGTAGGAAGCAATCTAGAGCTTAATCAATCCACTAGAGTCTATGTGGATGTAGAGAAAAGCTTTGGAGACAAACTAAGGACACAACTCCAATTCAATCTAGGAGCTAGATATAGCTTTGGAGAGAAAACAAGTATTGAGAATATAAAAGCACAAACCACTGCTCCTTTGAGAGTAGGAAATACTCCTACAGAGGAAACAGAAAAAGATCAAATAGTTCCTACTATCTCCAACAAAGCCAAAGACACAAGAGCAAAAGCTGCTAATCAGTAGTGGGATACTAAAAGGGGGAGGGGGTGATTCAGAAGCAAAGGGGAAAGGGGGTGAATAAAAGCAAAGGGGGGCTAAAAGGGGATAAGGATCATCATTCCTTATAAGAAGTATCGAGCCTTTGGTGGGGCATTTGGTGTCAAATGTCCCTTAGAATGCTCCTACAGACAAATTGTGCTGTTGTTTTCATTTAGATTCTTTAGAATCTCCTTCCTGCCTATTGTCCGATAGGCAGGGGTGTTTTACAAAACTCAATACTTAACCCCCAACGCCAAACAAAACCAAAAAACACAAACCTCACTATTTCAATATAAGCACAAACAACTGCTAACCAAACCAACCTTGTAGAACCAAAAAAGATTCCAAGTCAATGTAATCTTGAACGAGCCTTGCTAATGCAATGCTGGGGTTATGGGGGTTGTTAAGGGGGATAAGGGGAACGCTTGCTATAAGTTCCCCTTGCCCCCCTTAAGAAAAACACCAAGCCAAGCTTGAAACACCAAAAGCCGTGCTTTTGCAAAAGCAACTTAAAAAGAAAACCCTTAGGGAATCTAGAATTGCTTCAAAGCTCATTTGTGCAAAACGCCATTTGTAGTCATTTTTTGCGATTGGATTCTTTTGTTGAAATTGGCTTGAGAGGCTATTTTCTTTGGTGATTCTTAATTTGTTCTATCTTGGTTTTGCCAAAGCACACTTCTTGGTTTCCAAATCCCACTTTGTTTTTTTCTATAAGGGGGACAAGGGGGTTTATTGCGAGGCACCCCCCTTATCCCCCTTACAATCCCCCAAACTCGCTTTTTGTGTGTTACCCACATTGCTTTGACTTTGTTTTGATTCTTTGGTGTTTCAGATTTAATCTTAATTCTTTAATTGTTTGGAAATTGTATCGTGTGTGATAAACCTACAAGGAGAGGCAGGAGATAAACTCCACCCAATCTAGCCTCCATTTATGGACTTACTTCCTTGTATAGTTTGCTGTGTTGAAGATTAACTAAAACTTTGGCTAGATTGAGTATAATGCCTCTTTGAATTTTTAGTTTAATTGAGCTAGAAGCTCAAGAATAGCTTCTACTAGCTCTACCAAAGCTAGTAAAAGCCTTATGATGAGAATAAATATATCCATCATCACCACCTCCTTTCACAAGGAAGCGTCCTTCTCCAACACAAATATGATTATACAAAATCAAAACTTCAAAAACACACAAACCCTACTAAGTCATCAAAGCAAAGAAAACTGCTGACCAAACCAACCTTGTAGAACCAAAAAAGATTCCAAGTCAATGTAATCTTGAACGAGCCTTGCTAATGCAATGCTGGGGTTATGGGGGTTGTTAAGGGGGATAAGGGGAACGCTTGCTTTAAGTTCCCCTTGCCCCCCTTAAGAAAAACACCAAGCCAAGTTTGAAAAACTAGAAAATGTTATTTTGCAAAACCAATCCCAAAAATAAAACCCCAATAGATTCTAGAATCACCAACAAGCAGGCTTTGGGGATTGAATGGGGGCAGAGGAGGGGAGTCTGTGTTGATACCCCTGCTCAAAGCGGTCTGTATGTATGCCTTTTGAGCATCCATTCACAGCACCAAGAGATGAGCCCACAAGCAAAAAAGCTATAACGCACATTTGAAACATCGTGGCTAAAAAGCTTTGAGGCACACGCAATGAGGATAACACTCAAAATCAGCAAAATGCCATTCAATCTCTCATAGATTCCAAAGTAAGTGGGATATTTCCAAAAAGTCCAAGATAGTAGGGACATAGAGACAACTAAGGCAAAAATATCCACATAGTGCAAGTGGTAGGCAGTGAAATACCCTTGAGTGGCAATGCCCATCACAAAATAGATACTTGTGTTGATCGATGGGCGTGCGTATGCTAGGAAAAATCCGATCCGATTCTGCAGGTTGGGGATCAAATGAAAATGCAGACTTAGCAATGGCAAGACGACAAAAGCGATCGTGCAAAATATGAGCAAAAGCAGGTAGCCAACGCCGTGAGTGATGGTTTGGGTGTTTTGCATAATAAAATCTGAGGGTTGCAGATGTTGGCGGGGTTGCCAACTTGTGAAAACAAACGCAAAAACAAAGCCGATACAACAGATCAGCACGAGGATCTGAAAGGTGAGATTGTGTTGTTTGGAGGCAGAAGTGATGAGGCTATAAAGAGAGATAGTGAAGCCCAAAAAATAAAAAACAAGCACAAAGGTGTTGAAAATCCCCCCATTTTGAGTGAAAATCAAAAAAAGCTGTGAGAATGTTGTCGAGAGTAGGGAAACAAGGATAGAGAGCATAGTAAAAGTCAGCAATGCAAAAAACACATAGCAAAAGATGAGAGCATTTGTTTGGCGTTTCATTGGTTTTTGGCGAAGTAATCATCAATCCCATCAGCAATCCCTTTGGCAAGTTTGAGTTGATAGGCGTATTGGGTGATTTTTTTTCCTTCTTTGAGATGTGAGAGGTAGCCGACTTCGACAAGCACAGAGGGCATCAAAGCCCCTGCCAAAACCCAAAAAGGACCCTCCCTCACCCCTCCGTCTGTGGCACTTGGATATGAGGGCTTGAGGGATTTGAGTATCCCGCGTTGGATGTCGATGGCTAGTTTGTTGCTTGCAATCAGTCGATGTGTGTTGAGTGCATTGAGAAAAGATTGTTTGGAGAAGTAGGTCATCACTTCGATATTGTCGCGATTTTCAATCTCTGCCACCCTCCGTGCTTTCTCACTTCTAGCAGTTGAGAGGAAGTAGGTCTCAATCCCGTTGGCTTGGTGTGATGAAGTTTTGGGGACTGAATTGGCGTGGATAGAGATAAACAAATCAGCGTTTTTGAGATTTGCCAAATGGGTGCGTTTCCTCAAATCGATATAGACATCTTTGGTGCGTGTCATATAGGTGGTGTAGCCCCTCTTTTTGAGTTCTTGTTGCAAGAGTAGGGCGATTTTGAGTGTGATGACTTTTTCACAGACTTTATAAACTCCCATCGCACCGCAATCTTTGCCTCCGTGTCCAGCGTCAATCATCACGCTTTTTTTGGGTTTCTTGGGCGTTTTGGGCGTTTTGGGCGTTTTGGGCGTTTTGGATGTTGGAGGGGGTGTGGGTTTTTGGGGTTTGGTGCCATTTGGAGACAATCTGATGTAGAGGTTTTTGTCTTTGAAATCTAGGGTATAGCTCAAGGGTTTGTGGGAGCTCAAAATGATTTTGATTGTTTTTTTGGACATTTGCAAAACGCGTATATCGCGTTTGTCATCGAAGTGAAAAGTTTTGCCTTTGGGAATCAAAATCGCAGAAATCTCCAAGGAAGTTTTGGAGGGAGAGAGTTGTGTTTGGCGTATGTCTTTGGCGGATATGGGTTGATTGAAAGTAATTTTGAGATTATCCGTGCCAAAGGGCGTGAGCTGTATGACTTTGAGCGGTTGTCCTGCCCCCAACAATGAGAGGAGAAGCAGGGTTAGGGCGATGATTCCTCTCATTGATCTTGCGTGAGTTCGGCGATGATGTCTTTGACGGATTGAATCTTTTTGATTCTGTATCCATTAGCTCCTGTGAAAAAAAGCCCATTGTGTGCATCTCCCAAATAACCCGCCCCCAAAGAATCTGCGATACAATAGCCCACAGCTTTGGCTTCCACTCCGCGATGACAAGGAGAAACGCAGTTGCTCACGCAACGCACTTTTGCCGCATTGCCTTCTTTGAGACGCGCGATCACTCCTGTTTTGATAGCTCTTGCAGGATAGCCTACAGGGGATTTGATAAGCTCAATATCATCTTGTGTGATCGTGGGCATTAATTCTCGATAAAACTTGGCATCACACTCATAGCTCCCCAAAAATCTTGTCGCCATTTGTACTCCACTTGCACCTAGAGAGATGATTTCATCGATGTCTTGCCTATCCCAGATACCACCTGCTGCGATGATGGGGAACTCTCCCCAATTTTTGACTTCTTGAGCGACTTGCGGGACGATGTTTTGCAAACGATTTTCCTCTTTGAAGCAATCCTCATAGCTAAACCCTTGATGTCCTCCGCTCAAAGGACCCTCGACAATCACAGCGTCAGGAATCTTTTTGTAGCGTTGCTCCCAGCGTTTGCAAATCACTCTTAGTGCTTTGGCTGATGAAACGATAGGAATGAGTGCGACATCAGGGAAGTTTTTGGTAAATTCGGGCATATTGGTTGGAAGTCCAGCACCTGTGATGATCATATTGGCACCTGCTTCACAAGCGTCCCGCACGACACGCCCGTATTCGTTGATCGCATAGAGGATGTTGGCACCCAATGGATTGTTGCCACAGATTTTGCGTGCATTTTTGAAAATCTCATTGAGGGCTTTTTTGGAGTAAAAATTGATTGTTTCAAAGGGTTTGGAGCCTACGAGTTTTTCTACAAACTGCATTTTGTTGTAATACCCTGTCCCCACACAGCTGATGATCCCCAAAGCCCCCTCTTTTGAAACATTTCCTGCGAGGTTGTCCCAGCTGATCCCTACTCCCATACCGCCTTGAAAAATAGGGTGCTTGATGATGTGTTTTCCGATTTTGAGTGGTTTGAGTTGCATTTTATCCCTTAATGATGAATTTGCTGAATTTGCGTTTTCCGATTTGCACGATATAGGTGCCTGATACGAGTTGGAGCTGAGCGTCTAGACATTTTTGTTGATTGATTTTCAAAGCCCCTGAAGCAATATCCCTCCTTGCTTGTGAGGTCGAATCACACATTTTGGATTCTTTGAGGGCTTGACAAATCCACATCTCTGTATCAAAAGAGAATATGGGGAGATCTTGAGGGATTTCATTGTTGGCAAAAACGCGATTGAAGTTTGCTTTTGCTATTTCTGCTTGGTGTGTGTCGTGATAGGTTTGCACGATTTCATAAGCCAAGTCTTCTTTGGCAGTTTTTGGATGATAGTCTCCGTTTTGCACTGCTTGTTGGAGGTGTTGGATCTCTGAGAGTGGTTTGGCACTCAAAAGCTCATAATATCTCCACATCAAAGTGTCTGAAATGCTTAGGATTTTGGCATACATTTGATCGGCTTCTTCGGTGATTCCGATATAGTTGTTGAGGCTTTTGCTCATTTTTTGCACCCCATCAAGCCCCTCAAGTAAAGGCATCATCATCACTGATTGCTCTTTGCCGATTTCATAGGCTCTTTGCAAGGTGCGTCCGACCAAAAGGTTGAATTTTTGATCATTGCCGCCAAGCTCAATATCGCTTTTGAGTTGGACAGAATCATAACCCTGCAAAAGCGGATAGATAAACTCTACCAGAGAGATACTTTGGTTTTGCGAGTGTCTTTTGGCGAAGTCATCGCGTTCTAACATCCTAGCCACAGAAAATTTGGAAGTGAGCTCAATCATCCCCACACTTCCTAGCTCATTGAGCCATTGTGAGTTGAAAATGATTTTGGTATGAGCGGGATCTAGGAGTTTGAACACTTGTTCTTGATAGGTTTGGGCATTGGCAAACACTTCTTCTTGAGAGAGGGGTTTGCGTGTCTGATTTTTGCCCGTTGGATCGCCAATGCGTGCTGTGAAATCCCCAATCAAAAAATAAACATCTGCTCCATATTTTTGCAATGTCGCGAGTTTGCGTAACAAAACAGAATGCCCCAAATGCAAATCAGGGGCTGTGGGATCAAAACCTGCTTTGAGGACAAAGCGTTCTTGAGTTTGGAAAAATCTTTGGAGTAAATGCGTGATGTATTCTTCACCGATGATTTCACTACTTCCACGCTTGATTTCTTGCAGTGCCTCTTGTATTTTTTCCTTCACCCTTGCTCCTTGTTATTGGTAAGCGTCTTTTATGTTTTGAAATTCTACTATGTTATATCGATGTAAAACAAAATTTTTGAGTTCTTTGACTTCTTTGTTTTCAATCTCTACGATAATCTCAAAATGCACCAAAAGTTGATCTTTGTAACCCTTATAGCTGATATTTAAAAGATTGCAGTCATATTTTGCCAAATCCAATAGGAATTTTGCAAGAGAACCACGCCTATCTTCTAGCATTGCGATGATTTTGTATTTGGCTTTGTTTTGTTCTGCCCAAGTGACATAGAGCATTTTTGTCGTTTCAGTGATTTTCACTTTTTCACATAGTTTGTGGTGGATGATGACTTTTTGATTGTCCAAAATCCCTAGGATCTCATCGCCTTGTTTGGGGTAACAACAATAATCATGCAAGATCCCATCCACATATTTGTGGCTAAGAATCTTGATGTTGTCAAATAGATATTCTTTGATAGCCCAGTTTAGAAAGCGTAGGCGTGCAAAAAGCGAGGATTTGCGACGCATTGAGGTGAGGAGCTTGACCACAGCTTCTTTGAATTGGGTGATATTGAGATGTAAGAGATTGTTGATATTGTGTTGTTGTAGCATTTGCTCGATCTTGGCGTGTTTTTGATTGAACAAAGTCGCAAGGATCTGTATGGTGATTTTGTTTTCTACGGCTTTGAGCTTGTTTTGGCAACTGATACGGATTTTGTTTTTAGCCTTTGCAGTTTGCACCAAAGGGATCCATGAGCATCGCATACCATTTCTCTCTCCTGTAATGATTCGGACAATGTCTCCACTATTGAGCCTCTCCAAAAGACTTGATTTTTGGTGATTGATGTAGGCTTCAACTGCATTATCTCCTAGCTCTGTATGCACTGCGTAGGCAAAGTCGAGTGCCACAGAGCCAGAGGGTAGAGAGTAGATGTCTCCTCTAGGAGAAAACACCGCAATATCCTCGCGATACAAATCGCTTTTGATCAGTTCATAAAACTCTCCAATATTTTGATCTTTGTATTCGATATTGAGCCAATCTAGCGAGATTTGATTGCCCATTTTGTATTTCCAATGAGCCGCCAATCCGTATTCTGCACTCTTTTGCATTTCTTGCGTGCGGATTTGCACTTCAAAAATAGAACTTGCATCAAAGATAGTGGTATGAATCGTCTGATAGCCGTTTTCTTTGGGGATGGCGATATAGTCTTTAAATCTTGAGATGATGGGCTTAAATTGGAGATGGATGGCACCTAGCACCTTGTAGCAGTCGATTTTTTCTTTCAAAATGACACGCACGGCAAGTAGATCCAAAATCTCTTCGATCCCCACGCCTTTTCTCTGCATTTTGAGATAGATCGAGTAGGGACGCTTGAGGCGTGATTGGATCTCAAAATCCTCTTGTGTGAGCCCAATCTCAAAGAGTAGGGTTTGCAATTTTTCTACAAATTCGGCAAGCTTGCCATTAAACACTAGGGCATTTTCTTTCAAAAGCGTTTGTATTTTGTGGTATTCCTCTTTGAAAATATAATAAAAGCTACGATCTTCTAATTCGTTTTTGATAGAAGCAATCCCCAAGCGATAGGCGATTGGAGCATAGACTACAAGGGTTTCTTCTGAAATTTTGATCTGTTTTTTCTCATCTAGGGCATCTAGGGTGAGCATATTGTGCAAACGATCGCAGATTTTTACAAAAATCGCACGCACATCTTGAATCGAAGCAAGCAAGACTTTGCGAAACGATAGGGCGGAGGCGAGGATTTTGGCATCAGAGATTCCTGATGGGATGTTTTCATCTCTAAGCTCTACGATTTTGGTGAGTGCATCGACAATCTCTGCGACTTCATCTCCAAACCCATCCCTCACTTCTTGAAGTGAAAAATGCGTATCCTCCACCACATCGTGCAATAGGGAAGCACAAATCATCGCCTCATCTCCCCCATAAAAAGCCACGATCGAGGCTACGCAAATGGGATGTATGACATAGGGGATACCACTTTTGCGTGTTTGTCCTTGATGAGCTTGGATAGAAAAATCAATCGCTTTTTGGATGGATGGGGTGATAGTGGCAGTCGCATTTAAAACTTCAAGAGAATCTTCAAGTGTGTCAATCTCTTGGAGTTCTTGTAAAAAAGTGACCAAATATTTTTAACCTTTGATTGGCTCAATCGAAGCAAGAGTGATTTTCTCTTCGGCAATCTCGTGCATTGCTATATCTGCAAGTTTGTGGATTTTCAAATCCATATCAACAAGAGGTTTGGCTCCATTGCTCAATTCTTTTGTTCTAGCAAAGATAAGGCTTGAGAGCATATAGCGATCATTTCCTACTTTTTCTAATGCTTTGGCTGCAATTTCTTCAATTCTCATTTATTGTCCTTTTTATTTTGGATTATACAAAAATTATTTCACAATCGATGAAATCGCATCTTCGCCACTTAGGATTTTGAGCAGATTGCCTTCTTTGAACATATTGCACACAATGATAGGCAGTTTGTTGTCCTTGGCAAGGGCGATAGCGGTGTCATCCATAACTTTGATATGATCTCTTAGAGCATCATCATAGCTCAATGCACTGAGCATTTTTGCGTCAGGATACAATTTGGGATCTTTGTCATAAACGCCATCGACTTTTGTCGCTTTGATAATCACATCAGCACCGATCTCTACTGCACGCAAAGTCGCCGCAGTGTCGGTGGTAAAAAACGGATTTCCAGTGCCCGCACTAAAAATCACGATACGCCCTTTTTGCAAATGACGGATTGCACGGCGATAGATGTATGGCTCACACACTTCGCGGATTTCCATCGCACTTTGGACACGGGCATTCATACCGATATGCTCTAGAGCCGCCTGCATTGCAATAGCGTTGATGACTGTGGCAAGCATCCCCATATGATCCCCACTTGTGCGATGGATGATTCCACCCTCACTTGCACTCACGCCACGGATGATGTTCCCTCCACCGATGACAATCCCCACTTCAATCCCGTTTTGGATCAGCGTGCGTATTTCTCCTGCGATATAGCTCAAGATTTGATTATCAATCCCAAAGCCATTGCCTCCTGCTAGAGCTTCACCTGAAAATTTCACTAACACTCTTTTGTATTTCAAAATATTCTCCTTATTTGTTTTGATTGTAGATTGTTTCAAGAGTAGAAATCCTGCTTTTGCATTCTTCTATGCCCAAAGCAAAGATTGTTTCTGCCATACCGATCCCTCCACCTTTGCCCAAAATGGCTAGACGCAAAGGTTGCAAAAAATCCCCCGCTTTTAGCCCATTTGTTTTGATGTAAGCCTTGCTTGTTTGCTCAATCTCACTCACACTTGCATTGGCTTCAAGGCTACCGATGAAGTCTTTGAGGTGCTCTATCTTTTCTTGAGTGATTTTGGCAAACATATCAGCATTGTATTCTTTTGGAGCATTGAGCACTTCCTGCACCCCAGCACTAAAGGCGAGGAGTGTGTAGTTACGCTCTTTGAGGGCTTCAAACAAAACCTCTAGCTTGGTGCTTTCAAGTGGCACGAGGACCCCATAGTCTTGGAGCATTGCTTGGAGGGTAGTGTTGGGCATTTGGCGAATGTAATGATTGTTGAGCCAATCAAGCTTGGATTGATTATAACAACTTGCAGATTTGTTGAGATTTTCAGGTGAGAACAGCTTAAGCATTTCTTCCATACTAAAAATCTCTTGATCTTTGTAGCTCCACCCCAATCGCACCAAAAAGTTGAGAAGGGCTTGGGGGAGGTAGCCCATCGTTTTGTATTCCATCACATCTGTGGCACCATCGCGTTTGCTGAGCTTTTTGCCTTGAGGATTCAAAATCATAGGAATATGGAAAAATTTCGGGATTTTGAAGCCGAGAGCTTCATATACGATGATTTGCTTTGGCGTGTTTGTTGTGTGATCATCACCCCGAATCACATCTGTGACTCCCATCAGTGCGTCATCGATTGCCACGACGAAGTTGTAAGTGGGTGTGCCATCACTTCTAGCGATGATGAAGTCATCAATCTCTTTGGCAGAAATCTCAATGCACCCCTTGACGCCATCTTCAAACTTCACGCTCCCCTCTAATGGTGCTTTGATTCTGACTACGGGTTTGACATCTTTGGGGGGAGTGCCTTGAAAATCGCGATAGCGGTTGTCATAGCGTGGGGGGAGTTTGTTGGCGATTTGCTCCTCTCTTAGAGCGTCAAGCTCTTCTTTGCTCATATAGCAATAATACGCCTTGCCTTCATCGAGGAGTTGCTGGATGTATTTGGCATACAAATCAAAGCGTTGGGATTGATAGACCACTGCATCATCATAGCTCAAGTTTGTCCATTCAAAAGCTTTGATGATTGCCTCTGTGGCTTCTTGAGAGTTTCTTTGCAAATCAGTATCCTCAATGCGTAACAAAAACTTCCCACCTTTTGATTTGGCGTATAGGTAGTTAAATAAAGCCGTTCTTAGTCCTCCAATATGTAAATATCCCGTTGGAGATGGGGCAAATCGTGTGATAACGCTCATTTATTCCCTTTGTGATGTGTAAATGTAGTCCATAATTGTATCTTAAATCAATCTATTAAGTTTGGGTAGAGAGTGTTATTTTTGCATTTTGATTGAGATTTTTGATGACATCCAAAAGGTAGTGATAAAATTAAGCAAAAAAATCGGGACATCAAAATGTTTATTGCGGCTTTGTTTTATCTGGGGATTGTTGCAGAATCAATGAGCGGGGCTATCGCAGGGGGGCGTCACAAAATGGACCTTTTTGGGGTGTTTAGCATTTCATTTGCCACAGCACTTGGTGGCGGGAGTTTGCGAGATATTTTGTTTAACCATTATCCGCTTTTGTGGGTGAAAGATCCGCATTATGTGCTTGTCGTGTTGGTTTCTTCGTTGGTGGCTACAAAGATTGCAACTTTTATCACAAGGCAGGAGCGTTTGTTTTTGATTCTGGATGCTTTGGGTTTGGCAGTTTTTAGCACTTTGGGTGCCAAGATCGTGATGGATATGGGTTATAACCTCACTTTGACGATTATTGGGGCGATTGTCACGGGGAGCTTTGGGGGGATTTTGAGGGATTTGTTTTGCAATACTTTGCCTTTGGTATTCCAAAAAGAGCTTTATGCTTCTGTGGCTTTGATATGTGGTGGAGTTTATTGGTTTTCCAATGCGTATTTGGGGCAGGATTTGGCGATTTTTGTCGCCATTGCGATAGGTTTTGGCATCAGAATGATTGCAATTTTGTATAAAATTTCACTACCTGTTTTTTCATTTCAATCACATCATAAGGATTAAAAATGGCATTGGCATTGAAGTATCGTCCTACCCAATTTTGCGATCTTGTGGGGCAAGAGAGCGTATCTCAAACACTCTCTCTAGCCCTTGATCAGCAGAGGGTTTCCAATGCCTATCTTTTCAGTGGATTGCGAGGGAGTGGCAAAACAAGTTCAGCAAGAATCTTTGCGAGAGCCTTGCAATGCGAGAAGGGACCTACGAGCAAACCTTGCGGAGAATGTGCAAATTGTGAAGCTTCTTTGAGTGGGCGACATCTAGATATTATCGAAATGGACGCCGCCTCAAATCGCAAAATCGATGACATCCGTGACTTGATCGAGCAGACCAAATACGCCCCAGCTTTTGGGCGTTATAAAATTTTCATCATCGATGAGGTGCATATGCTCACCAAAGAGGCATTCAATGCCTTGCTCAAGACGCTTGAGGAGCCACCAGAGTTTGTGAAGTTTATCCTTGCGACGACAGATCCTCTGCTCCTCCCTGCGACAATCCTTAGCCGCACCCAGCATTTTAGATTCAAAAAAATTGCGATCAAAAGTGTGTTGGCACATCTCAAAAAAATCCTAGAGCAAGAAAATGTGAAATACGAAGATGAGGCGTTGAGCGTGATTGCTAGAAGCGGTGGTGGAAGCTTACGCGATACGCTGACACTGCTAGATCAGGCGATCATCTTTGGCAATCAGTTTGTCAGTCTCCAAAGCGTGACTGAGATGCTTGGCATTATCGATCCTTTGGTGCTAGATGGGTTTTTCAAGGCTTTGTTTGTCGGCGATGAGGCAAAAGTCAATGATATTATGATAAAGATGAACGAGTATGAATGCGATATGGTTTTGGATGAAATCATTTTGTTTTTGAAAGATCGCTTGATGAGCAAAGACAGCAATTATGAGCCATTGATCCTCAATCGGTATTTTCATATTTTGACACAGAGCAAACAGCTCCTTGCTTCAAATGCCGATGCAGAGTTTGTCTTGCTTTTGACCATTCTCAAATTTCGTGAAGCCCTCAAACTCAAATCAATCACCAAGCTCATAGACACTCTGCAAGATCAGCTCAATCTCAATGAGTTGCAACTCTCCGCCCCTCTTGCTACCCCCGCTACTCCAACTACCCCCAAATCCGATCAAGAGATTCTAGCCCCAAGTGGCACCCCCAATCTGTTTCAAGAGCTACTTGTCAAGCTTTCAGATCGCAATATGGAGCTTGGGATTTGCTTTGAGAAAAACATCGCTTTTGTAGCGTTTGAAGAAAACACTTTGCGTTTGCAGAGTGGGGCAAAGGACACAGAGAGAGAGTTTTTGAAAACCCATTCTCAAATCATCAGGGAGATTGTGCGTGGGGTTTATGGTGAGGATGTGCGTTTGGAGATCATCGCAAACCAGCCCACCCAAAAGGAATATCAGCCACCCATAGCACCCCAGCCCACACCCCCCCAGCAAGAAGCTATGCCACCCCAGCAGAATCAAACAATGCCAGATTTGCCAAATGGGGTAGAGGTGGCAGAGGTGGCAGAAAAAGTAGAAGTGGCACGGGGTGTAGAGGCAGTAGAAGTGGCACAGGTGGCAGAAGTAGCGGGGGTAGCAGGACCTCAAGCCAATCAAGCCAATCAAGAGATTCAAACGACTCAAGAGATTCAGGAGACTCAAGCCCAAACCACTCAAACCACTCAAACCACTCAAACCACTCAAACCACTCAAGTGTCACCCAACGAATCCAATGCGACTCCTATGCCCCAATCCTCAAACTCCGAGAGTTTCTCTAGTCGCAATCGTGTTTTGCTCGGGCATTTGCAGAAGCATTTGGGGGTTGATTTGACGCGTGTTGAGGTGATTGATGACAATGCTTAGCGATTTGGCAGGGTTGGATGCAGTGGTTGATGTTTTGTTTGCCAAATGCCAAGCACATCCAAAAATCATCATACTTTTGAGGGGGGATTTGGCAAGTGGCAAAACCACGCTAGTGGAGCGTTTCGCACGGAGATTGAGCGTGCAGGGGGTGAGCTCTCCTACTTTTAGTTTCCAGCATATTTATGATTTTGAGGGTGGCAGGATTTTGCACTATGATTGTTACTCCAAAAGTATAATAGAGGCATTGGAATTGGGGATTTTGGAAATGTTGGATTCTGAGGGGTGGCATTTTGTAGAATGGGGGGATAGTCAGTTGGAAAAAATTTTGAGAGAGAGTGGGTTTGCAGTCATACTTGTAGAGATTGCCAAACAAGGCGATCAACGCTCTTATAGGATTGAGGAATGAATGTTTTAAAAGCGTTAAATCTAAGCAAACAAATCAAAAAAACAAAAATCGTCAATGATGTGTCTGTGGAAGTGAAAAGTGGTGAAGTCGTGGGGCTTCTAGGACCAAATGGAGCAGGGAAAACTACGACATTTTATATGATTTGTGGGTTGCTTGAGCCTAGCAGTGGCAAAGTCTATCTCAATGATATTGACATCTCACGCAAACCATTGCACCAACGCTCCAATCTCGGCATTGGCTACCTCCCACAAGAATCTAGTATTTTCAAAGAATTGAGCGTAGAGGACAACTTAATGCTCAGTGCAGAGATCTCCTATAGGGACGCCAAACAAAGACGCGAAAAAGTCGAGGAAATGCTAAGTGCGTTTAATATCGAGCCGATCCGTGCAAGAAAGGGCGTGAGCTTGAGTGGTGGGGAGCGTCGGAGGGTAGAAATCGCAAGAGCGTTAGTCAAAAACCCCAAATTCATCTTGCTAGATGAACCTTTTGCAGGGGTGGATCCTCTTGCAGTGATTGACATCCAAAAAATCATCCAAGAGCTTGTGGCGATGGATATTGGCGTTTTGATCACCGATCACAATGTGAGGGAGACTTTGTCTGTGTGTGATTGTGCCTATGTCATCAAAAACGGCACTTTGCTCACAAGTGGCAAAGCAAGTGAAATCTATGATAACGAGCTTGTCCGCAAGCATTATCTAGGCGAAAATTTCAAAGTATGAAAAACAATCTCAAACTAGCTCCATCCACTTCTGTCAAAACCAAGCTCTCCACCACTCTCAAAAGTTGGCTTCCGATTCTGCAGAGCTCCAATGATGAACTCATCGAAATGCTTACAGAGATGACCCAAGACAATCCCTATGCCAGCGTGCAAACCAATCTCATCAAAGACTTCAGCAGTCAAAGCCAATACACCAAAACCACTAGAAAATCAAGCAAACAGGCGGAGGGGTTTGAGAGCTTTTGCTTGTATGAGGATGGGCTTTTTGAGGTGTTGCTCGATCAGATTGCCCCCCCTCTTTTCCCCACTCCACGCTCACAAGAGATCGCTCAGTTGATCATTGAGGATCTCAATGAGGAGGGGTATTTTGATGGGGATTTGGAGGAGATCGCCTCTAGATGTGGGTGCGAGGTGAGCGAGGTGGATAAGATTCGCAAACGCTTTGCCTATCTTGAGCCCTGTGGCATAGGGGCGATAGATGTCGTCGAGGCTTTGGAGTTTCAGCTTGATCAAAGTGAACTTGATGGCAGTGCTTATGATTTGGCAAAACTGATTTTGCAGGATTTGCACAACCATTTCCATCACAAATCCCACGCAGAATACCCACGCGTGATGCAAGTCCTCAAAGGCTTCAAAAACCCCCCAGCTATCGATTATCTTGCCAAAGAGCAATACATCAAGCCTGATTTGTTTGTGAGCTTTGAAAACGGAGAGATCGAAGTGCGACTCAACCACGAAATGTCCCCAAGTATCAAGATTGATTCCAATATCCAAGCCCAGATCCCCAAAAGTGCAGAGGAGCAGTTCATCAAAACCAAAGTCAAAGAGGCGCGCACCCTTGTTGATGCCCTAGAGATGAGAAAAGCCACATTGCAAAAGATAGGATTGATGATCGTGGAGTATCAATACGATTTTTTCAATGGCGGAGAGATCAAGCCTATGAAACTCAAAGATCTAGCCGATGAGTTTGGACACGCCCCCAGCACGATCTCAAGGGCAATCAGCAACAAATACCTTGAGTGCGATCGTGGGATATTCTCAATCAAAAGCTTTTTCTCCACCGCCCTAGATGATGATGTCAGCAATAGTGCGATCAAAGATTTTGTGAATGATTTGGTCAAAAATGAAGATCGCAAAAAGCCTTTGAGTGATTCTAAGATTTTGGAACTCATTGAGGCGAAGTTTGGTATCAAAATCGTGCGACGCACGATTACCAAATACCGCCAAAAGCTCAATATCGCAAGTTCTAGTGAGCGTAAAAAACTCTATGAGATGAGTTTCTAACCCCATTCTACAAGGACACCTATGCCGATCCAATACACCCCAAAACCACTTGCTGATTTTCTCAAATTCTATGCCCCGCAAACCCCCTCACAAGAAACAATCCAAAGCTTCCAAGCCCAGATCGCCAAGCTTTTGGAGGAGAGTCAAAAAGGCACTGATGAAGAGTTTCAAAAAAACGAGATCAACAAGTTCCTAAGTGCAGTCTATGGCTACAACTGCAACACCAAAGGGAGCGTGGATAGTGCAATCTATGTAGATGGAGAGGCTCAAGTGCTTCTTGAGGTCAAATCCCTTGCCAACACATCAGAGTTCCCCAGATCCAGCACCCACCTCACCTCCAAAGCCCTTTGTGAATCTATCCTTTATTTCCTCCGTGAGTGTGGCAAAAACTCTATCAAACACATCATCATCTGCAATCCTTGCGAGTTTTTCGTCTTTGATGCGAGGAACTTTAGGAAGTTTGCTGAGGATTCTTATATCGATAAGCTCTACAAAAACTGCGATGACAAGCAAGGCACAGACACCACAACAAAAAAATTTTATGAGGATTTGCGATCGTATCTTGAGGGCGATTGTGCTCAAGAGCTATCTTATGCTTATGTTTCTTTGAGGGAGCCAGAGAGTTTGGTGCTCCTCTATCAGCTCCTCTCTCCTCAAGTGTTGCTCAGACAACACGCCACAATTGATGCCAACACGCTCAATCAAGGCTTCTATGAGGAGCTCCTCTACATTTTGGGGTTGCAAGAACGCACTCAAGGGGGCAAAATCACTATCGTTTCAAGCGAGATTCCCAACACTCTCTCCCACACCCTCTCAAAAACTTATGCCACGCTCAATGCAGAGGAGGTTTTCACTCTGATCACCACTTGGAACAATCGTATCCTGTTCCTAAGGCTTTTGGAATCTATGCTTTTGGGGTTTGCCCACATCGATAGAGCATTCCTTGACATCGCAATCATCAAAGATTTTGCAACCCTGCAAACTCTATTTTTTGAAGTCCTAGCCCAAAGAGAAAAAGATCGCACTAATGATATACCCCCGTTTTTGAGGCAAATCCCCTATCTCAACTCCAGCCTTTTTGACAAAACCCCACTTGAAGTCGAGGGCAAACAAATCCGACTGCTTGAGTCCGCTCCTTTGCCCCTTTTCCCACGCTCAATCCTCAAAAAAGACTCAAGATTCAAAGACAAAGGATCGCTCCCACTTTTGGAATATCTCTTTGAGTTCCTACACGCCTACGACTTCACCACCACGCCCAAAGACATTTCAGAGGGAATGAAACAAAACCACGACAAACTGATCAACTCCGCTGTGCTTGGACTTGTTTTTGAAAAACTCAATGGCTACAAAGAGGGGAGTTTCTACACCCCAAGTTTCATCACTAGCTATATGTGCCAAGAGAGTATCACCCAAGCGGCATTGGAGCGATTCAACTCCACTTATGGTTGGAAGTGCCAAAACCTAGAGGAGCTCAAACGCAAGATCGCCAAAGCAGAGGAAATCGCTGATGAGGATCTGCTCTCGACACTCCTCACTCTGCGTATCTGCGATCCTAGCGTAGGCAGTGGGCATTTCCTCGTTTCTGCCCTCAATGAAATGATCCAAATCGCCCACACTCTTGGGATCGTCTATCTCCCTAGAGGCGTGAAGCTCACCATAGAAAACGATGAGATCCTTATCACGACAAGAGATGGGATATTTGCCTACCACAAGCCCACATCATCAGATGAGGACGCACACACAATCCAAACCAAAATATTCAATCTCAAAAAATCTATCATCCAAAACTGCCTTTTTGGCGTAGATATCAATCCCAACTCTTGCGAAATCACCAAGCTAAGACTATGGATAGAACTTCTCAAATACAGCTACTATCTCTTTGATGAGCAGGGCAAAAACACCAATACCCTAGAAACCTTGCCCAATATCGACATCAATATCAAATGCGGAAATAGCTTGATCTCTCATTATCCTCTGAACTCTAGCCTAACCATAGGACAAACCAAAGAGTTTGCCACCAATCTCAAACAAGCGATCTTAAACTACAAAATGTCTGTGGGGGCTTACAAAGAGGGTATCGGCTCCAAAAGCAAAATCATCGAGCAAATTTCAGCCACCAAAAATCTCATCATCTCTTATTTGCTAGAAAGAAGTCTTGCCAAAATCCAACTCAAAGAGTATTTGAGTGCCTTTGTATCCGAATATGGCGATGCAGTTTTTGACATCGATACAGAGTTTGGTTTGGAAATGTTTAGAATCATCAAAGCAAACAAATATCGATTCACCCCCACACTCACCAGCCTAGAACCAGCCCCAATGACAGCGGAGGGGGACAAACTACTCACAAAAATAAAAAAATGCTATGAGGAACTTGAAAATATCAAAACCTCACAATCTTTTGAATGGCGTTTCGAGTTTCCTGAAGTGCTAGATGAGGAGGGGAACTTCTTGGGCTTTGATTGTGTGATAGGCAATCCCCCCTACATTCGCCAAGAGGAAATCAAAGAGCTTAAACCTAGTTTGCAAAAGAATTTTCAAATCTATGAAAATACAAGCGACATCTACACCTACTTTTTTGAGCAAGGCTACAAACTCCTAAGCCAAAATGCAATCCTCTCTTTTATCACTAGCAACAAATGGACTAGAGCAGGTTATGGAGAGAATCTAAGAGCGTTTTTACTCAAAAACACCACCTTGCAAAGCTATATGGATTTAAATGGTGAAAAAGTCTTTGAAAATGCCTCTGTGGATACCTCTATCACAATTTTTATCAAATCCACCCCAACCCCCACACATCAAATCCATTTCCTAGAATGCAAAGACATTGCCGAACTTTTCAGGATTGCCCCTACTAGCATTCCTCAAAACACTCTCTCCAAAGATGCCTTTATTTTTGCAGATAGCTCCACCCTAGCCCTCAAAGAAAAAATCCAATCCATAGGAACTCCATTGAAAGACTGGGGGATTTCTATCAATTATGGAATCAAAACAGGCTATAACGAAGCTTTTATCATCACTACAGAAACAAGGGAGGCAATACTACAAGCTTGCAAAACACAGCAAGAAAGAGAGGCAACAAGCAAACTCATAAGAAAAGTGTTAAGAGGCAGAGATATCAAAAGATACTCTTATGAATGGGCTGGATTGTGGATTATCAATATTCATAATGGATACACTAGCACCAACAAAACAAAAATGCCACCAATTGATATAGAACAATACCCAACACTTAAAGCCTATTTTAATGAGAATGCAAAAAATCATAAGGGAAAAGGAAAAGGATTTTTCAATAGAGATGACAAAGGAATCACACCTTATAATCTTAGAAATTGTGCGTATTTAGAGGAATTTGAAAAAGAAAAGATTCTGTATCCAGAAACAACGCAAGGGGCATATTTTGTTATTGATCGCAATCAAATGTTTTTAGAAAAAACAGCATTTTGTATATGTGGAAATAATCTATTGTTTTTACAAGCCCTTTTATCCTCAAAAGCAATAACTTATTATTTTAAAAACTTTTCTAATGGTTGTATTTTGGGCAAAAAAGGCTATCAATACAATAAACACGCATTAGAAAAACTTCCTATCCCTAAAATCACAGAATCTAACAAAGCAATAGCAGATAAAATCATTGCCTTAGTAGAAAAGATTCTTAAGGCAAAAGAGAATAACCCCACCACCGACACCAAACCCCTAGAATCCCAAATCGATTCTTTAGTCTATACCCTCTACAATCTCACAGAGGCAGAAATCCAAATCATCGAGGGGAAATCTTAATGACTACAACAGAACTTGCTGATAAGGCAAAACGATTGAAAAACTTTTGTGTGGTTTTGGGAATGCTAGATTTACAAGCTAAATGTAGCACCTCGCTATCTCAATCCAAGCTCCACATTTAGAATCTTTTGGCTTTGCAAATAGGATTTTGAGAGATTTTGTAAGCACATTGGGGGAAATAAATTTCTCATCATTTGGAAATAATTTTGTTTTTTTCATTTTCTCAAACCCCGTGATATTAGGGATTTTGGGATACTATTTTGGAAATAATTTTTGGATTTTTTGGAAATAAATTTTGAGAAAAGAGGCAAAATGTCAAAAATCAAGATTCCCACCCCTTCTTTTGATAGTTCTCTAGCTTCATTGATTGTTGAGTTGGAGAAATTGCGACACAAAACTCTTGGGGGCAATGTCCCTCCCTATATCTTTTTTTCAATCAAAGAAATATTCCAACTTCTTGAGACTTTGGGTTCTGCAAGAATCGAGGGAAACAACACAACGCTTTCAGATTATATTGAGGACACATTTTCTATGCAGAATCTCTCTCATCAAGAAATAGAAAATCTCAAAAACGCAATGCAGTTTATCGAAGAGCATACCGATGAGGACACACGCTTCAACCAAGCATACTTTTTTGAGCTTCACAAAATTGTGATGTTTGCACTCAAAAAAGACTGGGTATCAGGAAAACTAAGGGATACAGATGTCTCAATCCAAAAATCAAACCACACCCCTCCTAGTGCGTTTCTTGTAGCCGAACGATTCCAAGAATTTATCGATTTTATCAACACTGAATACAAGCAACAATTCCAAACAATGATGATTGCGATTGCTCATCACCGCTTTGAGCATATCCACCCCTTTGCCGATGGAAATGGCAGAATGGGGAGATTACTCACTTATGCTCTTTTGATCAAATTGGGCTTTCGCGTCAAAGATGGACGCATTATCAATCCCTCAAGTGTGTTTTATGCTGATAGGAATCGCTACTATGATATGCTTAGCAAAGCCGATAGTTTGCAAGAGCAGGATTTGCTTGAGTGGTGCGAGTATTTTTTGGGTGGGTTGAAAAATGAAATGCAAAAGATTGATTTTTTGTTGCAAAAAGACAATGTGAGAGAGGAAGTCCTTATCCCCATTATCCGCGATATTTATAAGTTGCAAATCATCAACAAAGATGAAAAAAATGTTTTGGAGCTTTTGGTAGAGCAAGAGGATATGCTGATGAAAGCTGATCGTTTGGGCAAAATAGGGATCACTGACACCAAACAGAAAACAAAGATTCTAACAATGCTTAAGGCAAAAAACATTCTAACCCCACAGCACCAAGCAAGCAGAATCTATGGGCTAAACCTGATCGAAAATCCTCTATTGCGATTGGTGATCACACAGCTTAAAGCTTTGGGATTTGTCGATGATTTTCTTGAAAAAACCACATAACACCTCAAACAAATCCCACGCAATCCCAAACCATAGAATCAAGGCACAATCCCACAAAGTCAAATTAAGCAAACTTTGTTTATAATTCCAACGAGACCAAAAATCCCTTAGGGGATTTAGCGGGGAGAGAGGCTTTGGCTTTTCTCCCTTTTTTTATGCTTTTTCACAATCCCAAATCAACACTCTACAAAACCAACTGCAAACCTATGACCCAAGCCAAATGCAGAATCATTGATGATGATCTCGTGCTTTGCAGATAAGATTTTGAGAGATTTTGTAAGCACATTGGGGGAAATAAATTTCTCATCATTTGGAAATAATTTTGTTTTTTTCATTTTCTCAAACCCCGTGATATAGGGGGCTTTGTGGTATTGTTTGGGAAATAATTTTTTGATTTTTGGGAAATAATTTTTGAGAAAAGTGGCAATACCAGTGAGCCAACAATCAAGAGACTGCACCCAAGTGATTCAGCTCCCCCCCCCCCCTTTTTTTTCATCCCTCCTCATCTCTCCCTTTTCATCCCCCACCATTCCCTCCGATCCCAATCGCCACCAACGCCCAGAATGGCACAAACTGATTCTGCGATTGTCATCATTTGTAGGTTAAATCAGATTAACCACTTTTGCACAGCAAAATCTAAGATAATCCTACGCAATCCCAAGATCTCGTTGTATAATTTACACTCTCACCCAACCCCTATCCAAAGGCTCAAAATGAAGTTGTTCTGTTCGTTGTTTCTTAGTTTCTTTGTGATTGTCATCTTGCAAGCAGGTGCCCCCAGCAGCTTCAGGGAGGCGAAACTCAAGCTCAAAGAGATGTATCGACAGCTAGGCAAAGCCTACCAAAAAGACTTCTACTGCCAAGCCCCATTCAAGATCACATCATCAGGACTCATTGTGCAGGATTCGGATAGATTTACCCCAAGAGCGACAAAGCAAAAGAAACAAAAGCAACAAAAGAAACGACGCAAAATCAAAAGGTGCAAAAGGATTGAGTGGGAGCATATTATGCCCGCACAAAACTTCGGACAGCATTTCGCTTGTTGGAGAGAGGCGAAAGCCAAAGGTATCGATAGCAGGAGATATTGCGAGAAAACTAGCCCCAAATTTGCACAAATGGAGGCTGATTTGTATAATCTCGTCCCTGCAATAGGGCAAATCAATGGAGATCGCAGTAATTTCCGATATGCCCAAGATACAGAGGGAATGACATTTGGACAATATGGGAAATGCCAAGTGAAATCAGACCCAGCCCACAAAAGATTTTATCCAGCTGATTATTCCAAAGGCTTCATCGCACGCACCTATCTCTATATGTCCAAAAAATACCATATCCCACTCTCCAAGCAAGAATACAGCTTGATGAGAGCGTGGGACAAAAAAATATCCGATGACACCACAAGAAAAACAGATCAGATTGCAGACCTCGCTCCTTATGGGAGAGGCGATTGTCTATTGATGATTTTGATTGAGGAGTTTCTAGGGGTTTGTCGATCGGTAGAGAATCAGAGATCGCCCTTGTGGGGATCACTCTGTGAGTTTGTTGTATAGCTCCTCACTTTCTTTTTGGAGTTCTTTGAGATTGTCTTTGAGGTAATTGTCATAGAAGCCTTTGGCACCCTCTTTGATGTCGGAGATGTTTTCTTTGAGGCTTTTGTTGTAGATCTCATCAGCCTTTTTGAGTGATTGTTCGTAGAGTTTTTTTGCCTCTTCTACTTGTTGTTGATAGACTTCTTGAGCTTGTTTGAGATAGGAGTCTTCTTGTGTGTATGCCAAAGTGGCAAGTATAAACAAAAGAGCGATTTTCATGTGAGATCCTTTGGATAAAAAATGCAATCATAGCAAGAGTTCAAAAATATTTTATACTCTCTCCCAAAGATACCAAACTCCAACCCATAAGCCCAAAGGTGCAGATACGATGATCCGAAGTGGTGTGCCCTCTCCTCTGTGCTCATACCATTGTCTAGAAAAGCCATAGAGTCTGTGTCGGAGCTACCATAGAGTGGATCCCCTAGTATTGGGTGCTGGATAGAGTGGAGATGTAGGCGGATTTGGTGTGTCCTGCCTGTGATGGGGCGGACTTCAAGTAGTGTGGTGTCTGTGTCGGGGTCGTATCGGAGTGGGGTGATGTGGGTTTGTGAGGGTTTGCCAAGAGGGGAGATACTAGATCTGATAGCAAGGTTTTTGGATTTTTTGTCTTTGGGTGGGACGAGGATAGGGGCGTCGATGAGCCGTGCCTCTGTGAGATGTCCCCTCACGCGTGCGATATAGGTTTTTTGCACTTGGTTGGTTTCAAACAACGCTTTCAACGCACTCTCGTATTTTTTGTCGATTCCGCACAGCACAAGCCCTCTTGTCTCAAAATCCAATCGATGAATCGGATTGGCACCATTGCCAAATTCGGCTTTGAGGCTATCACAAAGGCTTAGGTGTTGGTGGATCCCTTTGGGGTGGGTGAGGAGCTGGTGGGGTTTGTCATAGATGACAAAATAGGGGGTTTGTAGGATTTTGGGGATTTGGAGAGTTTGGGGGCGAAACTCTAGCAGTTTGACTTCTCCGCTGATGATTTGGGATTTGTGGATAGGGATCCCGTTTTGCACAAGACGGCATTTGTCTAGGATTCTTTGAGCTTCTTTTTGGGAGCATTTGAGGGTTTGTATGAGCCACAAGAAGCTTTTGGTGGGGGTGTTGATATGGTAGGTGTGCCAGATGAAAGACATTAGGGTTTGAGATGCAAGACTATGGGCTGATAGGCGTCGCGTTTGGCATAAAACCTTGCTTGTGCAAAATCCAAAGTATCAAGGGTTTGGAAAAACGCCAAAACCTTGATAGGTTTGGGGGTTTGGAGGGTGAATTGGGTGTGGTTTTTTTCTTTGCCGATGAGTTTTTGCTCAAGGATTGGGAGGGGTGGCAATGTGAAACTTGGTTGGGGGTAGCCCTCTCCATAAGGTCCATAGCGTTGCAAAAGTGCCAAAAGCTCTGCGGTGAGAAGTGTGGGGGAAATGTGAAATACAGGATCGCACCCTTGTTTGAGGGGGTGCTGGGAGCGTATGGCTTGAAACCTTGTGCAAAACTGCTCAATATCAAAAACCTCAAGCCCCACTGCCTTGCAATGCCCACCAAAGTTGCAAATGTCTTGCAAGGCATTGAGACTAGCGGGTAAATCCACTCCATCCACTCCACGCCCACTGCCTTTGTAAGATCCATCTTTTTGGGTCAAAACAAAAGTGGGCTTTTGGTATTGCTCCAAAAGTTGGTTTGCCAAGATTCCCAACACTCCCTCATGCCACCCCGTGCCATAGGCGACTACGCATTCTCGGGTCTCGTGGAGATGATGTTTGGCTTCGATGAAGAGGGCTTTTTGGATTTCTTTGCGTTGGGTGTTGAGTGCTTGGAGAGCCTCAAAATGCTTTTGGGCTTCGTGGATGTCTTGGCTAAACAAGAAATCAAGGGCTTTTTGGGTGTCTGCCATTCTGCCTGAGGCGTTTAAAAGAGGGGCGATAAAAAACCCGATACATTCCTCATCGATTGAGCCGTATTTCTGCAGGAGAAGTTGGGCAAAAGCAAAATGCGGGGCATTGAGGAGGGATAAGCCTTTTTTGAGGATTGTGCGATTGAGTGCGGTGAGGGGCATTATGTCTGAAATGGTGGCAATGCTGACAAACTCAAGAAAAGGCGTGAGATCGATTGAGCTTTGCAATGTGGCTTTGAGCCCTGCACACACATACCACGCTACGAAGCACCCACAGATTTCTTTTTGGGCAAATCCACTCACTTGAGGGTTGATGATGAGTGCGTCAGGGAGAATCTCTTTGGGGGAATGGTGGTCGGTGATGATGAGGGTTTTGCCTTGTGCTTTGCAATATTGAGCCACATCTGTGGCGGTGATACCATTATCCACGGTGATGATGAGATCTGCTTCATTGCGTTCTAAAATAGGGATAGAGATCCCATAGCCATCGTTAAATCGATGTGGAATGGTATAGGAGAAATGTTTGATCCCTATTTGTTTGAAAAAAGTAACCATTAGGGCGGTGGAGAGAATGCCATCAGCGTCATAGTCCCCCACGATTAGAATCTTTTGTTGCTTTTGGATTGCTTGCGCAATGGCTTCTGACGCTTCTTTGACATTTTCAAGCTCAAAAGGGTGGGGGAGTGAGGAGAGAGGGAGGTCGGTGATGTTTTGGAGATGTGAGGCTAGATGGGATTCTAGCTCTTGAAATGTGCCAATCATTGCTTCAAAGATTGTTTGACAAACTCTAAAATGATTGGATTGGGGCTTTGCAGTCTTGAGGTGAATTCTGGGTGGAATTGCACGGCGACAAACCAAGGGTGGTCTTGGAGCTCTACTGCCTCAATCAACCCATCACTCTCGCCACTGATGATCATCCCTGCATTTTCAAGCATTTGGCGATATTTAGGATTGGCTTCGTAGCGGTGTCTGTGGCGTTCTTTGGCTGTTGGGGCTTGATGATAGGCGGATTTGAGTTTGCTGTTTTCTTTGAGGTGGCACTCATATTCGCCTAGCCTCATCGTGCCTCCAAGTGGGGAGGTGTGGGTGCGGATTTGCTGACATCCCTCTTGATCGATGAAGTCTTCAATCATATAGATGATAGGTGAGGGGGTTTGAGGATCAAACTCGCTTGAAGTGGCGTCTTTGATACCCAAAACATTGCGCGCAAACTCAATAAGGCTAAGCTGCATACCAAGACAAATCCCAAGGAATGGGATCTGATGGACTCTTGCAAACTCAATGGCTTTGATTTTGCCCTCGATCCCACGCTCTCCAAACCCTCCGGGGATGAGGATACCATCGACTTGATGTAATGTATCTAGTGAGCCTTTTTCTAAGTCTTGACTATCAATCCATTGGATTTCGATTTTTGTATCGAGGTTTGCTCCTGCGTGGATTAGGGCTTCTGTGAGTGATTTGTAAGATTCTTTGAGGGTGAGGTATTTGCCCACAAAGCCGATTTTCACGCTTTGTTTGGGTGCGATGATTTTTTGCACCAACGCACCCCACTCTTGCATATTTGGCGAGAATGGAGGCATAGCAAAGTTGCGCGCAATTGGGGTGAGAATGTCCTCTTGCAAGAAATTGAGGGGAACTTGATAGATACTCTTTGCGTCTTCTGCGACGATGACACTATCATTGGCGATACCACAACTCAAAGCGATTTTTTGCTTCAGCTCTTGAGTGAGGGGTTTTTCAGAGCGTGCGACAATGATTTGGGGATTGATACCAATGCGTCTTAGCTCCTGCACGGAATGCTGTGTGGGTTTGGTTTTGAGCTCTTCGGCTGTTTTGATGTATGGCACAAGAGTCACATGGATATTGAGCACCCTTTGATCTCCCAAATCCTGCTTCATCTGGCGAATCGCCTCAAGATAGGGCATACTCTCCATATCACCAACCGTTCCACCGATCTCTACGACCAAAAAATCGCTTTGTTGTCCGACGGAGCGGATGCGTTGTTTGATTTCATCTACGATATGTGGGACGATTTGAATCGTTTTGCCTAGATATTCTCCACGCCTTTCTTTCTCGATGACAGAGAGATAGACTTGCCCTGTTGTGAAGTTGTTTTCTCTGCTTAGATTTTTGTCGAGAAAACGCTCATAGTGTCCGATGTCTAGATCTGTCTCTGCACCATCTTGAGTGACAAACACCTCTCCGTGCTCTAGAGGACTCATCGTGCCGGGATCTAGGTTGATGTATGGATCGATTTTTAAGATTGAGACTTCGAAGTTGGAGTGCTTGAGAAGCGTTGCGATAGAAGAAGAAGTGATACCTTTGCCAAGAGAGCTTAGCACTCCTCCGGTCACAAAAATGTATTTAGTTTTTTGATTCATTGTATTCCCTCATACCTTAAAAATAAAATCAAAAGTTTAGTGTAATGATGTTTAAAAAGTGTTTTAATTTTTGTCTTTTTTGTGTTTTGGGTAGAATTTGATTTATTTCATTGAGAGGTTTAGGGCAAATGAAACGCTATGGCGTGATTGATTTCAAGCATAAACGAGAGATTGTTTTGTTGCAGGGGAGGGGGTGTGCTTACAAAGGCTGTCGTTTTTGTGATTATTATCTTGATGTGAGCCAAGAGGCGACTTCTATCAATATGCAAGTGCTCAATCAAGTTGAGGGAAAATACGGGGTGCTTGAGGTGATCAATTCGGGAAGTTTCAATGAGCTAGATCAAGAGACTTTGGAACATATCAGAGTGGTTGCCAAAAGAGTGGGGATCCATACTTTGATTTTTGAGTGTCATTATCTCTATCGCAAGGAGATCGCAAGGCTCAAGGAGTTTTTTGGAGAATCTCAAGTGAGGATCAAAATCGGCATTGAAAGCTTTGATGTGGATTTGCGTGAGAGGGTGCTAAACAAAGGGATCAAAGAAAGTGAGCCAAGTGTCATTGCTCAAGACTTTGATGAGGCAAATCTGTTGATTGGTGTGGAGGGGCAAAGCCTAGCGATGATTGCTCAAGATATAGAATTGGGGCTTAGGTATTTTGATCGAATCTGTTTGAATGTGATGTGTGATAATTCCAAAATGCGTGCCAATCAAGCTGTGATCGCAGAGTTCAAAGCAGAGATTCTACCGATGTATTGGGACAATCCGCGTATTGATATATTGCTAGAAAATACAGATTTTGGAGTGGGTTGATGTCTAATGAGATACTTTTGATTTTGAGTGTGTTGCTGACATATTCTGCACTTTTGGCATTGCACCAATGGTGTGGCAAAGAGGGGTTGGTGGGGTTTATGGTGTTTGCAAGTATCGTTGCCAATATCGAAGTGATGATTTTGGTGCGTGCATTTGGGATAGAGCAGACTCTAGGCAATGTGCTGTTTGCCTCGACTTTTTTGATCACTGATGTTTTGAGTGAAATCTATGGCAAAGAAAGTGCCAAACGCGTGGTGAAAATCGGGATTTTTGCCAATGCTTTGTTTTTGATTTTTTCACAACTTTGGTTGTTTTATACAATGCAAGATGTGCAAAACCTCCAGCATTTTGAATCTATTTTTGCCAATACCCCACGGATCATCATCGCCTCATTGCTTGTGTTTGCTATCGCCTCTTATGTCGATGTGTGGCTCTATCATTTTTGGTGGGATTTGAGCGAGAGGATTTGGCACAATAGAAGCAGGGGGCTTTGGTTGCGTAATAATGGCTCTACGCTTATTTCCCAGCTCCTAAACACCCTTTTGTTTAGCTTTGGGGCATTTTATGGAATCTATCCTTTGGATGTGATTTTGCAAATCGCCCTCTCAAGCTATCTGATATTTTTTATTCTTTCTGTGCTAGATACCCCGATTCTTTATCTTTTTGTTTATCTAACAAAAACAAAAACTCTGTATGATTAGCCGCATAACCAAAATTTAAAGAAATATTAAACGAGGAACAAAGCAAATGTTGGAGTATTGGCTAGTTTTGGCTTATGGGGTTTTCTACCTTGCCCCTGTTTTTGTTGTCAATTATCTACAGCACAATTATATTGCACGAGAATTGCAGAATCCCCCCGTATTGATGAATGCAAAAGACTATCAACAGGCGGGAGAATACGCCCTTGCAAAATTGCGTTTCCAAAATATCGAGCATTTGTGGGGGTTTGGACTTTTTGCTTTTTGGGTGTTTTGGGGCTTGGAGTGGATCAATGATGTGATCGCTTCGTTGCATATACCCGGCGGTCGCAATCTCAACTGCGTCGCAGTGATTTTGCTGTTTGTGTTTGTGGGGCAAATCGCAACTTTGCCTTTTAGGTATTATCAAGAAATGGTGCTAGATAGGCGTTTTGGATTTAGTAAGCAAACCTTTGGCAATTTCATCAGCGATATGCTCAAGAGTGCTTTTGTGCTTTTTCTGCTTGGGAGCATTATTTTTTATCTCCTTGTTTCAGTGATTGTGCGTTTTGAGATGTGGTGGTGTCTAGGAGCTCTTGTCGCTTGGCTGTTTGTATTTCTTGCCAACTTTATCTATCCGACATTGATTGCACCTATTTTCAACAAATTTACACCACTCAAAGACCCCGTATTGAAAGAACGCATTGAGGAGTTGTTGCACAAAGTTGGATTCAGAAGTAGTGGGATTTTTGTGATGGATGCGAGCAAAAGGGACGGGCGATTGAATGCTTATTTTGGTGGATTTGGTCGCAGTAAGCGTGTGGTGCTGTTTGATACTTTGCTAGACAAGATTAGCTCTGATGGGCTTTTGGCGATTTTGGGACACGAGTTGGGGCATTATTATTATCGTGATACATTGAAAAGTCTAGGGATTATGGCTGTGTTTATTTTCGCGATTTTTTTCTT
The DNA here is from genome assembly GCF_001693335.1 of Helicobacter enhydrae. NCBI lineage: Bacteria > Pseudomonadati > Campylobacterota > Epsilonproteobacteria > Campylobacterales > Helicobacteraceae > Helicobacter > Helicobacter enhydrae. The sequence goes on along the minus strand of NZ_CP016503.1, from coordinate 649,272 downwards.
GGTAGGGCATTTCCCTGTAGAGTTGTTTGAGGAGTTGGGTTTGCATCGCCATAGTGCCAATATTTTGGTGGTTATGATGTTGGTTGCTCCGATTGTGTTTTTTTGGTTTTTGCCAATCGCTGGATTTTTCTCAAGAAAAGCAGAATATCGTGCGGACGCATTTGGATCCTCTCTAGCTTCCAAAAGGGCGTTGGGAGAGGCGTTGGTGAGGATTGTCAATGAGAACAAATCATTCCCAAGCTCTCATCGTGCCTATATATTTTTCTATTACACCCACCCACCATTGCTAGAGCGTCTAAAAGCTTTGGATTATGCCATTTAGTATCAAAGAAGCATTGAAATGGGGGGCAGATACTCTTTTGAGTGAGCGTCCGAGGCTAGAGAGTGAGATTTTACTAGCGAGTGTTTTGCAAAAAGATAGGGTGTTTTTGCATACTTTTGATGATCAGAGACTCACTCCTCAAGAATGGGAGAGATACCAAAGCTTTGTTTTACAAGCTAGGGAGGGGGAGCCCATCGAGTATTTGAGTGGCGTTGTGAGTTTTTATGATTATGAGTTTTGTATCACTAAGGGAGTGTTGATCCCAAGACCTGAAACAGAGATTTTGCTTGAGAAGGTGCGTGTTTTGGTGGATCAACATCGGCTCAAAAAAGTCTTTGAGCTAGGGGTTGGGAGCGGTGTGTTGTGTATCACCCTTGCATTGCTATGTCCTCATTTGGAGGTGGTGGGCAGTGATATTAATCCTTTGGCGATCAAGCTCACACAACAAAATATCCAGAAGTTTTCTAGCTTAGATTCCACTCTCTCATCAAGAATCACTCTGATCCAGCGAGATGTTTTGCAGGAGGAGTGTGGGTTGCAAGATATTGATTTGATCATCTCCAATCCTCCTTATATCGCTTTGGATTATCCTCTAGACAAAAAGGTTTTGCACGAGCCTAGAGAAGCATTGTTTGGTGGGGAGCGTGGCGATGAGATATTGCTAGAGATTATTGCGATGAGGGAGAGATGTGGGGTGCGATTTTTGGCTTGTGAGATGGGCTATGATCAGCGTGCAAGAATGCAAGAAGCCCTCAATGGAAGCACCGACCTTGAGTTTTTTCGCGATTTGAGCGGACACGATCGGGGGTTTGTTGCGTCATTTTAGGATAAAATGCACAATTTTGATTCAGGCTTAGTTTAAGCCAAACAGAGGAGTAAATATGGATTTGTTTTTACAACGCTTTTTTTTGATTTCATATATCCAAACGCTATTGTCTTTGATAGTGCTTTTTGGGATTTTTGGGATTTTGTTTGTTTTGAGAGAAAAACTTAGTTTTTCCAAAAGAATGTTTTTGGGGCTTTTGTTGGGTGCGTGTTTGGGGGTGGCTTTGCAATATTTTGCCAATTTCCCTCAAGGTGGCGTGACTGAAGCACAGAGTAGCATAGAACTGCATTGGTTTTTTGAAACATACACTTGGCTCAATTTCTTCGCACAACTTTTTGTGAGTTTGCTCAAATTGCTGATCGTGCCTATCGTGTTTGTGGGTGTCTTGTATGTGATGATCACCCTAAGTGCTGATGTGAAACTTCCTTCATTGTTTGGGCGTAGTTTGTTTTGGTTGCTTTTGAGCACAGGCTGTGCTTCAGCTATCGGCGTAACTTTGGCTTATTACACAGATTTGGGGCTTGGAATGATGATAGAAAATGGCGTGAAACAAGCAAGAGAGGTGCAGTCTTTCAATCAAATCCTTTTGGGTTTGATGCCCAACAATATCGTGACAAGTATGTCTTCAAATGCAGTCGTTGGGATCGTGCTGTTTGCATTGATTTTTGCAATCTCTGCACGAAGTGTGGGGGCTTCTCATCGTGGCTATGAGAGCTTTGTCGCACTTGTGGAGTTTTTCCATTCTGTGATGATGAAAACGGCGATGTTGATCATTTATTTGATGCCTTATGCAATCGTGGTGATGATTGCTGGGATTTTTATGAGATATGGTTTTGCAAGTTTGCAACCTGTGTTGTTGTTTATCGCTTTGATTTATGTGAGTGCTTTGCTTGTGTTTGTCATGCACGCTGTGATTTTGATGTTGCACGGATTAAATCCATTGCATTATTTTAGAAAAGCACTTCCTGCACTCATCACGGCTTTTACTTCGCGTTCAAGTTTGGCGATCTTGCCTTTGAGCATTCAGACTTTGCAGGGCAAAATGGGGGTGAGTTCGGTTAGCTCTTCGTTTGTTCCAACGCTTGGAGTCACAATCGGAGCAAATGGCTGTGCGGGGTATTTTGGCGGATTGGTTGGGGTGTTTGCCTACAATGCGTTGGGGATTGAGATAGGCTTGACGCAAGGGGTGATGATTGTCATCCTTTCTGTGGTGGCTTCTATTGGAATTGCCGGGATTCCCGGGATTGCGACTATGGCTGCTTCTATTGTTTTGACAGGGCTTGGGCTAGGAGAGTATTTTGGAATCTTGGCTGTGATTTTGGCGATTGATCCTGTGATTGATATGGCAAGAACGATGAGCAATGTGAGTGGGGCAATGGTGGCAAGTATCGCTACAGACAAAGAGATGGGGACTCTTGATACAGAAGCTTATCGGGCTTGAGAGAGGATTTGCTGATAAAGCTCTTGTTGATTCCCATAGACAATGTCGCTGATTGCATATATGCGATCAGGCGATTGATTGCAGTGCAGTGGCACTCCAAATTGTGTCCGATTGAAAGTGTTTTGGCGTTTGGCAAGTTGTGCTGTGTGGGTTGAGATGAGAGAACCTAGCTCCTCTAGATTTTGTGCAATGATTGTAGGTTTGGGGTTTAGCGGGGTTTGAGATAGGTATTCTATAGTTTCTTTGACTCCTATTGCATTGGCAGGTTGGATGTGGGTGCCATAGTTTCTGATGAGGTTTTGCACTTCATCAATCAGCCCATTGGCAATCATTGCTTGAGTGCGTTGAGAGATTCGCTCTCTCAACACTTGGCGTTCAAGTGCGAGGGAGTATTTTTCAATCGGATAGCAAAATGGCTTTTGTGGATTTTCTTGGAAGTATTGAGTGGGTGGGGTGTGTGTGGCAAAATAAATCTCCAAAGCCTTGCAAACCCTATAGCTGTCTTTTGGATTGATGGTTGTCTGTGAATCAATGGAGAGTAAAAACTCATAAGGGTTTGAAATCTGGGCGATTTGCTGATGGATTTCTTGTTTTTGTTGTGTCGTGAGCGTGGGCATAGCAGAAAGCCCACCAAGAATGCTTTTGAGATAAAAGCTAGAGCCCCCAATGATGAGGAGCGTATCTTTGCCTTTGTGTTTGGTTTGAGCGATGGCTTCTAGCAGAAGTGAGTGAAACAACATTGCATTGTTTTCTTCTGTGGGTTTTAGATGATTGATTGCGTAGTGGTGGATCGCTTGAAGTTCGGCTTGTGTGGGTTTGGCTGAAGCGATATCGATTTCTCGGTAGATACTTAATGAATCAAGAGAAAAAATCTCACAATCTAATTGATGTGCAAGCTCTAATCCCAATGCACTCTTGCCACTCCCACTCCCTCCCAAAATCGCGATAAGGCGTAAATCCGACAATCAGTGTGTCTTTTTTTGGGCTTTCAAAACCGCTTGATGTCCTGCTTCTTGAATGATGCCTTTGAAGGCTTTGGATTCTAGATAGGCAAGTCCTTGAGCGGTTGTCCCAGCGGGACTTGTGACAAGAGTTTTGATTTCTTGTGGAGTGTGGGTTTTGAGCAGTTTGGCAAAACCCTCAAATGTATTTTGCACCAATTTCACGCTTGTAGCATGATCAATCCCCTCACGCACTCCTGCATCGATAAGCCCCTCAGCCACAAGGGATAAAAATGCTGGCGTGCTTCCACTTGTCGCAATACTTGAATCAATCAGCATTTCATCATTAAGAAAAATCGTAGCACCAAAGCTATCTGTGAGATTTTGCAAGATTTGGGTTGCTTCTTGTGTGTCTTGATTTTGGTGTTGCAAAAAAACAGCCGTGCTTGAGTGCCCAGCACTTGCACCAACATTAGGCATTGCCCTTGCATAAAAACTTGCATTCTGAAAATATTGTTTGATTTGGGCGATTTCAACTCCTGCCATCACAGAATAGATAAGATAGGCTTGGTGGTAAAAGGTGAAATAGGATAAACCCTTTGGCTTGACACAAAGAATAATGATGGGATTGCAATCTTTGAGAATCTCAAGTGTCTCAATAGCTTGAATTTTAAGTTTTGGAAATTTATTGGCAAACTCTTGTGCTTTGTCTAGATGACGCCCATGAACAAAAAAATCATATTGGCTAATTTTGGGATTGGTAGCAAAACCTTTAAAAATCGAGGTTGCAAGATTCCCATAACCGACAATCGCAATTGTTTTCATTGTTGAGATTCCTCCGTATCATCAAAATTTCCATACGCACTGATGGGTTCTGCGATGCCGTATTGGGGGTATTTGGCACTATCTAGGACGACTTGAGCCATTGTTTTGTTTTTTACATTGAAGATCACAGGAGCGATAAAGTTGATTGTAGAATCTTTGCTAGGTGTGTGTAGCACCATAATGTTGCCTACCAAAATATCCTCTTGAGATTTAATATCAAGCAAGAGTTCTAATGCAGTGGGGATCTCAAAATCATAGGCACGCAAAGCAAATGGATTGATTAATGTAAAGATCGGGGAAGAATCTTCGCTATTTGAAAGCTTCATAAACAAATCATCGATTTTTTCAAGTCTCATTTTACTTACATCTTCAAAGCCAAGAATTGGCGATTTTACCTCAAAAACCATTGTCAAGTATCTCCTGCTAAAGTCTAAACTCAGTCATTTTATCCTAAAAAACTTTGAAAAATCAATTTTTTGCACTTCTATGAGCTATAATTTGCAGTTTTTATCATAAAAATTGCAAAAGTTTAAATGATTTTGTCAATCAAAACTAGTTTAAGTTTTTGGGTTAAAACAAAAGCATTGCTTTGATTTTATAATATCTGATTGTGCGAGAGATTGACAAAAATTGAGGAAGTGATTTGATGAGTATTAGATTGGTTGGTTTGCTCTTTGTGATGGGCATTTTTCTGAGTTCTTGCTCAAACAAGAATGATGAGTTTGATAAACCTGCAATGTATTGGTATGAAGAAATTTTCAAAGAGATTCGTTTCAATAATTTGGAGAGTGCAGACACCAAATTCGCCTCACTGCAAAGCGAACATATCAACTCTCCATTGATTGCTGATGCGATGTTGGCTTTGGGACACGCACATATGGCAGAAGATGAGTTTGTGTTGGCAGAATTTTATTTTGATGAATACCTAAAACGCTTTTCCAATCAAGCAAACTATAGCTATATCAATTATCTTAAAATTTTGGCGCGTTTTTACTCTTTCAAAAATCAATCCAAAGATCAAGAGTTTATGCTCAATTCTATCAAAGAGATCAAAGCCTATTTGGACGCCTATCCTGATGATGTCTATACGCCATTTGTTGGCTATATTCTCACCAAATTTCAATTAGGTTTAGCCGAATTGAATGCAGCCATTGCCAATGTGTATAAAAAGCAAGGCAAAGCTTATGCAGAAAAAGATTATTTGAAACGCGAGGATCTCGGGATAGAGCAGTCGTTTAGACGCATTAGCAATGCCGTGCCTTGGTATGTGATGAATGCCATTGAGCTTGAGCAGATTGATTATATTATCCCTTCTTATATTCCTTGGTATGCGTTGATTTTTAGTTGGTGATTTTGAAAGTAAGGAGTGATTGTGAGTAAGGAAATGACGATGCAAATGCCAATTATCATCGAGGAGGATTTCAATGTCTATCCTTTCATGATAGCCCCCATTTTTATTAGTAATGCCAAAAATATCCAAGCGGCAAACAAAGCACTCAAAGAAGACAAAAATCTCTTTGTCGCATTTTTCAAAGAAGGGAGCGATAAGGAGTTTTATCCTATTGGGATTGTTGGGCAAGTGATGCGTAAGGTGTCTTTGCCTGATGGACGCCTCAAGCTTCTGTTTCGTGGAATAGAACGCGGGGTGATTGCTGAGCTTATCTCGCAAGATCCACTTGAAGGGGTGATCGCTCCTTTTGTCTATCAAGAGCAAAATCCCGAAATGATTCAAGCGACTTTTGAGGTCCTAAAAGAGCAGGTCGAGCAACTTGCAAATGTGAATTCTAATATCACTCAAGAATTGTTACGCACGATTGAAGAGTCTGAGGATATCAATCGCATTGTGGATTTGATCGCCTCAAGTATGAAGCTCAAAAAATCTCAAGCCTTTGAGCTATTTGCCAAAGATGACATGCATCAAAGAATCTTGCTTTTGATTGAGTATGTGGTCGCAGATATTGCAAACCAAAAACTCCAAAAAGAGATCAAAACGCGTGTCCAAAACAAAATGGACAAGATCAACAAAGAATATTTTCTCAAAGAGCAGATTCGCCAAATCAACAAAGAGTTGGGGCTAGAGGGGCAAAAAGAGGAAGAGATACAAAGCTATCGCGACAAATTAAACCACATCAAACCCTTTGTAAGTGCAGAGATTCACAAAGAGATTAAGCGTCAAATCGATAGATTGACTAAGATGAATCAAGATAGCGGGGATGCAAGTATCGTGCAAAATTATCTAGAGTGGGTGCTTGAGATTCCTTTTGGAAAGTTAAGCCGACAAAAAATCTCAATCCAAAAAGTGCAAAAACAACTCGATAGCGATCATTATTCTCTTGAAAACCCCAAAAAGAGAATCTTGGAGTATTTTTCTGTGCAAGAATTGCTAAGTTTGCGAGGCAAAGACAAAAAAGACAGCAAGGGGACGATTTTGTGCTTCTATGGTCCTCCCGGTGTTGGGAAAACCTCACTTGCCAATTCGATTGCCAAAGCGATGGGGCGTTCTCTTGTGCGTTTGGCTTTGGGGGGGTTAGAAGATGTCAATGAGTTAAGAGGTCATCGTCGCACTTATTTGGGGGCAATGCCAGGTCGTATCACGCAAGGCTTGATTGATGCAAAAGAGATGGATCCTGTAATGGTGCTAGATGAGATTGATAAGGTCGGCAGAAGTTTTAGAGGAGATCCCACAAGCGTGTTGCTTGAGATTTTGGATCCTGAGCAGAACAAAGAGTTTAGAGACTATTATACAAACTTCAATCTTGATCTTTCCAATGTGATTTTTATCGCCACAGCCAACGATATTTCTCAAATCCCTCCACCACTTAGAGATAGAATGGAGTTCATTCAAATCTCTAGCTACACTCCACAAGAAAAAGAGCAAATTGCCAAAAAATATCTAATCCCCCAAGAGCTCAAAAAGCACGGATTGAAAAATTTTGAGGTGAGTATCTCTACCACCGCACTCAAAGAGATGATTGAAAAATACACACGCGAATCAGGAGTGAGGAATCTGCGTCGCAAAATCGCTCAAATCATGAGAAAGAGTGCCCAAAAGATTCTGTTGAATAGCACCAATGGAGAGAGTGAGAAGATTTCTATCACACAGAAAAATCTCAAAGAATTTTTGGACAAAATTGTTTTTGAGATTGATCCTGCAGACAAGGTGGATCAAGTGGGCGTTGTGAATGGCTTGGCTTGGACAAGTGTGGGTGGAGATGTGCTAAAAATCGAAGTCGTGAGGATTGCGGGTAAAGGAAATCTATCTTTGACAGGAAGTTTGGGCGATGTGATGAAAGAATCAGCGCGCATTGCCTATTCTGTAGTCAAGGTGCTTTTGAGTGAAAAGAAACTCAAATCTCAAATCCAATTTGACAAAAAAAGCACTAAGCAAGCTTATGAAGTCTATGATTTGCATTTGCATGTGCCAGAGGGTGCAACACCCAAAGACGGACCAAGTGCAGGGATTGCAATGGCAAGTGTGATCGCCTCTATTTTGACAGATTATAAAGTCAGATCAGATGTGGCAATGACAGGAGAGCTGACATTGAGTGGCAAAGTTTTGCCCATTGGCGGGTTGAAAGAAAAATTGATTGCCGCTCATAAGGCAGGGGTGCAAAAGGCACTCATTCCTCTCAAAAACTATCAAAGGGATTTGGATGAAATTCCTCAAGAGGTGAAAGAAGCGCTTGAGATTATTCCAGTTACTTGTATTGATGAGGTGATCAAAGAAGCTTTGGTGATCAAGAAATAATCTCAAAATCAATATATTCTTGTAAGCATTGATGTGGGTGGGTGAGCATAAAAAATACAATGTGTTTGTATTGCACTTTGACTTTGCAAAATGCCCCAAGGAATTTGTGCTCCAATACCTTGCCTCGAAATGTATGCCCAACCCGAATCTCTCCAGCACTAAAAATATAATTTCTTTGGATGATCCATTTGAAAAACAAATCATCGCTATCTAGCGGTTCATCGATGACATTTAGATGTGGTAAGAAAGCTTGAGATTCTTTGCTTTTTGGGTGGAAGTATAGCGATTGGGGGGTATTGCAATCAATCACGCTTCCTTGCTTCAATAGGGCGATTTTGTCTGAAAGATAATAAGCATCATCGATGTCGTGCGTCACGATGATGGCTGAAAGCCCTTGCTTTTTGATCATTTCTTTGAGGTCGCCCCTTAGAGATTCTTTGAGGTGGCTATCAAGATTGGAAAATGGCTCATCGAGCAAAAGAAGCTCACATTCCATCGCGATAGCACGAGCAAAAGCCACCCTTTGCGCCTGTCCTCCAGAAATCTCATCGATTCTTTTGTGCCTGATTGTTTCGATACCAAAGAAGCGGAGCAATTCTTGCAATCGTGCATTTCTTTGGGTTTTTGGAGAGTGCTGCAAGGCAAAAAGAATGTTATCTTCTACATTGAGGTGGGGAAACAACGCATAGTTTTGAAACATCATTGCTGTTTTTGTGGTGCAATGAAAATGCGTGAAGCTAGTGGGCTTTTCAAGTCCGACCAAGATTCGCAACAATGTGCTTTTGCCACTCCCGCTATTGCCCAAGATACTCAACACCTCTCCTTTTTTGAGGCTTAAGCTCACATCGCGAAGCACTTCTGTTTTGCCAAAATTTTTGTATAAATTTTTAATCTCTAGCATCATCTTTCCTTATCCATAGATTAATTATGAGCATACTCAAAAGAGAGAGTAGAACAATGAGAAGTGAGGGAAGTGCGGAGTTGTAGAGCCTCTCATCTGTGGCATACCAAAATGCCTTTGTGCTGAGTGTTTCAAATCCAAAGGGTGCAAGCATTCTAGTGGTTGGCAATTCTTTGATTGTGTCGATAAAAACAACTAGCAGTGCCGAAAGGATGAAGTGCTTGAGAAGTGGCAAATGGATTTTGAACCAAAGTCTGATGTATCCACTCCTAAGAGACAAACTTGCTTCATCAAGACAGGCGTGGATTTTGTCATAGCCATTTTGTATGGAATAAATCGCTGTGGCTAAAAAACGCACGATATAAGCAAAGACAAGGAGGCTTATTGAAGTGCCTAGAAGTGGAATATTGGTCAAGTTTGAAATCGCTGTGGCTAAAATCATCATGCTCACCCCTACGACTGCACCGGGGATAGCATATCCTAGAGTGCTTGTTTGTGTGAGGAGATTGCGTAGAAATGTTTGTCGCGTGATTCGTATGACAAAGCACAAAAACAAAGCACAGATGAGAGCAAAACACGCACTAAGGATCCCAACATGCAATGAGTTTAGGGCGAGCAAATAGAAATCTTTTTCAAAGAGTTTGGAATCTTGTAATCCCCAATAAAGAAGCCAAAATAGTGGTAGGAAAAAACCAAGCGTTGCGATGAGTGAGCAGAAGCAAGAAGCGAGTAATGATGGAATGGGTGGCAGAGGTTTGGGATTGATAAGGAGCTTGCAGTTTTGATTGGAGCTATATTTTTGTCTGTTTTTGAGTTTCTGTTCTACCTGCATTAACCCCAATACAAATAGCATCAAAATTGCTGTAAGTATGCTAGCAGAGTAGGGATCGCTTAAGTCATACCAAAGTTTGAAAATACCCGCAGAAAATGTATCCACTCCTAGATAGGCACTCGCACCATAATCACTCAATGTTTCCATCAAAACCAACAAAAGACCAGACAAAATCGCAGGTTTGGCAAGAGGGAGTGAGACTTTATAAAAGATTTGCCATTGTGAGCATTTCATCGTCTGTGCAACTTCATAGAGCGTTGTGGATTCTGTTTGGAAGGCATCTTTTGCAAAAAGATACACATAAGGAAAGAGTGAAAAGGTGAGGACAAAAATCACTCCACCAAGATTGAATATATCAACCCGCAAACCCAAAATTTCATAAAAAATCCCACTAAAGTCCAAGAGTCCCACATACGCAAAAGCTAAGATATAGCTAGGAATTGCAAGGGGCAAGAATAAGATTTTGTCTAAAATTTTAGAACCAAAAAAGCGATAATGAGCGACTAGATAAGCACAAGTTGTCCCAATCAATGCACTGAGTAGCAATACGCAAAACACGACGATAAAACTATCTGCAAGAAAACGCCCAAACAAAAATGTAAAGAAGTGTTTGAGGTTGGATTGGATCTCTAATGCAAGTGATGAATCTTGTTGTAGGGATTGAAGGAAAACATAGCAGGTTTCTACAAAAGTTCCAAAGATTGGAACTGCCACAATCCCTACGATAAGTAGGGCTAGGCATTGAAATATAATTCTCATCTGAATCCGACTTCATCATAGATTTTGACTGCCTCTTTGACTTTAGCAGCAATCTCATTGACAGAGGTGGGATCCTCTTTGAATGTCCCAAAGCTTTTGATTGTTTCATTGAGTTTGACATCAGAGCGGATAGGGTATTCGTAGTTTGCGTTGCTTAGCATTTCTTGAGCCTCCTTGCTGACCAAAAACTCCATAAATTTTTGAGCCTCTTTTGGGTGTTTGCTTGATTTTGTCATCGCTACGCCACTGACATTGATATGTGTGCCACGACCATTTTGATTGGGAAATATGATACCCAATGAGTTTGCCACTTCCACATCTCTTGGATCTTTGGAGTTTTTCATGAGCCCGATGTAGTAAGTATTGATGATAGCATAATCGCCATTTCCAGCATAGACTAATCTTGCTTGATCTCTATCCCCACCTTTTGGTTTGGTGGCAAGATTGTTCAAAACGCCTTGTGCCCAAGCTCTTGCTTTTTGTTCGCCTTCACTTACGATGATACTTGCCAAGAGTGTCTTGCTGTATGGAGATGTAGCACTGCGAACAAGTAGCTTTCCTTTGAGATCAGGTTTGGCAAGATCATCATAGGTTTTCACAAGGTTGGGATCAACTCCTCGATTTTTGGCATATACGACAATCCTCGCTCTTTTGGTAATCGCAAACCATTGACTATCAGAATCTCTAAGATTGGATGGGACAATGGATTGCAAAACTTGAGAGTTTGTCGGAGTGAGCAAACCAGCATTTTTGGCTTCTGT